>CASFBD010000009.1 GCA_949292885.1 uncultured Bacillota bacterium
CAAGCGGCTTACCCCGCTTTTTCGTCGTGCTCTTTTTTTCTCCAAAAATTTTTATAATTCTTTCTCTTTTTTGCTTGACTTTTCAATAGTTAGCTCCTTGATAATTTTCAGGATCTCGCTCTGCTCCTTTTCATACTCTTTTTCAAAAGCTTTTTTACAGAAAGCGTCCCACGTGATGCCTCCGTACACAAAAAAGAATGCCGCCAGCGCAAACAAAGCCAGTCCTCCGCCGATACAGGCAGCAAGCACAGCCTTATTCTCAAAAATACCTCCTTCGGCATAAAATCCGCTGCATAAAAAAACACAAATTCCTGCACCGCCAAGAATGATTCCTGCAACCATAAACAAAATAAACCTGCGCACGCGCGCTTTCCAGTTTTCCGCCTCAACGGGAAGGAAATACCGCTCGTGAATAATTCCTGCCGCAGTAAAGATACCCGCAGCAAGGGTAAGGCACGCGATCAGGATAACGGCAAAAAACAGATGCACACTTTCCTTTCCCGATAACACTCCGGCCAAAACAAGCGCGACGATCCCCGCCGCGGCAAGCAATATTCCCAAGCCGATCAAGAGAGCGAATTTGATGTTCCAGCTTTCCGGTCGGTATTTTTGGGCTATACGGTCGATTTCCTCTTCCGAATATATTTTCTCCGTCCATATTTCGGACCTGACTTCCTCCAAAGGCTCCTTTTTTTCCGGCGCTTCCTCCGTTTGAGAGCCGCCGCGCAAAAGATCGTCTACCGACACCCCGAAAATATCCGCCAGCGGTACAAGCTGAGCCGTTTCGGGAAAAGCCTCCCCCGTTTCCCATTTGGAAACGGCTTTGTTTGTAATGCCCAGCAAATCGGCAAGTTCCGCCTGTGTCATTCCCTTTCCTCGGCGGAGCGTATACAGATAATTTCCGAACCGGTTCATACACGACCTCCCTGATTTCTGTTTTTATTGTAACAACGGAAACAAAAATCGTCAACCACTTGCATTAGAAGGTTGTCGAATTGCGGTAGAATTTTATTTTTGCGCAGAAAATATGCAGACGTATTGCAAAAATGAGAACATTATTTTTTATCTCTGAACGTAAATTTGTATAAATCGCTTTTGGAAACTCCCCTGTCCTTTGCGGCGGCTTTAAGCGCCTCTTTCGTACTCATACCCTGGCGAAGATAATGTTCGATGTGTTCCTCTTCGGAGAGGGCGTTCAGCGGGTTTTCCCGAGGCGCGCCTCCCTGCACCAACAGAACATACTCTCCGCGCTTTTCGCCGGGAAGTCCCTGAGAAAGCTGAAAATTTTCCACGCTTTCGTGAACTTTTGTGATCTCACGCACTGCACACGCATTCCGTTCCCCAAAAGCGTCCGCAAGCAGCTTGATGTCCGCATCCACATCCTGCGGCGCGGAATAAAAGATAAGCGTCCCGTCAAATTCCGCATATCGTTGCAAAAACTCCTTCTTTTCGCTGTTTTTGCCGCGTAAAAATCCGAGAAACGCAAATTTATCTGCAGGAAATCCCGAAAGCACCAGAGCCGACACAAACGCGCACGCACCGGGAATGAGCGTGTACTCTTCCCCTGCGCCGCGCAGCGCCTGCACCAGCAGATTGCCGGGATCGGAAATGACGGGCGTGCCCGCATCCGTTACCACAGCGACAGTTTTTCCCTCTTTTACAAGGGAAAGAAGTTTTTCCGCCGCGGCAAGTTCGTTGAATTTATGGCAGGCGACGAGCGGTTTTTTGATCTCGTAATGATTGAGAAGTTTAAGCGAGTGCCTGGTATCCTCGCAGAAAATTACGTCTGCGGCGCGCAACGTATCCAGCGCCCGCAGGGAGATATCCCCCAGATTTCCGATGGGTGTTGCAACAAAATAAACCATACGTAACCTCTTTTTTTGTACGATCGTGCGTAAATTTAAAAGTGTTCGCCTCGCACGTTGACCTGATCGGGCAAAATATCCAACCCCTCTTTGCCGCACTTGACGCCCTCTACCAGCACGAGGTAAGGCTTTGTCCCCTCCCTGCCCCGCACGAATTGCAGGCGTTTCGGTTCGAGAGAGCGCGCCTTCATATGATACAGCACTTCCGCGAGCCTGTCCGCACGGTGAACAAGCGCAAACCTGCCCCCGCATTTGAGCGCCTTGGCAGCCGCTTGCGTCAATTCGGGAAGGGTGAGCGTGATCTCCTTGCGGCAGATGGCTTTTTTATAATCCTCTTTGGAAAATCCGCCGCGCTCATACGGAGGATTGCACAAAACGACGGAAAACTTTTCACAGTATTCCTTGGGAATGTCCTGCAGGCGGCAGCACACCGCCGTGAAATTTGTAAGCCCGTTGAGGACAACGGAACGCTCGCTCATCTGCGAAAGCTCTTCCTGCATTTCAAACATCGTAACGGATGCGATCTGCGGATGCAGGCCGTAAAAGTGCATCCCCACCACACCGCTGCCCGCGCAAAAATCTGCAACAACGTCCCCTTTCTTTGCCCTGCAGAACCTGGTCAGAAGAATGGAATCGCTGGTAAAGCGATACAATTTTTTATTCTGAATGATCTTGAGCCCACCTTCAAACAATTCCTCAACGGATTCACCTTCCCTCAGGATCGGCTCTTCCCCTTCCGCGGTCTCGAATAGCGTTTGCTTCTGTGCCTGTTGCATCCTCTCTCTCCTTTCCCATTTATAGTACCACATCATCGGCAAAATTTCAACAATTCTGCGACAGACTTCTTTTTTTGCCCCCTGTTGACAAAACCTTTTCCCTCGCTTATAATAAAAAGAAAACGGGAGAAAAAGCCATGCAGTGTTATGAAGCCATCCGCGCGCGCAGGAGCGTGCGCAAATACAGACAGGGAGCAGTGATCCCCTCCGAACACGTCCGAACCATTCTGGAAGCTGCGATGATGGCGCCCAGCGCCGTGAACAGCCGTCCCTGGGAATTTTACGTGACAGACAAGAGGGAAATGCTGGACAAACTGATGCAGACGCACCCCGCCAGCAGAATGCTGCAGACGGCAAGCCTTGCCATTGTGGTATGCGGGCGCCCCGATCTGCAACCCAACCACGGTTTCTGGCCGCAGGATTGCGGCGCCGCCATCGAAAACATTCTGTTGCAGGCGCTCGACCTCGGATACGGCTCCTGCTGGTGCGGCTGTTATCCCAGCGAACCGCGCACCTCCCTGGTAAAAGAAGTACTGGGATGCGAAGGCGTTCCCGTGGCGATCGTCGCCGTGGGCGTTGCGGACGAATCCCCCGCTGCCAAAGGTTTTTACGATCCCACGCGGGTAAAATATTTTTGATTTCTGACGAGGCGGAACGCGATGCGTTCCGCCTCGTTTTCACTGCAGGCGAAAGGTGTTTTTATGATAATCGAGCACGCCGCGCGCCTTCAGCCCGGACAACACCGCCGAGAGCGCCGAACGGTCACACCCCAAAAAATCGGCAAGCCCCTGTCTGCTGAACGGAATGCTGAAAGTATTTGTACCCTCCCTGCGGCTGACCGAACGAAGGTAGGAAAGGACTTTCCCCTCCAGCGTCCGCCGCGAAAGGTGCTCGATCCTCTGTGTCAGATACAGGTTTTTACGGGCAAACAGCCGCAGAGCGTTGGACGTGACCTGCGGTTCCGCACCAGAAAGCAGCCGCTCGGCACTCAGCCAAAGCACGCGCGAGGGAAGCGTTGCCACCACGCTGACGGTCAGCCTTTCCCCGGAACAGGCAAACGCTTCCGCAAACATTTCCCCCTCCCCGATGTGCGCCACGGTGACAGGATCGCCTCCTGCATCCTCACGCACGATGTCCGCGCCGCCCGATTCGAGTACCCCTATACTGCCGCAAGTATCCCCTGCCGTCAGCACTCTCCCGCCGCGCGGGTATTGCACTTCGCGCAACGTAAGGGTGCGCACCGCCCGCTCTTTTTCTTTGATCCCTGCAAACAGGGGCAGATCTTCCGCCTGCATTCTTCCTTCCTTTTTGTTGTAATTACAACGGATTTTTCTGTTCCATTATACTATACTGGAGAGGCAAAAGCAAGAAAAGGAGAAAGACATGAAGAGAAAGATCATTAAAATCGACGAAGAAAAGTGCAACGGATGCGGGCTCTGCGCGCAAGCCTGCCACGAGGGCGCCATCGGCATGGTAAACGGCAAGGCAAAACTTTTGCGCGAGGACTATTGCGACGGATTGGGAGATTGCCTGCCCGCCTGCCCCGTGAACGCCATTTCCTTTGAAGAGCGGGAAGCGCCTGCCTACAACGAAGAAGCAGTGAAAGCGGCAAAAGCGCAAAAGGCACAGACGCCCCTGCCCTGCGGGTGCCCCGGAACGCAGAGCAGGCGCATCGAGCGCAGGGAACATACTGCGTGCAGTACAAGCACGTTTGAAAGCGAACTTTCCCAATGGCCCGTGCAGATCAAGCTGGTGCCTGTGCGGGCGCCTTACTTTGAAGGGGCAAACCTGCTGGTGGCGGCGGATTGCACGGCTTATGCTTACGGAAATTTTCACGCAAAATTTATCCGCAACCGCGTGACGCTGATCGGGTGTCCCAAACTGGACGAGGGAGATTATGCGGAAAAGCTGACTGCCATTTTGCAAAACAACGAGATAAAGAGTCTGACCGTAGTACGCATGGAAGTACCCTGCTGCGGCGGCATTGAAAACGCCGCAAAACGCGCCTTACAGGCAAGCGGGAAATTTATTCCCTGGCAGGTCATTACCATACGAACGGACGGAAGCATCCTTGACGAATAAAAAAAGGACAGGCAATCCGGCCTGTCCCTTTTTTTATACGGGAATTTGTTTATTGACGATCTTACCTTCAAAATACATTTCAAAGGCGTCAAAGGTACCGCGTTTGAGCAGACAGCGCTCGCACACGATGGCATTGGACACGTCGTTGTAAATGAGATAATAGCAGGAAGGAGTGCGGAACACCTTTTTGATGTCCTGATATTTTTTCTTTCTGACAGTTTCTCCCTGCGGGAGGTACTGTATCCAGATAATGTCGTCGCCGTCGATGACCACGCGTACTTTCCAGGGCGAAAAGACCTTTCTGCCGTACGGCAGACGGACGAACAGGATCCCTGCGCCGCCGAGCAATGCAGCAAAGACGAGAGGAACGAGAAAATACAAGCCCGGACGCGTAAAAGCAACGACGAGCGCAACTGCGGCAAGAACACCGGCGAGTATATACACCCAACGGGCGAAATACATTCGTTTGAGACGTTCTGTTTGTTTTTTTGAAGGTTCGGAGATCTCTCCGTAAAATTCGATACTCATACTCTTTTTTAATAGGTAAAACGCAAGAAGTTCCAGCTGAGCGGAGCCAGCCTGATGTTTGCCTTTCCGTCTCGGACCGCAACGCGGTCACACGCCTGCGGCGTGACCTTATCGGGCGCGTCGAACGTGTTTGCGGCGGAAAGATCGTTGCCTGACATCTGAACAAACTCGGCACAGGAGAGATCTCCGAACGAACGCAGTTCAAGCGCGACGTCCTGTGCGGACTGGGCATAGTTGCAAGCGAATACGCATACGGTGCGCGACTGCGCATCGTGCGTGACGCTGACGTTGAGCGTATTGGCAGTGCCGTGCCTGTTTTCAAATTTTTCGCAATCGACGATGGTACGCACCGTTTCTCCCCTGCCGTATTTTGCCGCATAACGGAAGGGATAAAAAGTGCTCTGTCGCAATACCTTGCCGCCCTTTTCCGTCATGATCGGCGCAATGACGTTGACCAGCTGTGCCAGGCAGGCGCATTTGACGACGTCGCTGTGGTTGAGCAGGGCGTTCATGAGTCCGCCGAACACCAACGCGTCGCGGAGAGTGTATACGTCCTCCAGAAGGTGAGGGGCTTTTATCCAGTTGGGTGCGGTGCGGGGCGCGGACTGCGACCAGATATTCCACTCGTCAAAACTGATGTAAACGTTGTGTCTGCTGCGTTTGAGTGTGCGTACATAATGAATTGTGGATTTTACCGCGTCGATGAATCCGCTCATATTGTCCGCACTGCCGAGGAAATCTTCCAAAGGATTTTTGGAAGAGGCATCGTATCCGTAATAACGGTGCATGGAAAGCAGATTTGCCTCTTCGTAAGTATGTTCGAGCACCTTTCTGTCCCATTCGGGATAGCTGGGCATATCGCAGCTGCAGCTGCCGCAGATGACCAGTTGCAGAGCGCCCTCTTCGTCCGCACGCTTTGCGTCTGCCCAGCGGAGCATACGCGCCGTCTGCATGGCTTTTCTGCCGTAGGAATCGGCATCCAGCCCGCAGATCTGCCAGTCGCCGTCCATCTCATTGCCAATGCACCAGTATTTTACGCCGTAAGGCTGTTCCGACCCGTTTTTACGGCGCAGATCCGAATAATACGTGCCGGAAGGATGATTGCAGTATTCGAGCAACTCCAGCGCGTCCTTGGGCGTTCCCGTACCCATATTGACGGCAAGCATGGGCGCTACCCCCGCTTGTTTGCACCATTTCATAAACTCATCCGTGCCGAACTCGTTGCTTTCGATACTCGCCCAGGCGAGATCGAGACGCGTCTTACGCTCTTTACCGATGCCGTCCCGCCAATCGTAACCGGAAACGAAATTTCCGCCCGGATAGCGGACAATGGTGACACCCAGTTCCTTGATGAGCTCGATCACGTCCCTACGGAATCCGTCTTTGTCCGCCGCAGGATGGCCCGGTTCGTAAATGCCTTCATACACTGCCCTGCCGAGATGTTCGATGAACGAGCCGTAAATATTGGGATGAATCTCTCCAATCTTCATGTGCTTGTCCGCAAATACGGTCGCACGCATAATTTTCTCCTTTTTGAATTTATATTGCTTGATTTCTATTATACTATGAGTTTTGTACTCTGTCAATTTTATAATAAAAAAAGGAAACTCCGCAAAGTCTGTTTTTTATCAGAAAAATTGTTCTCCCTGCTGAAATTTTCAAAAAAAAAGGCGCGCAGCCTGCGGCTGCGCGCCTTTGATAAAGATTATTCGTAATCGACAACGTTGACCCATTTTTCCAGGAACGCCTGTTCTTCGGGAACAGCCTTGGTGGTCTGGCTGGCGGCAACGATGGGGAGTGCCTTCTGCACCAGCTGTTTGGCGATGCCGGTCTTTTCGCAGAAGAGTTTGAGGTATTCTTCCGCAACGGCGTCCTTTCCTTCCAGCTTGAACAGGAGATATGTGCGAGCCGCGTCGCAGCGGGCATTGCCCTGCGTTGCGTGCGCCCAGTCGATGATGAACTTTCTGCCATCCGGGCTGACAATGATGTTGCCAGGGTTGAAGTCACCGTGGCAGAGTTTGTCGTGCGCGGGCAGGGAATCGAGCAGGATATGCAGATCGTAACGGGTGGTCTTGTCAAATTTCGTGGAGCTGATCTTGCGGTGCATCTTATCCTTGAGCTTGGTGAGCAAAGGAACTTTCTGAGAAAGCACTTCCACCTGCAGATCGACAAACTCTTCCAGATACTGCTGCATCTTGTCGGGGTTTTCGTCCATCAGCTGCTGCATGGTCTTGCCTTCGACGTAGTCGAGGATGATCGCCCATTCACCGTTGACCTTGGTCACTTCGTGCACGGCGGGAACATTGAGGGATGTCCCCTCTTCCACGCGCGCCGTGTTGAGCGCCTCGTTGAGCACGTCAGACTTGGGATAGCTTTCGTTGAAAAGCTTGACAAGCGTTTTTCCTTCTCTGTAAATGGTCTTTTTGTCCGTTTTCTGAATGATTTCTGCCATTTTGATTCCCCTCCTTATTTACCGTAATAGCACTTGAGATACATTTCTTTGATTTCGGAAATGAGCGGATAGCGAGGGTTCGCGCCCGTGCACTGGTCGTCGAACGCCTGTTCGCACATCTCGTCGAGACGGTCGAGGAAGTTCTTTTCGTCCACGCCGTAATCTTTGATGGTCTTTTTGATGCCGACCTTTTCTTTGAGTTCTTCGATCGCCTTGATGAGGTTTTTCACCTTAGCGTCGTCGTCCTTTCCGCCCAGACCGAGGAATTCTGCAAACTCGGCATATCTTCTCTTGGTATGAGGATAAGCGTACTGCGGGAAGGTGCCCATCTTGGTGGGAACTTCTGCGCTGTTGAAGCGGATGACTTCGCAGATCATCAGCGCGTTGGCAACGCCGTGCGGCAGGTGATGGAATGCACCCAGCTTGTGCGCCATGGAGTGGCATACGCCGAGGAATGCGTTTGCAAACGCGATACCTGCCATGGTGGAAGCGTCCGCCATTCTTTCACGCGCTTCGGGATCGTTTGCGCCGTTTGCATAAGCGCGGGGCAGATACTCGAAAATCGTCTTTGCGGCAACCAGAGCCTGGCCGTCCGTGTAAGGAGTAGCCATGATGGAAGCATATGCTTCGAGAGCGTGCGTGAGGGCGTCGATACCGGAAGCAGAGGTGAGGCCCTTCGGCATATTCATCATGAAGTCCGCATCGATGATCGCCATCTTCGGGAGCAGTTCATAGTCTGCCAGAGGATACTTGATGCCCGTCGTCTCGTCGGTGATGACCGCGAACGGCGTCACTTCGGAACCCGTACCGGCGGAGGTAGGAATGGCGATGAAGTATGCCTTTTCACCCATCTTGGGGAAGGTGTAGACACGTTTGCGGATATCCATAAAGCGCATTGCCATATCCAGGAAGTCCACTTCGGGATGTTCGTACAGCACCCACATGATCTTGCCGGCATCCATAGCCGAGCCGCCGCCCAGAGCGATGATGGTATCCGGCTGGAATTCCGCCATCAGTTTTGCGCCTTCTTTCGCGCAGGCGAGGTTCGGGTCAGGTGCGACGTTGTAGAAGCAGGTATAACGGATCCCCATTTCGTCCAGCTTGTCCGTGATGGGTTTGATATAGTTGTTTTCGTACAGGAATTTATCGGTGACGATGAATGCCTTCTTCTTGCCCATGACGTTTTTGAGTTCGTCCAGAGCGACGGGCAGGCAGCCCTTCTTGTGGTAAACTTTTTCAGGCAATCTGAGCCAAAGCATATTTTCTCTCCTCTCCGCTAAGGTTTTGATGTTCAGAAGGTGTTTGACACCGACGTTTTCGGAAACCGAGTTGCCGCCCCAGCTGCCGCAGCCGAGGGTGAGCGAAGGGGTGAGTTTGAAGTTATAGATATCGCCGATAGCGCCCTGCGAAGAGGGAATGTTGATCAGCATACGGCAGGTCTTCATCGCTTCCTGCCACTTTGCGATCTTTGCCTTTTCGGTGACCTGATTGATATACAGGGAAGAGGTATGGCCGTAGCCGCCGTCCGCGATCAGGCGCTCTGCCTTTGCGACCGCTTCGTCAAAATCCTTTGCACGGTACAGAGCGAGCACGGGGGAAAGTTTTTCGTGCGCAAACGCTTCTTCCAGCTCCACGCTCTCCACTTCACCGATGAGGATCTTTGCGGTGGGTTCAACAGTGAATCCGCAAATTTCCGCGATCTTGGGAGCGCTCTGTCCGACGATCTTGGCGTTCAGCGCGCCGTTGATGATCATGGTGCTGCGAACTTTGTCCTTTTCCTCGTCGGAAAGGATATGGCAGCCGCGCTTTACAAATTCTGCCTTGACCGCATCATAAACAGAGTCTTCTGCAATGACAGACTGCTCGGACGCGCAGATCAGACCGTTATCGAACGTCTTGGAATGAATGATGGAGTTGACGGCAACGGTGATGTCCGCCGTTTCGTCGATGATGGCGGGCGTGTTGCCTGCACCGACGCCCAGAGCGGGTTTACCGGAAGAGTACGCGCTGCGCACCATGCCGGGGCCGCCCGTAGCAAGGATGATGTCTGCCGTCTTCATCAACGTGGTGGTCATGTCGAGGGAAGGAACATCGATCCAGCCGATGATGCCCTCAGGAGCACCGGCCTTGACAGCCGCATCCAAAACGACTTTCGCAGCCGCGATGGTGCAGTTCTTTGCACGGGGGTGCGGGCTGATGATGATACCGTTGCGCGTTTTCAGGCAAATGAGCGTTTTGAAGATCGCCGTGGAAGTCGGGTTGGTGGTAGGAATGACCGCCGCGACGACGCCGATAGGCTCAGCAACCTTTTTCACACCGTAAGCCGCGTCCTCTTCGATGACGCCCACCGTTTTGGTGTGTTTGTAGGTGTTATAAATATACTCTGCCGCGTAGTGATTTTTGATGACCTTGTCTTCCACAATGCCCATGCCCGTTTCCGCAACCGCCATTTTGGCGAGGGGGATACGCTGGTTATTGGCAGCGAGCGCAGCCGCAGCGAAGATCTTGTCCACCTGCTCCTGCGTGTAGGTTGCAAAAATTTCCTGCGCTTTCCTGACCTGTTCGATCTTCGCCATCAAGGCTTCGACCGAGTCTACGATCTTTTCGTTCTCCATTTGACCTCTCCTTGCTAAAAATTATTTTTCGCTGTTTAAAATTTCCGCGAGGCGTTTGGACAGGATCGCAAGCGATGCCGCCATATCCTCGTTTTTAACTGCAATTCCCTGCGGAAGGACAAGATTTGCGGGCGCAAAATTCCATATCGCGCGTACGCCCCCTTCCACAAGCTCGTCCGCCACCTGCTGTGCCGCCTCTTTGGGGACCGCAATGATCCCGATCAGAACGTTCAGCCGCCGCACGAGCCGCGACGTTTCCGCCGCGTCGAACACCTGCACGCCTCCGAAACTCTTCCCGATCAGCTCGGGCGAAGAATCAAACGCCGCAACGATGTTCAGTCCGTAATTTTTAAATCCGCCGTATCCAACTTGCGCCCTGCCCAGTGCGCCTGCGCCCACCTAAACCGCGTCCGTCACGTTGTCGTAACCGAGAAAACGGTTGATGTCTGCGATCAGATCGGCAATCTCAAACCCCAGCTTGGGCTTGCCCGCAACCGAACTGATGACTGCCAGGTCCTTGCGCACCTGCACCGCGTTAAGGCTCAGCTCCTCCGCGATCGCCGTGGATGAGATCGTCCTCTCCCCCGCCAGCTCTTTCTCTTTAAGAAAACGCAGATACGACGGCATTCTGCCGATGGTCGCTTTGGAAATGTTGGTTATTTCTTTGTTGTTCCCCATTTCACCCGCTCCCCTCACACAGAAATCGATAAAAGTTTATTGATAACTTTTTATCGATAAAATTTTATCAAATGCAGGGAATTTTGTCAAATCGGGAAAGAAAATTTTTAAAAATTTCCGAAAGTTACGCAATTCAACGAAGTTTGTGATTTTTTTTCATTTCCCGCGCGCCGCAACACAATGATAACATCATTTCGGCCATATTTCAATAGTTTGACCGAAAATCAAAGGAAAATTCTCTGTCTGTCACGGCAACGGACAAAAATTACGACAAAGCCGTTTTTCCTGCATTGCCCTAATGCAGAAAAGCCCGCGCTACATAAAATCAGGCCTTGCCAATGCCTGCCCTTTGCGGACAACAATAAGACTTCCTATGTTTTTTACCCCTCACTTTTTGTTTTCGTCCGATTTTTCCCTTTCGTCCCTGTTGCGTTTAAAAATCTTGAATATTGTCGACAAATTTTATAAGTCAATTCACGACACCGACGTGTTTGTTCCTCTTCCGCAGTCGCTTCCGTAATAATATTTCCCAAGCAGACAAGTTCCGCCAAAACGGTAAATTCTTTTAAAGTAAGTTCCAGCATGGCAGACACATCCCCCCGATCAGCCGTCCTGGAAAGTTCTTCCTCCCCAAAGCTGTTCGATTTCGGCGGCGCTCCTCTGCCGCTCCTCTCAGACGGCGGCTCTGTTCCCGTCAGAATTTTCATGATCTCAACGATCAGTTCTCTCTTTCTTTTGGAAGTAGGTCGGGAAACACCTACCCTTCTCCCGTAAACTCTCAAAGAATAAATGTTTTGTTTTTGAAGTTCTTTATATAGCCTTTCATTTTCAGCAATCAGTTTTTCCTCTGTTCCGACCGCCCTTTCGTCCCTTTCTTCGGCTGATCTGTCTTTTTTATCCGATTTACTCTTATCCACGCTTTTTTCTCCTTTGCCGACACGAGTTTCCTCATCCGATCTGTTGCACACAAGTTCCTCTTCCCTTTTACACTTTCCGACGTTTTTGACAAAGGCATCTTTTCTCACGGTTTTCCTCCTTTTGATTAAAATGTTCTATTTTCTATAATCTTGTACTTTTTGAGTACGATTATATTTTATCATTAACTCAGTGTTAAAGCAAATAGAAAATAGAACATTTATAACTTTTTAAGTTAAATGTTTTCTGCCCTTCCTGACGAAAAACATATCTGTTAAAATAAATTATCCGAAAAATAAAAGGCCACTTGTAAGACTTTGGGGGAGAACAAAAAATGCCAAATTTAAACGACATCGATTTTTCCGTTTCCTCTGTTTTTCAGACGAGATTGGCAAAAGCCTTTCAAGGAGATACGCGCAGCAAAGCTGAGATTGCAAAAGACATAGGTATCAGCAAAGACGTATTTATCCGTGCAATAAGAACAGGATTGATCCCGAGCACGCGCACTCTTATAAGAATTGCCGACTATCTGGAAGAGTCTGTCGACTATCTTCTCGGACTTTCGGACGAAAACACAACAAAAAAGACACTGGACAACATATCCTTTATCCAAAGGCTGGAGCAACTGAAAACACAGGCAAATAAAAAATACGGGACGATCGCCGCCGAAATCGGGATCTCCCGCAGTCAGTTTTCCACGTGGAAACAAAAGAATTATATCCCCAGTCTTGAGATCTGCTATCAGCTGTCCCTGTACTTTCAAATTTCCCTCGATCGCCTTTTAGCAAGAGAATAACCCTCTTGTTTTGCACCGACTTTCCCGCTTCGACAAAACAAACAAAGAACCCGCCGCAAAATATTTGCTTTTGCGGCGGGTTCTTTGTTGAAATTTTTTTATTATTTGCAGGACGGGATGTCTTGCATCAAAGTTTCGTTCTTAAACACGAGGACTCCGTTCTCTTTCTCGCGAACGACCACAAAATCTTCTATATTTTTAAAATATTCTATGTATCTTCTGTTGACCTCTTCCGTTTTTTTCGCACTCTTTTTTGCGTGCTCCAATTCCGCTATATAGGAGTCGCGCAGATTATAAATCGTAAAATAGCCGTTGTTCGTCTTTTCTCTCCTGACCTGCATTATTTTTGCAAGCAGTTTTCCCTGTCTTCCCGCCGCAAGCGCCCGCGGAAGTTCCTCCGCGTTTTTAAGTATCTCCCTTTCTCCCCTTTCAAGATAAAATTTCTTTTTTTCGTCCAGATGAGAGCCGATGTCGTTTAAAATCACGATCGCCAGCCCCACTAGCACCGCCGCGCCCATCATGCCCAGGCAAACCGCCAAAAACGCCGCCGACGGGATCATGTCCAAGCCTAAAAAAAGCGCCATGATCCCCTGCACGAAAAGCTGCAAAAAAGACAGAAAAAAGCAGAGAGCCTCGTACAGCGTGTATCTGCCGAAATGTTTGGGTTTATAGTAAATGAGCGAACAGATCCCCCTCTTTTCCGCCAAAAAATGCGTTTCATACCAGGCAGAATAGGGCCTGTTCCCGATACAGCCGCTCGCTTCCACCTGCCACCAGAAAAAGCATACCGCCATCGATACGATCAGAAGAACGATCTCGTTTGTCTGCATCTTTCCCCTCCTTTGGACGGTACGGCCGCCCCAAGAAATATGATACAATTTTTTTCCCGTCCCGTCAACCTGTTTTTCCTCTTTGTCCGTGCGGGAAAACAAATCGACAAAAGACGGGGAAAGAAATCTTCTCTCCCCGTCTTTATTTATAATAAAATATTGCTTGTGATCATGTCCACGCCCCATTCGATGAGCTTTTGCGCGTCGGCAGGATCGTCGCAGGTATAGCAGTTGATGACAATGCCCGCCTCGTGCAATTCCCGGACACGCTCTTGCGTGAGCCTGATATAATGAATGTCGATGCCCATTTTATACTCTTTCAGACGATCTGTCTGTTCCTGAGAATATTCTCCCGTAAGAAACTGGATCTTCTGCTCGGGCAAAAGGCGGCGCAGTTCAACCAGATTTTCAAAATGAAAAGAGATAAAAATGATTTTTTCCAAATCATACTCTTCCTTGCAAATCTGAACGATCTCCGCAATGTTTTTTGCCGGAATGGTATTTTTCAGTTCGATGACCGCCGTCTTTTCATAACGGCGCACGACGCGCAGATATTCCTGCAGAGAGAGCAATCTCTGCATATCCGAATAGCCGTCCGTACCCCGTTCGAGCAGACGGACTTCGCGAAGCTGTGCAAACGTACTGTTTTCCACGGTCAGGTTGTTTTCCCCTACGCGGCCCGTTTCACAGTCGTGGATCACAACATATTTTCCGTCTGCGGTGACGTGAATGTCCGTTTCGATGCCGAAACAATCGCGGTTGCCCGCCGCAACAAAGGCGGCAAGCGTATTTTCCGTTTCCACTCCGCTCAGTCCCCTGTGCGAAACGATTTTCGTGTTTCCCTTATTTTCCAAGAAAATCGGCTGCATATTCCCTTCTCCTTACATAAGAGTAATATTGTTCTTTTTACAATACTCTTCCGTAGCCTCGTCCCACAGGGAAACCTGCACTTCGCCGATGTGCATTTTATTCAGCAGAAACATACACAGGCGCGACTGTCCGATACCGCCGCCCATGGTAAGGGGCAGTTCGCCCGAAACGAGCGCCTTGTGGAAGGGATACTGGAGGCGGTCGGCACAGTTTTCGGCATTTAACTGGAGCACGAGACTTTCCGCATCCACGCGGATACCCATAGAAGAAATTTCAAAGGCACAGTCGAGCACGGGATAATACAAAACGATGTCCCCGTTGAGGTTCCAGTCGTCGTAATCGGGTGCACGGCCGTCGTGCTTTTTGCCGGACTTCAGTTTTCCGCCGATCTGCATGATGAATGCGGAACCGTGTTCGCGCACATACTTTGTTTCGCGCTGTTTGGGTGTGAGTTCGGGATAGGCATCTTCCAGTTCCTGGGTGGTGACAAAGGAGATCTCGTCGCTGAGATAATTGTCCAGAGCGGGATATTCGCGGCAGAGTGTTTCCGCGGTCTTTTGCAGGGCGGAATAGATCTTTTTCACCGTTTCTTTCAAAAACTCCTGCGTTCTGTCCTCGCGGCGGATGACCGCCTCCCAGTCCCACTGGTCGACATAGATAGAATGAAGATTGTCCATATCCTCGTCGCGGCGGATGGCGTTCATGTCCGTGTAGAGACCGAACCGCACGCCGAAACGGTATTTAGCCAGCGCATAACGCTTCCATTTAGCAAGGGAATGCACTACTTCCGCCGTTTCGCCCGTCGCCTTCACTTCAAAAGACACGGGGCGCTCAACGCCGTTGAGGTTGTCGTTGAGTCCGCTGGAGCGGGTAACGAACAGGGGCGCACTGATGCGCGTAAGATTGAGCGCCTGCGAAAGCTCGTCCTCGAACACCGTTTTGATCTCGCGGATGGCTTTTTCCGTTTCGATAAGACTGAGTTTGGATGTGTACATAATTTTTCCCTCGCTTTTGATTTGCGTTAAAAAAGTATGAAAATCGTCTACAAATGCGTCCGCCTCCGCGCGCAGGGCGGGATGATGGGCAAGCGTCTGCTCGTCAAATACGGCCGCCGTCTGCATCCCTGCGGTCTTTGCAGCTCGCACGGCTGTAAGGTTATCCTCAAAGACAAGACATTCACAGGGCAAAACGCCGAGTTTTTTTGCACAGATCTCAAAAAAGGCGGGAAAACTCTTGTTTTTTCCCGCCTCATCCACGGTGAGAAAAGCAGAAAACAGTCCCGCCATTCCTCCCGTTTTCAGCACGGGCAGAAAAAACTCTTCCGAAGAAGCAGTGGCAACGCTCAGCCGCATCCCCGCGGCATACAGCGCCCTTACAAGCGAAAGCGCCCCCGCTTTAAAATATTTTGCGGCATCCGGAGCCGTGTAACGGTGCAAGGACAACTCTCTCCATTCGGCGATCAGCGATTCCTCCCGTTCCTGCGGAAGATACTTTTCCACAGTATAACGGGCGCACTCGCGAAAGCCGAGATGAGCGATCTCCTCCTGGTATCCCTGCGGCACGGGCATTCCCCTGCACGCAAAGAACTGTTCGTCCACATCCTGCCAGATCTGCATACTGTCGATCAGCGTACCGTCCATATCAAAAATGACGGCGCGCACTTTGCTCCAGTCGATCATGGCACGATTATACCATATTTATGTCGAAATTGCAAACATTCGGAAAGCGCTCTTTGCCGACTTTGAAAAAGACTTGAAAGTTTGCCCCGATCGTGCTATACTGTTGCAAAAGGAGAACGCCATGCCCTTCTGGTCCAAAAAGAAAAATACCATACAGCCGCCTGCGCCGCCGCCCGCGCCGCTGAGCGTGTTCCTGGCGGGCGGAAGGTTTGACAGGGACATCCTCTGCACTCTGCCGCAGGGAACACAGGTGACCGGCATCCCCGGGCAAGAGGGAAATTTCCCCCTTCTGCAATTCGGCGACAACCCGACGGGGAAATATTATCTGTTTGCGGACGAGGACTGCCGGCCTGCCCCCGAAGCGGAAAAATTTTACGCGGAACTGGAAAACAGAAACGAGGAACTTTTGCTTTTTTCCATGCGGGAAAGAGATGATTTGCCGCAATTTCCGCAGGACGTTCCCTCTTTTTTTCAACAAAACGACTTTCCGGTTGCGCGCGCAGGATATGCCGTGCGCGCAGACTTATACAGACGTGCGGAAAAAATCGCACGGCCCTGCTGTGCGCTGGATCTTTTGCTGTACGCGGAGAGCGCTGCCTGTGTCCCGGCGCCCTTCTGCAAAGCCAAGCCACTGCCGTGGAGCGCAGACCGCGCGCTGGACGCCGTGCGCTTTTTCAACGCCGCACGGGCGGGACTGGACGCGGAAAAGTACAGGTATGCCTTTTCGTTTTTGCGCGAGCGCCTCACGGGGGTGTACGCCGCCCTGTGCCTTGCCGGCGACAGAGCAGCCCTTTGCACCTTTGACGAAACGCTCCGCCGCGAATGCTCTGCCCTGCGCATTGCCGCCTTCCGCAGCTCCCCGCTCCGCTTTCTCCCTGCCCTGCAAAAAAAGAATTTTGAGGCGGGGCTGGTTTCCTCCGCCGGCGCAAAACTGGCGCTGATGCAGGAAAAACGTCGCTGATTTTTTAATACGTACCCTGTCTTTCAGGACAAAACCGCCCCTGCGGCATCATGCCGCAGGGGCGGTTTTTATCGATAAAAAGATTGCCGAACAACAATTTTGGCGCTTCCGCGCATACATAAAGAATTCGCCGCACGGAAGGTGCGGCGAACTTTTATCGTGTCATTTTAAACGCAAAGATCAGTACGCCCTTGCAAACAGGACGACGTGCTTTGCCTTTTTGCCGCAGCAGGCACAGGTCTCCGCGTGCTCATCCTCGACGATCACGCGCGCACTGGCGGCAGTGAGTTCTTTGATCTTGTCCTCACACTCACGGCATCCGCACCAGCCGGCCTTGACAAAGTTGCCCCCTTCCACGCCTTTGAGAATGCCGTCCACACTGTCCGCGGTGACGACGCGTTTTTCTTTGCGCTCGCGCGCAAGGGCAAGCAGGTTGGACTGGATCTCTTTGAGCATTGCCTGCACCGTCTGCGCCGCATTCTCCAGAGAAACTTCCGTCTTTTCGTGCGTATCCCTGCGGACAAGCACCATTTTGCCCGCCTCGATGTCGCGCGGCCCCAACTCGATGCGCAGAGGCACGCCTTTCATTTCCCATTCGTTGAACTTCCAGCCGGGGCTGTTGTCCGAAACGTCCGCGTCCGCGCGGATGCCTGCAGAAAGCAGATCGGCCTTGAGTTTTGCCGTCGCTTCCAGCACCCCTTCCTTTTTCGCCGCGATGGGAACGATGATCGCCTGCACGGGCGCCACCACAGGCGGCAGGATCAGCCCGCGCGCGTCGCCGTGCGACATGATGAGCGCGCCGATCAGACGGGTGGATACACCCCACGACGTCGTATAGCCGTATTTGTGCGTTCCGTCCTTATCCAGGAACTGGATATCGAATGCTTTGGCAAAGTTCTGGCCGAGGTAATGGGAAGTGCCTGCCTGCAGGCTCTTTCCGTCGTGCATCATGGCTTCCATGCCGAAGGTTGCCACGGCGCCCGCAAACTTTTCCTTTTCCGTCTTTCTGCCCGTAAAGACAGGGATGGCAAGGCAGGTCTCGGCAAATTCCTTATATACGCCCAGCATTTTCATGGTTTCTTCCATCGCCTCTTCCTCGGTGGCGTGGACGGTATGACCTTCCTGCCACAAAAATTCGCTGGTACGCAGGAAGGGACGGGTGGTCTTTTCCCAACGGACGACGTTTGCCCACTGGTTGATGAGGATAGGCAGGTCGCGGTAGGATTGCAGCCACTTGGAATACATTTCCCCGATGATGGTCTCACTGGTGGGACGGATGACGAGAGGTTCGGCAAGCGTTTCCCCGCCGCCCACGGTGACGACCGCCACTTCGGGCGCAAAACCCTCCACGTGTTCCGCCTCGCGCGTCATAAAGCTGTACGGAATGAGGAGCGGGAAGTAGGCATTCTGGTGTCCCGTTGCTTTAAAACGTTTGTCCAGCTCTTTCTGAATATTTTCCCAGATGGCATAGCCGTACGGGCGAATGACCATCGTGCCCTTGACGGGGCCGTAATCGACGAGTTTGGTCTTTAACACGACGTCCGTGTACCAGCGCGGGAAATCCGTCTCTATGTCCGCGATCTGATTGACGAACTGTTCCTTGTCCTTTGCCATAAAATCCTCCCAAAAAAACAAAATACGGTACTTTCCGAATGATTATACCATATTTTGTCTGCAATTTCAATTTATTTTCGGGCGCATAGCGTCCTTTTTTCAGTCGTTGCGCAGCTCGGCAGTCTTCCAGATGACGGCGACAGCGCCCGGCCCCACGTGCGAACCGATGACAGGCCCCATGATAAAGATCTCGGGGCGGTATGCCCAACGCTCTTCAATGAGCCGAGCCAGTTCCTGTGCTTCCTCTTCCGCATCCGTATGCACAATGCGGATCATACGGTTTTCTTCTTCGGGCTGCAATCTTTCCATCTTTGCCAGCGTGCTTGCAAAGGCTTTTTTCATCCCCTTGCACTTTTCAAGAACGGTAAGTTTTCCTTCCTGCGTGAAAGAAAGAACAGGCTTGATTTTCAGCAGCGTTCCAGCCGCCGCGGCAACGGCAGACACCCTGCCCCCGCGTTTTAAATAAAACAAGTCGTTGGCTATGATACTGTACTGAATATGCAGGGGCATTTCCCGCAAGGCAGACGCCGTTTCCGCGGCGCTTTTTCCCTCGGCGCGCAGGCGAACGGCCTCGCGCACCAACGCGCCCTGACCGATGGTCGCAGCCAAAGAATCGACGGGATAAATTTTACAGCCGGGATGTTTCTCTTGCGCATCCGCAGCCGCCTGAGCCGCCACGCTTGCCGTGGGAGAAAGTCCGCCCGACAGGGAAACGTGAACGATCTCCTTCGCGCCCGCGGCGATCAGCTTTTCAAAATGAGACAGATGTGCCTCGTGATTGAGCATGGACGTGCGGGAAAAACCTCCCGCGCGCAGCTGTTCGTAAAACTGTACGTACTGCGAATACTCGGTAAACGCATCCTTGTGCTCTGTGAGATAGCCGTCTTTGTCCATCGTGTAACGGAGCGGAACGATGGCTATATCGTTTTCAGCGACATAATCGCTGTACAAATCGCAGGTAGAATCGCTGGAAATAACGAATTTGCTCATATGACCTCTTTTTACTCTGTGCGCGCCTCCGCACTCTTCCAGATGACGGCAACGGCGCCCGGACCCACGTGCGAACCGATAACAGGCCCCATGATCGTGACGTCCGGCTTAAATCCCCAGCGCTCCTCTATCATGGCGGCAAGCTCGTTCGCCTCTTTTTCGGCGTCCGTATGTACGATCCAGATCAGCCTGTTCTCCTCGACGGGCGGATACTTTTCCATCTTTGCAAGCGCGCCGGCAAAAGCCTTTTTCATGCCGCGGCACTTATCGGTGACCACAAGTTTGCCCTCGGTATTGAAGGTGAGCACGGGTTTGACCTGCAAAAGCGAGCCGGCGACTGCGGCGACCGTAGAGACCCTGCCGCCCCGTTTGAGATAGAACAAATCGTTGGCGATGATGTCGTACTGGATGTGGAAGCGGAGATCGTTGACGTAATCGAATGCCTCCTGCAACGTTTTGCCCTCGTTGCGCAGGCGGAGCGCCGCACGCACGAGCGCACCCTGACCGATGGTGGCGGAAAGGGAATCGACGGCAAGCAGGTTGAACTGCGGATAATCCTTTTTGATATCCGCTGCCGCTTTCTGCGCCACCGTGACGGTGGGAGAAAGCCCGCTGGAAATGGTAAAATGCAGGACGTCCGTTGCGCCTTCCTGTGCCAGCTTCAGAAAGTGATTGTAATGACTCTCGTAGTTGAGCATGGACGTGCGGGAAAAGGCGCCGCCGCGCAGGCGGTTGTAAAAATCCACATATTGGGAATAGTCCGTGAACGCGTCCACTCCTTCCGTAAACTGCCCGTTTTCTTCAAATATAAAATTCAGACTGACAAAGCGGATGTCATTCTCTTTTACGAAATCGGCATACAGGTCACAAGTGGAATCGGTAGACAAAATAAATTTGTACATGATCTGACCTCAGATAGTTTTCGGGACAACTGCCCTTTTTTATTATAGCACAAGATTTGCCTCGGCGCAACTTTTTGTTAATGGAAATCAACAATTCAGAAAACGGGAGAAAGCCGCCCGTACCGTCCCCTCTTTTTGCAAATTAAACTCTCTTTTTTTCACAAAAAAACTTGTAAATCGAGGGAAAATACAGTATAATAGGAGGCATGAAAACCGTTACGAAAAAAAATATAAACTGGCCGGAACTGAAAAGCGGCACGGATGTGCGCGGCGTTGCCATCGAAGGTGTGGCGGGTGAACCCGTCAATCTGACGGACGAAGCCGTCGCCGCCATCGTCAAAGCGTTCTGTTACAGACTTGCGCAATCCGCAGGCAAGACAGACCTGACCGTCGCCGTGGGACACGATTCCCGTCTTTCGGCAAAGCGCATTTCCGACTGCGTCTGCAATGCCCTGACGCAAAGCGCATGCAACGTCATCTTTACCGGGCTTTCCTCCACACCCTCCATGTTCATGCTGTTGCAGGACAAGCAGCTTTGCGCGGATGCCTCTGTCATGATCACCGCAAGCCACCTCCCCTACAATAAAAACGGACTGAAATTTTTCCTGCCATCGGGCGGACTGGAAGGTAAGGACATTACGGAAATCCTCACACTCGCCGGTGAAGGCAAAGAGCTTTCCTCCGCAAAACAGGGCAGCATAAAAGAGAAGAGCTATATAGATACTTACTGCGCAGGGCTGGTTCGGTTCGTGCGCGAAAAGACGGGAAAGGAAAGACCCCTTTCCGGCAAAAAGATCGTTGTGGACGCGGGCAACGGCGCGGGAGGATTTTATGTGGAAAAAGTCCTGCAGCCGCTGGGCGCGAACACCAAAGGAAGCCAGTTCCTGGAACCGGACGGGCATTTCCCCAACCACATCCCCAACCCGGAAAACAAAGACGCGATGCACGCCATTTCCGAATGCGTGAAGAAAAACAAGGCGGATTTCGGGATCATTTTTGATACGGACGTAGACCGCGCGGGCGCGGTAGACGCCAAGGGCGAAGAAATCAACCGCAACAGGCTGATCGCGCTCATCTCCGCCATCCTGCTTTCGGAAAAGCCGGGAACCATCGTCACCGATTCGGTGACAAGCGACGGACTGGCGCAGTTTATTGCAAACCACGGCGGCAAGCACTGCCGCTATAAACGGGGATACAAAAACGTCATCGACAAGTCCAGAGAGCTCAACGATGCGGGAGAATATTCCCCTCTTGCCATCGAGACAAGCGGACACGCCGCTCTCAAAGAAAATTATTTCCTGGACGACGGCGCTTATCTGGTCACGCGCATCCTCATTTCTCTCGCAAAACTTTCTTCCGAAGGGAAACAGATCTCAGACCTCATCGCCGATCTTCCCGAACCCGCGGAAACGGCGGAAGTGCGGCTGGGATTCACAGACGCGGGCAAGCCGGATTTCAAAAACATCGGCGCGCGCGCCATCGAGGAGATCAAAGAAGCCGCGATCGCCATGGGGCTGAAACTTGCGCCCGACAACTACGAAGGAGTGCGAATCAATTTCGGTCAGGGCCGCGGCGAAGGCTGGGCGCTCATCCGCATGAGCCTGCACGAACCCATCCTTCCCGTCAATTTTGAGAGCGACGCCAAAAGCGGGTGCAAAGTCATCGCTCAGCAGCTCGTCGAACTCCTGCAGCCGTATGCGGACAAGATCGATCTGACAAACCTCAACCAATATATCAAAAACGCGTAACCGCGAGCCAGAATATCAAAAACTATTTTACAAGGAGATCATAAAGCAATGAACGTTCGTGAACAGACGGTAAACGCCATCCGCGTCCTCTCGGCAGAGGCGATCCAGAAGGCAAATTCCGGACACCCCGGCCTGCCCCTCGGCAGCGCACCCATCGGGTACACCATCTTTGCGGATTTTCTCAAATTCAATCCCAAAGATACCAAGTGGGACGACCGCGACAGATTCATCCTGTCCGCAGGGCACGGCTCCATGCTCAATTACTCGCTTCTGTATCTGTTCGGCTACGACATTTCCAAAGAAGACCTGATGAACTTCCGCCAGCTGGGTTATAAGACGCCCGGCCACCCCGAATACGGCCATACGCCCGGCGTGGAAACGACCACGGGCCCGCTCGGCCAGGGTATCGCCAATGCCGTGGGCATGGCGCTTGCGGAAGCGCACCTCGCCGCGACCTTCAACCGTGAAGGATTCCCCATTGTGGATCACTACACCTATGCACTGTGCGGCGACGGATGCCTGGAAGAAGGGATCTCCTACGAGGCCTGCTCCTTTGCGGGAACACAGAAACTAGGCAAACTCATCCTCTTCTATGACGATAACGACATCACCATCGAAGGCGATACGGACATCACTTTCAAAGAGGATGTTGCCATGCGCTTTAAGGCACAGGGCTGGCAGGTCCTCAAAGTGGACGACGCAAACGATCTCGATCTCCTGCGCCGCACCATCCGCAAGGCTAAGGCGGACACTGAACGGCCTTCCATCATCATCTGCAAGACGGTGATCGGATACGGCTCTCCGCTTGCCGGATCGCAGGAATGCCACGGTGCTCCTCTCGGCAAAGAAAATCTGCAAAAGCTCAAAGAAAACCTCGGCTGGACGTGCGAACCCTTTGAGATCCCCGAAGAAGTTGCTCAGCACTGCGCCTCCATTGCCCGCCGCGGCGTCACCCGTCAGGGCAAATGGAAGAAAATGTTCAAGGAATACGAGGCTGCTTACCCTGAACTGGCTGCACAGTACAAACTGTACATGAGCGGTGAACTGCCCGATCTCAAAAACAATGCCTCCCTCTTCGAGTTCCCTAAGGCAGACGCAACCAGAAACACCAGCTTTGCCGTACTCAACAAGCTGGCAGACCTGATCCCCAACCTGATCGGCGGCTCTGCAGACCTTGCGCCTTCCAATAAATCCAACATGAAAAAACGCGGTGATTTCAACCCCGAAAACAGGAGCGGCTCCAACCTGCACTTCGGTATCCGCGAACACGCAATGGCTGCGATCGCCAACGGAATGCAGCTGCACGGCGGCCTGCACGCATACTGCGCTACCTTCTTTATCTTCTCCGATTACATGAAGCACGCCATGCGTCTTTCCGCGCTCATGCACCTGCCTGTCACCTACATCCTCACGCACGACTCTATCGGCGTCGGCGAAGACGGCCCCACGCATGAACCCGTGGAACAGCTGATCGCACTGCGTTCCATCCCCAACATGAAAGTGTTCCGTCCCGCGGACGGCAAGGAAACCGCCGCGGCTTGGATCTCCGCCCTTACGGGAACTTCCCCTACCTGCCTCGTGCTGACCAGACAGAACCTGCCCCAGTACGAGAACTCCGGACTGGAAGCACTGAAAGGCGGCTACGTCCTCGCCGACAGCGAAAAAGAGACGCCCGATGTGCTCCTCATTGCCAGCGGCTCGGAAGTGGAACAGTGTATGCAGGCAAAAGAGATCCTCAAAGGCAAGGGAGTAGACGCGCGCGTTGTGTCCATGCCCTGCATGGAGGAATTTGAAAAACAGCCGCAGGCGTACAAAGACGAAGTCCTGCCGCCCGAAGTGAAGGCGCGCGTGTGCGTGGAAGCGGGATCTCCCTATTCCTGGTACAAATACGCGGGAGATTGCGGAGAGATCATCGGCATGACCACCTTCGGCGCCAGTGCACCTGCCCACAAGCTGTTTGAAATGTTCGGCTTTACGGCGGAAAACGTTGTGGAAAAAGCATTCCGCTCCATCAACAAAATTTAAGGTAAAACCTTTCAAAGCATCGGGGGCGCCGCAAATTGCGGCGCCCCCTTTTTTTCTTACAAAAGAAATTCTGCCCTCAAAGTCTTGACAATATCCCTCCTGCAAATTATAATGAGAGCATCTTTTTACCGGGAGGTAAAACATGAAAAAGACTTTTGGCTTGATTCTGACTTTACTCTGTCTCTGTCTTTCCTTCGGAATGCTTGCCGCTTGCGGCGGAGGAAAAAAGGACGACAACAAGGCGCAGGATACAGAATATACGATCACCGCACAGAGCGAGGGCTGCACTTTTGAAGGGCTTCCCGCTCAGGCAAAAGAGGGTGACAAACTCACCTTCACCGTGAGCGTATCCGACAGCCTGAAAACGGTTGAGAAAGTGATGGCAAACGATACCGAATGCGCCTTTGCGGACGGGAAATATTCCTTCACCATGCCCGCGCAGAACGTGCAGGTGACGGTAACCGTCGGCTATGTACAGAAAGAAGTTCTCAGCGACGATGCTCTTTTGTGGAGCGCCAACGTCCCCTCGCAGATCTGCAAGGCGAGAAAGGAGGACGGCAGCCAGTCTCAAGATGTCTACTTTGAATTTTCCACGCCCAAGAATGTTGGGTACGAAGGGAACGTAACGGTCACTTCCCTGAACCCCGAAATCATTCCGCAGAGCGCGCTGACCGACCTTTTCGTGAATAAACTGGACAATTATAACGGATATTGCGACTACGGTTCCTTCGAAATCAACCTCGACAAAGTTTCCCTGGGAACAGCCTACATAGCCGTCCATGCAAAGACCTCCAGCGTGACACCCATCGATGCGACGATCATCAAAAAGATCGAAGTGGTCAATTACGGGGAATTGCAGGAAGAAACCTGGCAGGAAAACGTGGAAGTAGACCTCAGCAGAGTGTATGATGAATTCAAGGACAACAACATCATGATCCAGATCAGCGACCGGGATCATCTGTACGGAACTCCGAGCAGAACAGTGACCGTTGCCGCGTCGTCGGATGTCATGACAGTCTCCTTCGACTATATCCCCAACCACAACTACTCCATCACCGTGTATTACGGCGAAAGCCCTAAGCTGGTTTTCTTTACGCTCAATGAAAGCGTGACCGCAAACGCCACTTATCAGAACGGAGATCTTGTCTTTACGCAGGAAGGCGTGACCATCTCGGTCGACGTAGTTTCCGTAGAATAACAATAAGTTTTTTAAACGGCGGAGCCGCGCAA
>CASFBD010000010.1 GCA_949292885.1 uncultured Bacillota bacterium
AGCAGTATCTTTCTGTCCTCTAAGCCATAGGGGCAGACGATATCCTCGTCCATGATGTCTGTTACGAAGTATTGGTACAGTCCGCGCGAGTAAATCAGCTTGCCGCCTGACTTTTCTATGTATTTGACGAGATACTGTACGGCCTGCGGCATTTCGGATACATGGTTAATCGGACGGAACTCATTGCGCCCGAACCTCTTGGCAAAAAAGGTATTCTGTTGTACCGTCTGCATCTTTCTTTTTCGGGTATCGAAGTCGCGGAGTATCTCCATTTCGCCCGAAAGAGTGCCTTCGGGGATATAGAACAAACCATGAAAGTGAAGCCTGTTGGTTTCCCCGCCGCGTTCCCATGCGCCGATATACAGCCAGCCCTTGCGGCTTGAAAAGTGGTACAGGGTATTGAGTAGCTTTTTTACAAATTCTTCCTCGGTCATCTTGTCATCGGCATACGTAAAAGTTACGAAATAGTTGAAACGCTGGTGGTTGATCTTTCTCCAAAGGCGTGTGCGACGGCAGATCATATTGCGGTGCTTTCTCTCAAAATTTTGCTCCACGAAGACGTGGCAAGACAGGCCGTCCTTGAAATAGGGCAGCATCTGTTTTACGATGTACGATTTTTGTTCCCGTTTCTTCATGCCGAAGGTCTGTTGATACAATTCATCGAACAGCTCTTTGCGCGTCATCTGTCTTGCGGCAGGCGGCACGCTTTTTTCATGGACGTTGGCGGGTTTTTGCACCGTTTGCTCTGTAACGGTATCATCTTCCATATCGAGTGCGGCGGCTTTTTCCGACAACTCCTTAACTTCAATAACTTCCTCATGACGCGGTCGGCGGTTTTTTGCGCGCGGGTTTGGCTCATACGGGATGCCGATGTAATGGCTCCCGTCAGAATAAACTTTTACTTGGCTATACGGCATCGTTTTCCTCCTTCTGTTTGGTGATGTAGTCGTTGACCCGCATCGCCAGCGACGATGCGAATAAGTTATATTCCTCCTCGGTCATGCGGTCGATGTCGGGCTCCCCGACAGCGTAGACCCGTATGCCCAAAGGATTGTTTTTCAGTTCTATCTCCTTCATCAACTCACCTCCCGTTCATTGAGTTTTTGCTGCAAAAACAGCAAGAGCTTTTTATTTTTCTGCCTGATATATTCCGTGCTGTAATTGAGATCTTCCGCCGTCGCCTCCTGCGTCAGTCCCTTGACGTACAACTCAAAATAGATGTAGTACAAATCGAGCGGCGCAGTGCTGATAATAGCGGCATACCTGTCGGCAAGTTCCGTTACGCTGTGCGGGAGGGTATCGAAGGCAACAGAAAAGCGCGCCTTGTTCGCATAATACAGGCGTATCGTTTTTAATTGTTGTCTGATTTCGTTGAGCGTCATAGTGTTTTCCTCCCGTTGTGCGGCTATCTTAAACCTTAAACTCGCAAGGTTTTTGCACCTTTACAAAGTTTCTTTGAAAAATTTTACTTTCGCCGATAGCATATCGGTCAAACCTGCAACTTTTCTTCAGGTTTGAAAAAATTCCTTCTACTATCACAAGGACAAAAAGTTTGAAAAGGTGACGGGTAAGCCGTAAATTTTCACAAACTTTTTCCACGGATAGTAAACCACCTAAATACGACATTTTTTGACGTATTAGAAAAAGTTTTCTCGTAAAGTTTACAGGCAAACATAGACAAAACCTGTCCCTAATTCCGAAGTTTTTTTATCTTACAGGTGAAAGGTGCAGGTTTTCTTCACCTTTCCAAAATTTCCCCGAAAAACAAAAGAAGACCGTGACCGCAGACAAAGGACAGACGATCTCTCGTCTATCTTGCCTGACAGTCACGGTCACCCGGATATTTCGTCAATTCTTTGGTTTGGGTCTATGCCCGACTACTCCCGCTGGTTTTTTCCCACAGTCAGAATACATTCCTCCGTGATATGAAGCCGCAGTTCGGCTTGTTTGTGCTTTTATTCTACCACATTCCCATGCGTTTTTCAATAAAGACTGCCGTGAATAAACCCCAACAAAACCGCAACTTAGGTCACCAAAACCGAAACAAACCGCGCATTTTGTTACCTTTTCGGGACATTTTTGTACCTTTCGGCTTGGGGATGGTGGGAGAGCGGCATTGTCTGTCAAAGGCGCGCAGCAATTTTGATTATGTGGAAAGATAGCTGCTTCAACAAAATTCCTGCGCGTCCCCGTGGGGGCAAACCTTTGACAGACTGCGCCTTGCTCTCCCTTTTTTAGGTGCGCCGAAAGGTACGAACGTACCGAAATTATCCCGCTTCCGTTGGGGTTTTGTATCGGTACCGTCTGGGTATTGTCGGGAAACGGTAAAGCTCCCGTGCCTGTTATTCCCTGCCGTAAAGGTGTACAATGGAAGCAAAAAATTTTGGAGGTGTCCATTTTGAAAACAGCAGTCATCTATGCCAGATATTCATCTGACAGCCAGACAGAACAGTCTATCGAAGGACAAGTCCGCGTCTGTAAACAGTTCGCGGAGAAAAACGATCTTCTCGTCGTCGACCAGTATATCGACAGGGCGACGACGGGAATGAACGACAACCGCGCGGCATTCCAGCAAATGCTGCGCGACAGCAAACGACGACAATGGAGCGTGGTCATCGTTTACAAATTAGACAGGTTCGCCCGCAACAAGTATGAATCGGTCGTCAACCGAAAGAAACTGACCGACAACGGCGTGGAACTCGTTTCCGCAATGGAGAATATTCCCGATACGCCGGAAGGAAAGCTGTTTCTTGCCGTCATCGAAGGCTTCAACGAATACTTTTCGGAAGACCTCAAACAGAAAGTCAACCGCGGTCTGCGGGAGAGCTGGCTCAAAGGCAATGCCACGGGCGGAAGAGATATCTTCGGATGGGACTTGAAGGACAAGAAGTATCACATCAACGAAGCGGAAGCCGAAGTCGTCCGCGAGATATTCCGAAAGTACGCACAGGGTTATAAAGCGCAAACCATCGCCGACGATCTGAAAGAAAAGAACTTCCGCCGCAAGAACGGGAAGTTCATCACGCACAAATTCGTATACAAGGTCCTGCACGACAAACGCTATACGGGTGTCGTGACCCATAAGGGCGAGGATTACGACAAAGTCTTCCCCGCGATCGTTTCAAAGGAGTTGTGGACGCAAGTGAACGCCATCAATGAAGAAAACAAAAACGCTCCGGGGCGCAAGAAGGAAATGTTCGACTATATCCTTTCGGGAAAACTCATCTGCGGAAAATGCAAGCACAGGATGGTCGGCGAGAGCGGCACGAGCAAGACGGGTGAGATCCATTACTACTACTCCTGCCTCTCCAAACGGCGTAAGCAGGAAGATTGCGACTGCAAAGCGGTCAAAAAGCAGATCCTGGAAGATTATGTCATCCAAGCGACGGTGGAGATGCTCCGCAGGAACAGCATCATTACGCAGATCGCGGAGACCGTCGTCAAGGTACACGAAAAGATGATGCAGGACGATTTTGGTTTGCAGATCCTGCTGCAAAAGCGGGACGATGCCAAAAAAGCGGCAGACAATATCGTAAAAGCCATCGAACAGGGTATCATCACCGATTTTACGAAGGACAGGCTCAACGGTTTACAGGCGGAACTCAACGAATTGGAGATCGAGATCAATAAGGCAAAGCAGAAGTCATACGCTCACTTATCCGTCGAGGAAGTGGAGAAATTCCTGCTCTCCAAAGTCTTTGAGGATCCCGACGATATCAAGGTTCGCAAACTGCTCGTGAATACCTTTGTGCGGGAAGTGATTTGGTACGGCGACCATATGGTCATTACATACAACTTCCAGGAACGGTTTTCTACGGAGCGTTTTTCCAAGTCGTATGTGGAGGATATCGAAAGGCAGGTCGGGGAATGTTCCCGATCTGCTTTTTCCTTCCCGTTGAGTTCGTACAAAGTCACCCAATCGGCGCCAATTTTTAAGCCTGTTGCCGATTGTGGCAACAGGCTTTTTTCTTGTGCAACACCGCGCCCTTCCCAAATCAGTACGCTTGCGGAAATAACTTATTTCATTTCGAAAAAATTATCAATAAAATAACGCAACGTGATTTTATTAAAAGCGAACGAATACTGCTTTGTTGCAGGCTTTACCCGCTCCTCATCTCTCGCCCTGCACCAAAAGAACCGGGATCGGAGTGCCGATCCCGGTTCTTTTGCACTCTTAAAATAAGTCGAAATGTGCACCCGTAACAACAAAATAGGTGCAGTTAAAGACAAAGTCGCAGACTACAAGAACCGCCAGCACGATGGCGGAAACCGCGCGTACACGCGCAGATAACTTATGCTCCAGATACATGAACAGCCTCCAGAGCGTACACATTCCCACAGTGATCAGCGCGCCCCACAGCAGGGAAAATTCCAGACAGATGATGTCAAGAAAGGTGTGCTCGTAGTTCCTGTAACTCCAGAGAGTCATTCCCAGACCTTTAATAAAAATCAACCCGATGATAAGTTCAACCAGAGTGGACAACAGCGTCACCGCCACAAAATACAGAACAAACACCGCTGCACTGCAAACAACAGTCCGCAGGACAGAAGGATCCTCTCCCCTGATCCTGGCATAAATTTTCCCCGTATTTCCCGAAAAAGGTGTCCCGAGCGTAAACCATACCGCAAGAGCAACTGCCCCATACAAATAACAAAAAGGAAGCGTAAGCATCCCGCGGTCATTAGGTTCCCAAAGGATGACAAAACTCAGCGTTTCAAACAGCCACCCGAAGAGCGCCACAGCCGAAGCCAGCAAAAAATATCTGCAAACGAACTGAAATCCGTTTTTTTGCAGCAAAGACGTTCGTTCCATAGAAAAATTATATCCGTTTCCGCCACGTTTGTCAATCTCATCAGCAAAGAAAAGGCGTCCCGAAAAATTCGGAACGCCTTTTCTATTTTTACAACATTTTATTCGAGTTCAAACGCTCCCGTATAGAGCTGGTAATAAACGCCTTTCTGCGCGATCAGCTGCTCGTGCGAGCCGCGTTCGATGATCCTGCCGTGATCGAGAACCATGATCGCATCCGAATTGCGTATGGTAGAAAGCCTGTGCGCAATGACAAATACCGTTCTGCCCTGCATGAGTGCATCCATCCCCTTCTGTACCAGTGCTTCCGTGCGCGTATCAATGGAAGACGTCGCTTCGTCCAAAATCATGACAGGAGGATCAGCGACCGCCGCCCTCGCGATAGAGATAAGCTGGCGCTGTCCCTGCGACAAGTTGGAAGCCTCGTGACGGAGCACTGTGTTGTAACCTTCCGGCAGACGCGTAATAAAGTCGTGCGCATTGGCAAGTTTTGCCGCCTCTATACACTCCTCATCCGTCGCATCCAGTTTGCCGTAGCGGATGTTTTCCATAATGGTGCCCGTAAACAGGTTTGTATCCTGCAATACGATGCCCAGAGAACGTCTCAGATCGGATTTTTTGATCTTGTTGATGTTGATACCGTCGTAGCGGATCTTGCCGTCTGCAATTTCGTAGAAACGGTTCAAAAGATTGGTAATGGTGGTTTTTCCCGCACCGGTCGCGCCGACAAAAGCAATCTTCTGACCGGGCTTTGCGTAGATAGAAACATTGTGCAGGACAATTTTTTCGGGTACGTATCCGAAATCAACGTCATATAGCTGAATATCGCCTTTCAATTCGGTATAAGTGACAGAACCGTCCGCCTGATGGGGATGACGCCATGCCCATTTACCCGTACGCTCCGCACTCTCGGTAATATTGCCGTTTTCGTCGATCTTTGCATTGACAAGGGTGACATATCCTTCGTCTGTTTCCGGCTGTTCGTCGAGGAGTTCAAAAATACGGCCCGCACCCGCAAGTCCCATGACGACCGAGTTGATCTGCATGGATACCTGACCGATATTCAGCGAAAACTGGCGGGACATATTCAGGAAGGATGCGATGACCGCCCCGGAGAGAGCACCCCAGCCCGTAACGGAAAGATTTTGTACGTCGAACAAGACCAGAAGCCCTGCGACGATCGCCACGAGCACGAAGGCAAAGTGACCGATATTCATGACGGCAGGCATCAGAATATTACCGTAAGCATTTGCCTTGTCGGACGCGTCGCAGAGTTGTTCGTTGATCTTGTCGAAATCCTCTTTTGCACGTTCTTCGTGGCAGAATACCTTGATGACCTTTTGTCCGCCCATCATTTCCTCAATATACCCTTCCGCTTTGCCGATGACCTGCTGCTGACGGATAAAATAACGTGCGCTTCGGCTACCCACATATTTAGCGACCATTGCCATGATCGCGACACCGATAAACACGACAAACATCAGCCACAGACTATACAGAAGCATGATGACAAACAGGACGAGTGCAGCGACGATGGAGTAGTACACCTGCGGGATACTCATGGAAATGAGCTGACGCAACGCGTCCGTATCGTTGGTGTATGTACTCATGATATCGCCGTGCGTATGAGTATCGAAATAACGAATGGGCAGAGACTGCATCTTGTTGAACATATCCGTACGCACGTGTTTTAAAAATCCCTGCGTGACGACAGCCATCGTCTGGTTATAAAACACGGATGCGCACAGGGCAACGACATACATCAGTCCCATGCCGCCGATAATGTAAAAGAGCGACATACTGACTTCTTCCCACGGCGTACCCTGAATGAGAGGGGTAATGACCTCCTCTATCACCAGCGTAAGATAGACAGACGAACTGATACCTGCCGCCGCCGTGATCATAATGCAGAAAAACACTGCGATCAGACGGAATCTGTAATAATGGAAGAGATAGGAAAGCAATCTTCCGAGCAACTTGAAAGTGTGGATTTTGGGGCGCCCTTGCATGACGGGCATTTGCTTACTCATGGTCGGCACCTCCTTCCGCAGCGGAATCCGAGCCCTTATTCTGCGAATAATAAACTTCCTGATAAATTGCGTTGTTTTTCAGAAGTTCCTCGTGCGTGCCGACAGCATTGATCTTGCCGCCGTCCATGACGATGATCTGGTCTGCATCCTGTACGGAAGAGACGCGCTGTGCAATAATGATCTTTGTCACGTTAGGGATCTCGTCACGGAAAGATTTACGAATCATGGCATCCGTACGGGTATCCACAGCACTGGTGGAGTCATCCAGAATAAGCACTTTCGGATCTTTCAGAAGCGCACGCGCGATGCACAGGCGCTGTTTCTGCCCGCCCGAAACGTTGGTACCGCCCTGCTCGATATATGTATCGTATTTATCCGGGAATGCCTGGATGAAATCGTCCGCGCAGGCGAGTTTGCAAACACGAAGCATTTCGTCGTCTGTTGCGTCTTCTTTGCCCCAACGCAGGTTATCTTTGATTGTGCCCGAGAACAACACGTTCTTCTGCAGAACCATGGCTACCTTGTTTCGCAAAGTTTCCAGATCGTATTCCTTTACGTTTACACCGCCCACGTATACCGCGCCTTCCGATGTATCGTACAGACGGGGGATCAGGTTGACGAGCGTGGATTTGGAAGAACCTGTTCCGCCCAGGATACCGATGGTCTGTCCGGAACGGATATGCAGGTTGACGCCTTCCAGTGCATTGCGCTCGGCATCGTTAGAATATTTAAAGCTGACATTTTCAAAAACAATGTCGCCGTCTTTGACTTCTTTAACAGCATTTTCGGGAGAAACGATGTTGCTCTTCTCTTTAAGAACGGCAACAATACGTTCGGCACTGGTGCGGGCAATGATGATCATGACAAGCACCATGGAAAGCTGCATGACAGACGAAAGGATCTGCGATGCGTACATGATCAGGACAGTGATCTGATCTTCACCCACCGTCGTACCCGATTTTGTGAGCAAAGCTGCGATAAGGAAGATGAGCAGGAAAGACAGCCAGATGCAGAACTGCATGACAGGCGCGTTGATAGCCATGATGCGTTCGGCAAGCGTAAAGTCTTTGCAAACGTCCTCCGAAGCGTTTTCAAACTTTTTCTTTTCGTAATCCTCGCGCACAAACGCTTTTACCACACGGATCCCCTTGATGTCTTCGCGGACGGAACGGTTCATGTTGTCGTATTTGTGGAATACCCTCTCGAACACGGGATGTGTTTTCAGGATAATGACAACAAGCACGGCCGCCAACACGGGAACCAATGCAAGAAATACCCAGGAAATAGTGACATTAACGGAAAACGCCATTGCAAGCGAAAAGATAAGCATGAGCGGACAGCGGATCGCCACGCGAATGATCATCATATACGCCATCTGAACGTTAGTAACGTCCGTCGTCTGCCTTGTCACAAGGCTGGATGTAGAAAATTTATCAATGTTTGCAAAGGAATAATCCTGGATCGCGTAATACATATCCTTGCGCAGATTTTTTGCAAATCCCGCGCATGCCCTTGCCGCAAATCTGCCCGACAACATACCCGTAAGCAAAGAAAAGAGCGCCATGGCGATAAGAATGCCTCCATACGTGAGGATGGTGGACATCTTTACGCCGTCTGTTGTTGCAGCGTCGCCGGTTGGACTGATCTTGGCAATAAACTGCATGATCACCAACGGCATAAGGCACTCTAAGATGACTTCTACGGATACGAAGATAGGTGAAAGTATCGAAGGTTTTTTGTATTCGCGGATACTTTTCGCCAATGTTCTGATCATCTCATATCTCCTTTAAAAATTTTTACCTGACCTTACTCTATGCGCACGCCCTGCGCGCACATACCCCTTTCAATCCGATTAAAGACATTTTTCCAAATTGTTGCTGATTCTGTCGATATACGAAAAAAATTGCTCCACCTCTTCCTGTGTGAAGCCCTCCGTCATTTTCTTTTCCGTACGTTCAATCTGTTCTCCCAGCTGCTTGCGGATCTCCATGGCATAATCCGTCAAAACGATCTTTTTCAGACGTGCATCATAATCGACGGGAATGCGCCGTATCAACCCTCCCCGTTCCATCGCTTTCAATAGCTCTGTTGCGGTAGAACGTCGGATCCGCAGTTCCGCCTCTACATCTTTCTGAAACACATCGCACGTATCGTTTCGGAAAAGGAAGTTCAACGCCCACGTCTGGATCCCTGTCAGTGTATCGTTTTCACGAATGGCAGGAATGTTAGAAAGTGTCTGATCCAGCCGCTTGTTCAACAGTTTTACGACATAACCAATATGCCTTTTATCCATGACAGACCTCAGATTGTTAGGGTATCTAACATTATACTGATTTCATAAATTTTGTCAACGGAATGAAAGCCTCTGTCCGTTATGATTTTGTGAAAATTTACATTCCCTTTGCCTCACCTCACCCACTCTTCCCTATAAGTTTGCAGACGGTTTTAATTTGTTTTTTTGAAAAAATGTTTTCATAACAACCCGAGCAGGTTTGCTCCTTGTTCCGCCATTCTTTTTTAATAAATGAAGATGCCGCGCCAAACCTTTATCCGAATGCGTTCTTTCAAAGACGATCCTGAAAAAGATTTTCTTGAATTTTCCCTGCCGCAACATGACAAATGCGGCGTTTTGAAAATCCCCGCAAATTTTATTAAAAAATTTTGCAAAATGAGCTGTAAATCGTTTTACTTTTTTTAAAAATAATGTATAATAGATTATGCTGTTTTGAGCGAGGTGTAGCGCAGTTTGGTAGCGCGCTTGGTTAGGGACCAAGAGGTCGTGGGTTCAAGTCCCGTCACCTCGACCACAAAAAAGGACATTGCAAAAGCAATGTCCTTTTTTGTTGTGACAGAACTTCCCCCACGACCTCTTTTTATAAAATAGCTCCCAAAAAACGCAGGTGCAAAGCGTGCGAGATTTTCGGGAAGAGGAAAAACGGAGGCGAACGTGATCCTTGCCCCTTGCCCTTGTTCCGTCCTATAAAAATCTTTGCAGAGCAAGGCGAAAAATCGGCCGACTGTTTCGACGAGGGTTCAAGTCCCGTCACTTGGACCAAAAAAAGACGAAAGGAAAAACCTTTCGTCTTTTTTGTTTTTGAGGGATTAACCCACAACCTTTTTTTGACAAGGCTCTCAAAAATCGCAGGAGCCGACGCTTACTTTGAATACTTTTTTTACAAAACAGAACGCGCCCAGGCCGTAATTTCCCCTTCGCTTTCAGCCGTGCGCGAACCGCGTATGGAAAGGCCCTTGACCACTTCCGCACCCCTGCAAACCTCTTTGAGATCGCGTTCGCTGACGCCCATACCGCTCCCTTCGTTGGAACAGAAAGGCGCTATTTTCTTCCCCGTAAGATCGAACTTTTCCAAAAAGGAAAACACCGCCATGGGCATGGTACCGCACCAGTTGGGATATCCGACAAAAATAACGTCGTACTTATCCAAGGAGTCCGGCAGATCTTTCAGCTGCGGGCGCGCCTTTTCGCGAAGTTCCTGAGCCGCCTCCGCACAGCAGGCTCGGTATTCCTTTGCATACTCTTTGACCGTACAGATCTCAAAAATATCCCCTCCGACAGCTTTTTGCACCATCTCCGCGGCAATCTGCGTATTCCCCTTTTTCAGATCAACAATGGAACCGCTCCAATAATTCTGACCTTTCCTTGAAAAATACACCGTAAGAACGGACATTGCAAAATCCCCTCCTTTCAGTTATTGAACATACACCTTTCGCTCTTGAACATCTTTGTGAGAACGAAAACGAGCAAACCGATATACACAGCATTACTTGCCAGCGTGATGGCAAGACAGACGGGTGAAAGCGCACCCGAAAAGATCTGCGACATCATTTGCACGCAATTATAGACAGGAATGAAAAACGCCGCAGGATTTTTGACCGTACCGAAAATCATGGAAGAAAGTCCCAACAGCATAACGACGATCATGACAGGCATGGAAAACGCCGTCGCTTCCTTAACGCTCTTTGCATAGGAAGACAAAATAGAAATCAGGCAGACGATGAGCAGGACAGCCGAGAGCATGACGGCAAACAGGGCGATATAATCCCCTGCCGCATACGCGGCAAACATATCTCCGATGTTGCCGCCCATCAGTTTGGGCATGGCAAGGAAGGTACCGATAAACGAACTGATCGCAGACAGGGAGGCGAGCACGGAAAGCGCGCAGATCTTTCCGACGACGAGTTCTCCGCGGCGGATGGGCGTAACCAAGAGGGTTGCGATGGTGCCGCGTTCCTTTTCGCCCGCGATGGATTCCGGCGCAACGCCGAGGCAGCCGCTGAACAAAAAGGTGAGCACAAGGAAAGGCAAAAGCATGGCATAATAGGACGCTTCCGCTTCTTCCTTCGTGGAAAGATCGCCGCCGCCCGATACATTGACGTCAAATCGGCTGCTGACCATGTCTTCCAGTGTATCCAAAAGCCCCGCCACCGTGTTGAATGCCGTTGCGGAGCGCATCTGCGCGGAGTCGTACCAGATCTCCACATTGGGAGAACCCTCTCCCCCCGGCGGCGCATACGCGCCTCCCGCGATGATCGCGTCAAAATTTTCGGGAAAGACAATGAGAAGATCCGTTTTTCCCTCTTTGATCTCCTTTTTAATTTCTTCCGCCTGCGTTTCGTCCGCCTCCACCAGGGTGTAGGCGTCCTGCCCCTCAAACAAGGCAGCAAAACTTGCAGAAGAGTTGACGATTTTCAGCGTATAAGAAGGATCCTGTTCGTAAAACACGGAGCCGAGCAACGTATATACGAAAAAGATAAGTACGCCGGGCAGGATGAGCGTTCCCAGCACGAGGCGCGGATCCTTAAAAAAGCGCGCAAATTCCTTGCGCATGATCGTGAGTGCGTTTTTCATTCCCCCGTCACCTCCTTATAGAGGCCGAAGAAAGCGTCCTCGAGATTTTTTTCTCCGCATACTTCGGACAAAGTCCCTTCCCGAACCATCTTTCCGCCGATGATGACACCCACGCGGTCGCACAGTTTCTCGACCAGAGAAAAGATATGCGTGGAAAGGATGATGCTCTTGCCCTGCTGTTTGAGTTCGAGCAGGAAATCGGTAACGACCTTGGCGGTAAGTACATCCAGCCCGTTTGTGGGCTCGTCGAAAATGATGACAGCCGGATCGTGAATGATGGAAATGACGAGAGAAACCTTCTGCTTCATACCCGTGGACAGATCGCCCACCTTGACTTCCGCAAACTTGTCGATCCCGAATTTTTTGAACAGTTCCTGCTCGCGTTTTTCGAGGACGTCCTCGTCAATTCCGTGCAATTTCCCGAAAAATCGGAAAAGATAGGCGGGCGTGAAAAAGTCTTCCAGTTTGAGTTCGCCAGTCATGAACCCGATGGAAGAACGCACCTGTTCGGGCTGTTTGGAAACGGAATAACCCGCCACGGTCGCATCCCCCTCGTCCGCGCGGATAAGCGTGGCGAGAATGCGCAGCATGGTCGTTTTTCCCGCGCCGTTGGGGCCGAGAAGCCCGTAGATCTCTCCCTCGTAAGCGGTAAAATCCAGCCCGTCCAGCGCCACTTTTTTTGTTGCGCCCGTTTTTTCGATCTTGCGCTGTTTGCGTGACAGCGTAAACGTCTTTTTTACGCCGCGCGCAACGATGACTTCCTGCATATGAAATTCTCACTCCGTATCATTTTTTGCGGGCGGAGTATCGCCCTTTACGATGCCCTTTTCGCGGCGAACTTGCTCGACCACCTTTTCGTACCCCTTGCCCTGCGGACGGTAAAAAACCTCGTCTTTGAGCGAATCGGGAAGGTACTGCTGTTCCACCCAGCCGCCGTAATTGTGGGGATACTTATAATTGGCGCTCTGCGCTTTTGTTTCCTTGTCGCCGAACGTATTGTCCTTGAGATAGGGCGGAATGTTATCGTCCCGCACTTCGCGCGCGGCGCGCTTTGCCGCGTCCATGGCAAGGATCACCGAATTGGATTTCTGCGCCTCGCACACATAAATGATGGCGTTGCTCATGGGGATCAGCCCCTCGGGCGCACCCATCTTTTCAAAAGCGTACATGGCAGACGTGGCCACCACCAGTGCATTGGGATCCGCCATGCCCACATCCTCGCTGGAATGTGCCACCAGCCGCCGCAGGATGATGAGCGGATCGCACCCGCCCTCGATCAGGCGGAACGCATAGTACAGCGCCGCGTCCGGATCGCTGCCGCGCAAACTCTTGCAGAAAGCGGAAAGCATATCGTAATAGGTGTCCTCGTTGTAGGAAAGCGCCTTGCGCTGGATAGATTGTTCGGCGTCCGCAAGCGTGACATGAATGCTCCCGTCCTGTGCGGGAGGCGTTGTCAGCACGGCAAGCTCGAGCGCGTTGTAGGCAGTGCGAAGATCCCCCGCGCTCATGGATGCGATGTGTGCGATCGCATCCTCATCCACCTGCGCTTTATACGATGCCAGCCCCTTGCGCGAGGTAAGCGCCTTTTTCAGCGCGCCCGAAATGTCCGCGTCCGAAAGGCGGCGGAATTCAAACACGCGACAGCGCGACACGATGGCGGGCGTCATGGACGCAAACGGATTTTCCGTCGTGGAACCGATAAAGATGATCGTCCCCTGCTCGATGGCGGGCAAAAGGGAATCCGACTGCGTCTTATTGAAACGGTGACACTCATCCAGGAGAAGATACGTCTTTTTTCCGTACAGTTTGAGGGAATTGCGCGCATCCTCCACAGCCTTTTTAACGTCGGCAACGCCGCTCTGAACGGCGTTCAATTTGACAAAGTTTCCGTGCGTGGTGGACGCGATGACGTTGGCAAGCGTCGTCTTTCCGCACCCCGGAGGCCCCCAGAAAATACAGCTGCCCAGCCTGTCCAGGCTGATGGCACGCCGCAGAAGGCTGCCGGGCGCCACGATATGCTGCTGGCCGATAAACTCGTCCAGATTGTTGGGGCGCATCTTATCCGCCAGCGGCTTTGCGTCGTATTCGTTGTTGTTCAAATCGAAAAGATCCATAATTTCACTCTCTGACGTCTTCACCCTGCAAAAGCTGTCTGATCCTGGCAGCGTTGTCTTTGCCGATCTTATACCCTGCTTCATACACGACGGGATGATATTTCATCTGATACTGCGAGATCTCTCCCATATCCGGTTCCAGCCACACATCTGTCAGCCTGCGCGCGGAACGGCGCTGACTCTTTGCGTTCCTGTCTTCCACCAGATCGTAAATGCGGGTGATGAGAGAAATGACATTGCCTATCTTTTCCGGATGGCGCAGTTTTCCCAGCACGTCCACCGCAACGACCACGTCCGCGCCCAACTGTTTGACCTGCGCGGCGGGAACGCGGCACAACACACCCCCGTCCACAAGGATCATGTCATCCTTTTCCACGGGACGGAACACCGACGGAATGGAACTGGACGCGAGAATGGCGTCCGTCACGTCCCCTTCCGTAAAATGAATGAGTTTCCCCGTCTTGATGTCTACGGAAACGCAGCTGAACGGGATCCGCAGATCGGAAAAACTGCAATGACCGATGAGTTCCGCCATCATCTTGCGCACCTTTGTCCAGCGCATCAGCCCCAGCCGCGAAGGCGTGAAAATACCGACATCGACGATGTCGCGGGGAGAAATATTCTGCACATACTCTTTCATTTCATCGGGAGTCATCCCTTTGGCATAGCAGGCGCCGACGATGCTCCCCATCGAAGAGCCCGAAATAAAATCGGGCCGGATTCCCTCCTCTTCCAGCGCCTTCAAAAAACCGATGTGCGCAATGCCGCGCGCTCCGCCCGCGCCCAGCGCAAGCCCCAATGTACGTTTCATAATCCGACCGCTCCTTTCATATATTTTACTATGTTACGCGTACGGAAGGCGGTGGTCCCCGCCGCGTTGTTTGTTCTGATCCTGCTGATGCTCTCATCCCCGGCGGACTACGCTGCCGCCTGCACGCAGGGCATTGCCCTGTGGGCAAAAGCCGTGCTGCCCGTGCTCTTTCCTTTTTTTGTGTGTACGGGAATCCTCTCCGCCGCGGGCGCAAAAGTTTCGGACAAGCTCTCCCCGCTGATGAGGCGCGTAAAGCTTCCCGCCGCAGCCGCCCTATGCGCCGTGACAAGCGTACTTTCCGGCTATCCCGTAGGCAGCCGATGCCTGCTGCAACTGAAGCAGTCTGGCTCGATCGCCTCCGAAGACGCCACGCGCGTGAGCGTCCTTTGCTCCACTTCCGGCCCGATGTTCCTGATAGGGAGCGTAGGTGCGGGAATGCTCAAAAGCGCCGCAGCGGGCGGGATCCTGCTTGCCGCGCATTTTGCGGGCGTGTTTGCGACCACAGCGCTCTTTCTGCCCTTTTTAAACAGCCCGCAAAACAATTCTCTTCCTGCCCTCAAGGGGCGGGAAAACAGCTTTGCCGAAAACATTCAAAGCGGCACCGTTTCCGTGCTTTGCGTAGGCGGGTTCATCGCCTTTTTCTGCGTTGTGGCGCAGGCACTGGAACAGACGGGCATCCTTGCCCTTCTGACAAAAGCCGCCGCCCTTCCCCTCGCCCTGTTCGGCAAAGAAGATCTGGCGGAAGGACTGGTATATTCCCTGCTGGAAGCCACGCGAGGCTGTGCCGCGCTCTCCGCATACGGAACGTCCGCCCTGCCCTTCCTCGCCTTTGCGGTCACCTTCGGCGGAGCGAGCATCCTCGCCCAACAGATCGCCTTTTTAAAGCCCGCAGGCGTAAAGATAAAAATTTTCCTCGCCGTAAAATTTTTGCAGGGGATCGTTTCCGCGCTCTTTTGCGCCTTATTCCTCTCCTTTTAAAAAGCTGCGCGCGCCTAATAGCAGCCGAGCAGCTTGAAATTCTTTGAATACTGCGAAACGCGGCGCAGTGCGGAACGCACGTTTGCGTCGGCGATGTCGCCTTCAAATTCGACAAAAAAACAATAAGCGCCCGGACTGTTTTTGATGGGACGTGATTCGATTTTTGTCATGTTCAGGTCATAGACGGAAAGGATCTGCAGCATTTTGAGAAGACTGCCCGGCTCATGCGGACAGGTTGCCGCAAAATAGACGCGGGCGCTGTGCTCGGGCAAAAACTCTTCTCCCTTTCTGACCAGCAGAAAATGCGTGAAATTTTTGCTCTCGTCCGCAATGTTTCCGCCGATAAAACAAAGCCCTTCCCGCTTTACGTGCGAACCGACAATGCCGGCATCCCCTTTCTCTTTCAGATGCGAAAGGCTCTGCATGGTAGAATCTGTATAGACGATGTCCGCCTGCGGAAGATGCTCCGCAATAAAGCGGCTGCATTGCAGGATCGCCTGCTGGTGCGAATACAGTGTTCTGATCTCTTCCGGGCGCGTCCCTTGAGGGGCGATCAGCCTGTGCTCGATGGGCAGAAGATACTGTTCCACTGCATACAGCGAAGGATTTGCGTACAACAGATCGAGATTCTGCGTGACAGCGCCCTGCAACGTATTTTCCACGGGCAGCACCGCCGCGTCCGCCTCTCCGCCAAGAAGTGCCTGCACCGTCTGCGGAAAGCTGTGTTTCGGCAGTCCCTCTCCCTGCGGACAGAGTTTTTCCGCGGCGAGGGAGGAATAGCTCCCCTCCGGCCCGAGATAGGCAACGCGTAAAGGTTTTTCCTGCATGGCTTTGTCCTCAGATCTTATCGGCGATGTCGAGCACAAGACGCTCGGTATCTGCCCAGCCGAGGCAAGGATCGGTGATGGACTTGCCGTACACGGTATCCTCTTTCTGACACCCTTCCTCGATGAAACTTTCGATCATGAAACCCTTGACATACTTTTTGAAATCCTTGTCGTAGAGGCGGTTATTCAGCACCTCTTCCACGATGCGGATCTGCTGTTTGTACTGTTTGCCCGAATTGGAATGATTCGCGTCGATGACGATGGCGGGATTTTTCAGCCCCGTCTTAGAATACCCCTCGATGACTTTCATCACCGTTTCGTAATGGAAATTGGGAATATCGTTTCCGTAGCCGTCCACCGCACCGCGCAGCACCGCGTGCGCAAGTTCGTTGCCTGAGGTTCGCACCTGATAATTCTGATACTTGAAAACCTGACCGCCGCTCTGCGCCGCATAAATGGAGTTGAGCAGGACGGGAATGGAACCGCTCATGGGATTTTTGATACCCACGGGCAATTCGATGCCGCTGGAAACAAGCCTGTGCATCTGATTTTCGCTCGATCGCGCACCGATGGCAATGTAGGTGAGCAGATCTTCCACGTATGCGTAATTTTCGGGATACAGCATCTCGTCCGCGGAAGAAAGTCCGCTGGCACTAATTGCATCGATGTGCAGACGGCGAATGGTGAGGATCCCCTTTAAAATGTCCTCTTTGCTCTTGGGATCGGGCTGGGTGAACATTCCCTTATACCCCACACCCTTGGTGCGCGGCTTGTTGGTGTAAATGCGCGGTACAATGACGATCTTGTCCCGAACACGCTCGTTCAGCCTGCCCAAGCGCTCCACATAATCGAGCACGGGTTTGCTCTCGTGCGCAGAACAAGGTCCGATGATGAGCAGAAGCCTGTCCGTTTCGCCGCGGATAACTTCGGAGGCAAGCCTGTCCCGCTCCGCCTTGATCTTTTTCAGATCCTGCGGAAGCGGAAGCGTCTGTAAAATCTCCTCTGCAGAAGGGATCAATTCTTCTCTTTTAAACATGGTCTTTTGCCTCTTGCAGATAACCGTTCAGATCCTCGCGGATCTCTTCAGGAATGTATTTGTCAACATTTTTATGAAAACGCAGGGCATCCTTGACAAGCCCCGAACTGATGTGCAGATATTCCTGCCTCGTAGGGAAAAACAAGGTGATCATTTCCCTGTACATATCGACGTTGATAAAATTCAGCTGAGCCTCGTAGTCGTAGTCCGTGCCGTTGCGGATACCTCGCACATAATAGCGCACACCCTCCCGCCGCAGCAGATCCACAGTCAGTCCGTCATAGGAGAGAACGCGCACATTTTTATAGGACGCGAACACTTTTTTAAGCATATTCAGCCGCTGTTCTACTGTGAAAAGCGGCTTTTTGTTGGGATTGATGAGGATGGCAACGATCACTTCGTCAAACAGATCCAGGCATTTGAGAACGATGTCCTTATGCCCGAGCGTGGGTGGATCGAACGTCCCCGCAAAAACACATTTTTTCATAATATTCCTCCCGCTCAGTCGGGCGTGAAAAAGGTAAGGTGGGCGATCCCGTATTTGCGCTCGTCGTATTTGACGAGATTTTCGATCTCGCCTTCAAAAGGCTTGTCCCCTTCCAGTACGGCTATGCCGCCCGTGTTGAGCAGATTGCGCTCCGCAATGATGCGCAGAGCGTCCTCCCCGAATCCGCTCTTGTACGGCGGATCGATATAAATGATGTCGAACGTAACATCCAGACGTTCGAGAAGCGTCCTGTAATCGAGATTATAAATCTTGGCATCCATGCGCAGGAGCGCAAGATTTTTGCGAAGGATAGCAAGACTGTCCTGCGAAACGTCGTTGAACACAACGTAATCGGCACCGCGCGAAATGGCTTCCAATCCGATGCTTCCGCTCCCGCAGAAAAGGTCGAGAACGTTTGCCCCGGAGATCTCCGGAGCAAGAATGTTGAACAGCGCTTCTTTGGCGCGATCGGACGTGGGGCGCACATCCTTCCCCTTGAACACGGACAAAACCTTGCCCCTGTATTTACCGCCGATGATCCTCACCGTTTTCTCTCCCTTTCATCGTTGACACTGCGATGATTTCTTCCGCTTTCCACCGCCTGTGCACTGCGTTCCAGCATGAACAGACGCATTTTTTCCTTCTGCCCGCCGAGAATGTACCCCACCGTAGCAATGATCACGTATACCCCGAAAAGGATAAACGTGAACCAAACCGAAGAAAGCGGGATAACATCCACACCACCGGACACGGTGTCGATCATGTAAAAGGACGCGACGGGTGCATACGCCCATCCGTACACGAACATGAGCGCAAGGCGCGCCCCAAGGCTCCCTCCAAGCGCCGAGACGAGAATGAGTACAATGCCGGCAAGGCAGGAAACAACGGCGATCACAAACCCCTTGTAAGGACGGTATTCCTTGCAAGGGCGGTACTTTCCCTGCGCCCCCGCCGATCCGACAGGTCTTTGTTCGCGGCTGAGCAATCCCGCTTGTTTCATCTTATAAGCCTGTTCGCCCGTCGAACGGTAAAGCACAAACGTGAGCATACAGTCGCAGGCAAAAAGCACAAACAGCAAGATCATGCGCAGCTGTGTATTTTCGATCAGAAGCAGTACGAACATCGTCATGCCGAACATCAGCTTGACGACAAAAGGCGTAAGTGCGCGGCGAAGATATTCAAAGATCTCCCATCCGATATTCTTGAGTATCTGCATTATACTTCCTCCGTGTTTCCGTTATAATAGATTTCCCCGTCCGTTACGAGAATGTCCGCGGGAATGTCAAACTCTTCCATAAAAGATTCATCCGTGCGCTGAAACGCATAGGCGATCCCGATTTTCAGAGCGTTTGTTCCCGCAAGAAAACGATCGTAATACCCTCCGCCATAACCAAGCCGATACAGACCGTTCCATGCAAGCATGGGCAGAACAACTGCGTCGGGGCGCAGGCGCGTCCCTTCTCCTCTCGGTTCGGCAATGCCGAATTTACCCTTCTCCAGGGCTTGCCCCTCATACGGGACAAAGATCATGTCCCTGCCCTCCACGCGGGGCAAACATACCTTTTTCCCCTCGGCAAGCAAGCGCGCGATAATGGCGCGCGTGTCCGCTTCGCTCCCGAAAGAATGATACACAAAAAAGATTTTTGCCTCTTTCAGCTGCGGCAGACTAAAGAAATTTTCAAAGATACGATTGTCCCTTTCTGCGCGGTCGGGAGCACTGTCCCGACGGACGCGCATTTCGCGGCGCAGCGTGTTTTTATCTTTCAACATATATTTTCTCCGATCTCCGCCCAACGCTGCAAAGCGCTTCATAGGAGATGGTATTGTTTTCCGCGGCATAGCGATCTGCATCGGAAAACACGCATACGTATTCGTATTTTTTTAACAAAACAGGGAGCAGCGACGCATCCATGCACAGGTTGTTCACGTTGCCGATGCCGCCTTTTCTGAAAAGGCCGTCGCCGTAACCCGCCCGGATAGCACTCAGCTGTTCGGGCGCGGGAACCTGCCCGTAGCCCGCCCATCCGCGCGGACGGGAACGGGAACAGACCGCCTGCGCGTACACGCACATGGCAGGTTTCAGTGTCCCCTGCGGCAGAGAAAAACCCTGCGGCAGATAACCGTAAAGTCCGATCCCGATGCGGACCATATCCAGATGATTTTCCGCCCCCGACAGCGTTCCGCCCGTTGCGGAAATGTGCCTCAACAGAGGCCCGAACGCGTACGACGCGTCTTTACAGCATTCCAAAAACAGCGAAAGCTGTCTTTCCCGCACTCCGTTATTTTCGGGCGCGCAATAATGGGAAAAGATCCCCTCCACGTTCACGTTTTCGCACAGTTTTCCGCGCAGAAAAGTCCGCAGGGAGGACCGAGTGAAGCCGTAACGGTTCATACCTGTATCGATCTTGAGATGACAGCGCACCGCAATCCCGTATTTCAGACATACCTTTTTCAACAGAGCATAATCGCGCGCATCCCCTACGCTGAAAATCAGCTCTTCCAGCGCTCCGCGCAATACCTCTTCTTCGCAGAGAGGCGGCGTGAGAACAAGGATTTCCTTATCCGTGCCGGCATGGCGCAGCTGAACACCCTCGTCTACCAGCGCCACCGCAAACATATCCGCCACCGACCGAAGCGACTGCGCAACCGCCGCCGCGCCGTGTCCGTACGCGTCCGCCTTAACGACGGCACAAAGTCTGCCGCCTTCTGCCAAAGAACAAAAATATTCGGCATTTTCCCGAATATGATCCGTCCGGATCACGGAAAGATTCTGCTGCACGATCTCCCCCTCCTTCCCGCATACAGTATATGCGAAAAAGACAAAAAAGGAAACCTGCTTTTCCTATTATAACACACGAACGGTTTTTTGACAATAAAATCGACTATTTGATTTTCGCTTTTTGCGCCCGCAGAAAAAACCAAAAAACGGTAAGGATCTGCAAAGGTGCCGCAACCACAAAAACCATCCACGCATTCTGCATGGGCAATGTAAAAAACAACGCCAAAGCCGCCATCCAGACAAGAAAAGATACTGCCAGCGTGCGCAGAATACGGCCGCCCCAAATCCCCGCAAACACGACAAGCAAGATCCCGTTGACGGGAAGCGCCCAAATAAAAATCAGCCATTGCCTTTCCGCCTGAGCCTGGAACAGATACAGAAGCGAAAAGACAAGCGTCGCTATAAACCAAACAAGCAGGCTGCTCATCACCGTCACAAAAATATGCGTGCGTTTTTTCAGCTTCCCGTACAACACAGGACGCTTGTCCGCATGCTCCGTGACCAGATAATCCAAAGTCACACCGTACAGCACGGCAAGTTCGTACAGTACGGTAAGATCGGGCAGACTGTCCCCTCTCTCCCATTTGGAAATCGCCTTATCCGAATAGTTCAGTTTTTCCGCCAACTGCAGCTGCGTCAACCCCGCTTCTTTACGGCAAGCCGCCAGATTGCGGGCCACAATATTCTTTAAATCTTCCATACAAGACTATTATAGCATAAACAATGCCGCACGGTAAATAAAAAAAGGAAAAAATCTGCGATTTTTCCGTGAAAAATGTCTCTTTTTTTGCCAAAAAATAAGCTCTCTACCGTGAGTAGAGTTCTCTCTCCCTCGCGTAGAGAGCTAATTTTTTGCTCTACTTTTCTCTGACGGAAAGGTATAGGGAAAAAATGTCGGAGTAGGTTTTCAAAACACAAGGGGTTGTTTATAATAATGGCATAAGGCTCAGGAAATTGAAATGCGGTCATTTTGCGACAAGAATCATTTATAAAGTATAAAAAACATAAAATTTGGAAACAAAAGACTTTACGTTATAAAAGATTCCCAACAAAAAACAATTCTTTCTCCCGCCAACGAAATACGAGTGACTCTTCTGTAAAAGTTGCAAAAGCGCGCGGAACAATCAAACACAACATTACGCCCTGAGTCCCGCAAAAAGAGTTGCTGAAGAAAGCACAAATGCACTGCCAGGGACGACAAGAATACAAAGCCGTCATTTTTCCAAAAGCATTCCACAAACTGCTTGGGAATCGACTTCACAGCACTTACCGCGCACATGTCTTACAGATCGCTCAAGCTGTCAGGCGATTAGTTTTACAAACTGCGTTTACAGCAAAAGATGCAAAACCTACACAGCAAAGGATAAGAGTTATCTCGAACTGAAAACGCTTCAAATCTTATGTTTGCAGTACCGCCCCCCCAAAGCAACTGAATTAACACATTGTTTTACTGGAAAGTACTCACCTTTCTTAAATTGTTGCGCCGCGAAAAAACAGTAAATACATCTTGTCCACCGCCGCATGGAAACAAATCGGCAAACCGCAAAAAGCCGGGGCAATGCCCGTATAAAAATCTTTTAATAATTATCTGCTCTGCAAAAGAGCGCAAGGAGAAACGGAAATGAAATCAACACATACGCACATTAAACAGAGAAACCCTTTTTCCTTTCCTTACGGAAACATCACCGTGATAGGAGATTCAATTCCCAAAGGCTTGTATCTGGAAAACAAGCATATCCGCCGCATCGAACGCGGCGCCGTAAACACCATTGCGGAGCGACTCGGCGCAGAAATAGAAAACTTTTCCACATTCGGTCAAACCTTAAAAAAGTGCTGCGAGAAAGGACACATTGAACGCTGGCTGAACGAGCACACGGGAACGAGAGATAAACTTATCCTTTCCCTCGGCGGAAACGACTGCGATTATTGCTGGGAAGAAGTAGGAAAAGATCCCCTTGCGCCACACTTTCCCAATACCCCTCTGCCGGAATTTGAAAGATTGCTCCGATCGGTGATCTCTGTCTGTAAATCGCACGGGACAACTCCCGCATTCACCTCTCTCCCGCCGATCGACTCGCAGAGATATTTTTCAAACGTCATCTGCGGCAGAGCGGACGGAGAAAAGATCATGACCTTTTTCCGCGGAGACGTAACAAACATTTCCCGCCATCAGGAATGTTACAACCTGGCAATTTTAAAAATCGCGCTGGAAAACGGATGCCCGTTTTTCGATTACCGCAGCGAACTTCTGCTGCGGACAGACTATCTCGATTGTCTGTCCGACGACGGCATCCATCCCAATCAAAAGGGACACGACGCCATTGCGGAATATTTTTGCAGACTTTTTGTACGCAATACAGCTGTTATGTAATATTCCGAAAAACGATCATACTTTTTGCAAGTTTATCTCAGACACTCGAAATCTCTTTTGTCAAAGCAAAGGCGACTGCGGCAATGCCGCAGTCGCCTTTGCTTTTTTGATACAAACAGAACTCTCTTTTGAATACATTGAAAAGCCCCCATGTTCCCGATTTTTCAGAGCAATTCCAAGGAGCTTGGAGCAAAATTCCCTTGTCTGACATTGATTTTTATTCCCGAATATGGTAAAACTTCATTACCGATCGGGAAAGGAGAACAGCAATACGATCCTTGAATTCTATGCGTATCAGCCGGAATATCAGGGAGGAATTACTGTTTTATCCGCAATACAGCAGTTCGATACCGAAAGTTATAAAATAGAATTGCAGATTTCCCCCACCCTGTACGACCAGGCAATGCAGCAAAAAACAGCGAATCTGCAAGATACGTTTTCCTGGTGCTCACTCGGTGCCGCTGTGCTCTGCATTCTTTCCCTTTCGATCTGCATTCCCCTCTACATCAAAAAAGAGCGCTCACCGCAAATCTCTATAAAAGTAAATATCCCCCACTAAAGTGGGGGCTTTGGAAAGCCCTAAAGGGCAAGGTTACTGGCGCGGCGCTCAAGCGCCGTACAAAACTCGCCTACCGCA
>CASFBD010000011.1 GCA_949292885.1 uncultured Bacillota bacterium
TGCGAGCACAGTGTCAACACGTTTTACAGGCTTTTGAAGAATATAAAGAACGAATACGGCGATAACTGGGAAAAGGTATATTCGTATGAAACGATTGCAATTTGCGGATTGCTGCACGACCTTTGCAAAATTGATTTTTATAAGCTCGATTACAGAAACGTAAAGGAAAACGGCGAATGGGTGAAAAAGCCGTGGTACACGCGGGAAGAATTGCTTCCCTACGGACACGGAGAAAAATCTGTCTATATCATCAGCGGATTCATGCGCCTGAAACGCGACGAGGCAATGGCAATTAACTGGCATATGGGCGGCTTTGATATGCGTGCCCGCGGCGGCGACGGCTCAGTCAGCGAAGCGTATGCACTTTTTCCTTTGGCCGTGTTCGTTCATGTGTCTGATCTTGAAGCTACATATATCGATGAAAACCACGGGTTGCCGCAATGAAAGAATACGTTGAAAAAGCTCTGCATAAAAAAAGGGGCATCCTGTTTACGCAAAAAACAGAAGAATTGCAGCCTCTTTGCCTCCTGATTTCTGTCTCAGATCGCCGAGCGGTCATTTTGTGGGCGCTGGAAGAGGCAGAGCGCGCGGCAAAAAATATTTCCGTATCCAACGAATCGGCATTGCAATGTATCCGCACAGCCAGGGATTGGGCGCACGGAAAAATAAAGATGCCTCTCGCACGTAAAGCCATTCTGGCTTGTCATGCCGCCGCAAAGTCTGTAAAGGATGCTGCGGATGCCGCCTTGTTCCACGCAGTCGGACAAGCGTGCAGCACCGTACATACGCCCAAACACGGTCCGGGCCTCGCTTTCTACGAACTTACCGCTCTTGTGCGCCGTTTTCCGAAAGATTGGGAAGATAAAGCGAAGGAGCGCATTGCAGATTATTTGACAGACCTTTTGTACTGGCAGGAACATTGGCAGGAAGAAAAAGAATGGGCAGATTTTCTGACCAAATAAACAAGAAAACGTGTATGCGGATCCGTATATACGTTTTTTATTAAATCCTTGCTATTTTCGCTTTCTTGTTTATAAAATATTTTCTTTCAGACCGTATGTTCAGTGTAATTTCATACTTATCACGTACAATTCGCGTTTGTGATGCGGATCAGAAATGAAATTCTTAAGTCAAATCATCTCTCTGCCGCAATGTGTCTTTCTGCGGAGAATTTCTTCCCGATCCTTGCCAATCTTTTGTAAATCTGCTATAATAAGTACAAAGCGCAAGACAATTCGGAGGTGCTCATGAAGGAATTAGTCCTGATCGACGGCAACAGCCTGCTCAACCGTGCTTTCTATGCCACAAAATTGCTTTCCACAAAGGACGGAACACCGACAAACGCAGTGTTCGGATTTGTCAAATTACTTTTAAAGATCATAGACGACAGTTCTCCGGACAAATTGATCGTAACGTTCGATCTGAAAGCGCCTACATTTCGACACAAAATGTACGACGGATATAAAGCGACGCGTAAACCTATGCCCGATGATCTTGTTGTGCAGGTAGGCATTCTCAAATCCCTTCTTCGGTCTATGAAAATCTGTATTTTTGAAAAAGAGGGGTACGAGGCAGACGATCTGATCGGGACGCTTTCACACGCTTTTTCCGATACGCACAGCGTGATCATTACGGGAGACCGTGACGCATACCAGCTGGTTGACGACAGGACAGACGTCTATATTACTAAAAAGGGCGTCAGCGACCTTTTAAAGCTCAATGAGAAAAACTTTGAAAGCGAGATCGGATACCCGCCGTCGCGCGTGATCGACATGAAAGCGCTGATGGGGGATTCTTCTGACAATATTCCGGGTGTTCCTGGGATCGGAGAAAAAACAGCCTTTACTCTTGTTACGCAATACGGACAGTTGGACAGCGTCTATTCACACATTGACGAACTTTCCGACACGCTTCGTACAAAGCTGGAAAACGGCAGAGAATCCGCTTATCTTTCGCGTACGCTGGCAACCATCGACAGAAATGTCCCTCTGGATGTCAAGGAAGAGGACGGGGAGATCCGGATGCCTTTCTCTCAAGAGGTCAGAGATCAGTTTTTGCGTCTTGAGTTTACTTCTCTTCTCAAACTGGATATATTTGAAAGTGAGCAGCAGACTGTCCTTCCAAAACGAGGTGTGCAGACGGTCGAAAAGACGGTCACGGATGCAGAGGAGTTCTTAAAAGAATTTCATCCTGCGGTCTTCTCCGCGTTTTGCCGAAAGGGAGAGGAATACCGTTTCTATGCGGAAGGCATCGAGTATGTTCTAAAATCGGCACGCACATTGCTGGATGCGGGTATTCCGTCGTCGGAAACAAGCCGCATTCTGCGAGAAGTTTTTTCGCGCAAAGATGCAACTGTACTTCTGTATGGAAAAAAAGATTTCCGTCACATTCTTGAAAAAGAAGGCGCAGAACTGCTTTGCAAGGCGGAAGACGTTTTGCTGATGAAATATCTTGCGGATTATTCGGGGAAGAATGCCGATCTTGAAGAAACTCTGCGGGAAAACGGACTGGATGATTCCTGTCCGGCGGCGGGAATATCTTTTTTATATGAAATACTTGCAGAAAAACTGAAAGAGGAAAAACTGGAATCTCTTTACAGGGATGTGGAACTGCCGCTTGCAGACGTTTTGTATGAAATGGAAAGGGAAGGCGTTCGCATCGATCTTGCCACCTCTTCCCGGTTTGAAAGGAGATACCGCGAGGAGATCGCGCGCGTTACGGCAGAAATTTATATGCAGGCAGGGGAAACTTTTAACATCAATTCCCCGTTGCAGCTTGGGAAAATCTTGTTTGATAAACTGCGGCTGCCTGCCCCCAAAAAGAACAAAAAGGGCGGATACTCCACCAGTGCGGACATTTTAGAAAAACTTGCCCCCGATTATAAGATCGTAAAGGATGTCCTTACTTGCAGACATTTCCAGAAATTGCTTTCCACGTATATCGACGGATTCAAGCCGTTGATCGATCCCGCAACGGGGCTTGTTCATACTACCTTCAACCAGACGCAAACAACAACGGGCAGACTTTCCAGTCTGAACCCGAATTTGCAAAACATTCCCATCCGTGACGAGGAAGGAAGAGAGCTTCGTAAGCTCTTTGTTGCAAGGTCGGAAAAAAGGATCTTGATCGATGCGGACTATTCTCAGATAGAACTGCGCCTGCTGGCACATTTTTCAGGATGTAAAGAACTGATCGAGGCATACAGGGAAGGACGGGACATTCATGCGCTCACTGCGTCTCAGGTATTTGAAGTTCCGCTATCAGAAGTTACTGCCGAACAGAGGCGGGAGGCGAAGGCTGTCAATTTCGGCATCATTTACGGCATCAGTGAATTCGGTCTTGCGAGCAATCTGAATATCTCCAACAAAAAAGCCGGAGATTACATCAAAAAATATTTTGAAAGCTATTCCGACGTAAAAAAATACATGGATTCCAACGTGGCGTTTGCGAGGGAACACGGCTATGTGACGACGCTTCTCGGCAGAAAACGCGTGATCCCGGAAATCAAGTCGTCTAACTATAACTTGCGTTCTTTCGGGGAGCGGGCGGCAATGAATATGCCTTTGCAGGGCAGCAGTGCGGACATCATCAAGATCGCCATGATCAATGTTTACAACCGTCTGAAGGAAAGAGGGTTGCGCTCTGTTTTGATTTTGCAAGTGCACGACGAACTTGTTATCGACGCGCTTGAGGAGGAAAAGGAAGAAGTTTCAGAGCTTCTTCAAAGGGAAATGGAAAATGCCGTGCAGCTCTCCGTGCCGCTCATAGCGGAAGTGCATTGCGGGAAGAACTGGTATGAAGCGAAATAAATTGTATGTTGCCGTCACCGGTGGGATCGGGAGCGGAAAAAGTACGGTCCTCCGTATGATCGGGGAGGCTGGCTTTCCCGTTTTTTCGGCTGATGCGATCGCTCGGAACATTTATCAGGACGAGGAGGTTTTGCTGCAAACGCAGCAGGCTTTCCCCGAGTGTATAAAAGACGGTGCGGTAAACAGAAAAAAACTTGCAGAACTCGTTTTTTCGGACAAAGAAAAATTACAAATCCTCGATGCGATCACGCATCCTGCTGTCATGAAAAAACTGTATGCTCAAATGGAACAGGCGGAAGGGGCGGCGGCATTTGCGGAAGTTCCGCTCTTGTTTGAAGGTGGTTATCAGAAGGATTTCGACTGTGTTATTGTTGTAATGCGCAAAAAATGCGAGCGTATCCTCGCCGCAGCCGAACGTGACGGTGTTTCCGCCGAGAAGATCCGTTTAAGAGCGGAACATCAGTTTGACTATGAAAAAAATTCAATAATCGGGCATACTCTAATATATAATGACGGAGATCTGTCTGCGCTGCGCAGCCAGGTGCTGGATGTATTGAATGAGATCGTTGTCAACAAAAACAATTAAACTGATATTTTTCGGCTTTCTGCTCGCCGCGTTATGCGCTCTTGTCTTGTTCTTCGGACTGACGTTTCCCAAAAAATATCGTGCGGAGGTGCAAGCGTGCGCGGCGGAGTTCGGACTGGATGAAGAGCTGGTGTACGCAGTCATAAAAGCCGAAAGCAATTTTTCGGAAACAGCCCTCAGCAGGGTGGGTGCACAGGGGCTCATGCAGATCATGCCATCCACGGCAGAGTTTGTCTGTAAGCGGTACGGGGAAAGGCTGGATGCGCTCATCCCTGAAGAAAATATCCGACTGGGTTGCATGTATCTTGCTTATCTGTCCGAAAAATTTGAAAGTAAGGAGCTTGTTCTTGCCGCCTATAATGCGGGAGAGGGAACGGTACGAAACTGGATCGAACGCGGCTGGATCGACACGGACGGACGGTATGAGCGACTTCCTTTTAAGGAAACACACGATTACATCCGCAAAGTAAAATTTTTTGAAAAATGTTACAGAATTCTCGGTTGATTGCTTGACAATTTGTGCCGTATATAGTAAAATAATTCTTGCTTGTGAGCGCGCAACGCGTTAAGCAGGCAAGCCATTATTAAATGATGTGAGGATGGCGGAATTGGCAGACGCGTACGTTTGAGGGGCGTATGGAGAAATCCGTGTGGGTTCAAGTCCCATTCTTCACACCACGATGCGGCATACCGTTCGGGTATGCCGCATTTTTCTTTATCGGAGTTTTTTATGATTTCTATTAGGCAAAAACTGCAGGCGGTATCCGATCTTCCGCTCTTTCAGAAAATCAGTTCTTTTTTGGACGGATATTGCTATCCGGTTGTATATGCGGCATTGATGTTTATCTGTTCTCTGTTCGGGTTGGAATTTCTTTCTTATGCGGTCACGACGGCGATAGTGGTCTATGTCTGTCTGTTTGCGAAAGACACACGCGCCATCATCCCGCCCGCCGTTCTTGTAGTGTATTCCATGAGCTGGCAGCATACGCCCCAGCCGCCTTACCGCTCGCAATTTCTCAACAGCACCGCTTTTCTTGCAGTGGTCGCTGTGTTGGGCGCGTGCATCGTCAGTGCAATGATCCTGCGCCTGCTTTTGTTTCGCAAAAAAGGGAACCTTTTCCGCTTTCCTTCCATGGGGATCGGCATTGCGCTCCTGTGCGCGGCTTTTCTCACCAACGGCGTGTTTTCTTCCGAATTTGTCGCTAAAGACATTTTGCTCGGACTTCTCATCGCCTTTTCCTTTGGTGCGCTGTATTTTTTCTTTTCCGCAACGTTGAACCGCTCTTTCAATTACGGATTATATTTTGCCTGCGTCCTTGCGCTTGCATCCGCCGTTATTTTTTTACAGGTTGTTAAGCTGCTTGTTTTCGGACACTATACTCCGGACGGCCATCTTTCCGTGTTTGACGCAAACGGCTCCATCAATAAAGATCTGATGATCACCGGGTGGGGTATGAGCAATAATGTGGGCGGAATGTTGGCGATGTTTCTGCCGACACAACTGTATCTTGCGGCAAAATTCCGTCGCGGATACCTTTTTTATATCTTTGCTTTCTTTCAGTTCGGAGCCATTTGCGTAACGCTGAGTCGGTCCTCTCTGCTCGTCGGTGGAGTCATGCTTCTTGCGGGCGTTGTACTCCTCTCCATTGTTAAAACCCCTAACAGAAAATTTTTCCGTATTTTCAATATTTTCGTGCTCGTATGCGGCGTCCTGTTCTGCATTCTTTTTTGGGAAAAGATCGTGCAGGTTTTCTATGTTATCTTTGAAAGGGGATTTGACGATTCCGACCGTTTTGAGATCTGGAAGAACGGACTTTTGAACTTCCTCAAAGATCCGTTGTTCGGCGTGGGATTTTATGCTCCTTTTTACGTGGATGTCAATATCGAAAACTGGTTCTTCCCGGATATGTACCACAACATCTTTATTCAGATTTTGGCATCGTGCGGACTGTTCGGAATTTTTGTTTACGTTTACCATTTGTCGCAGGTACTTAACCTTGCAGTGCGCAGGCAAACAGCCGAAAGGATCTTTTTCTTTGCAATCTTCCTGATGCTCAGCGGAACTTCGATGCTGGACAACCATCTTTTTCACGTGTTTCCCGCTCTCGTTTATTCCATGGTCATTTGTCTTTGGGAAAAAGATGTCGAAAAGGAACTTTCCCCGCAGAAAAATTTTTCCGTCTTTGGTACACACTGTAAGTTTCCGCTCCTATCTCCGAGAAAATTTTAGCATATTTTGGCTTTACATAAACGATCCTGTCGGAAAGTATGTAAAGCCATTTTGTTTTTTTATTAGACATATTTTATAATTTTGTTGCTTTTGTTAGACATTAGCAAAAATATGAAATAAAAATGATAACGTTTCTATGTTTAAATGTGACAAAATAACAAAACAGGGATTTTTTCCGAATTATTTTTAAAGAACTATTGAAATAATACAAGTTATATAGTATAATAATATAGAAGTCGGGAACATCCGGCAAACGGAGGATAAATGATGCAGACAACGGTCGATTTTCCTTTATATGTGTACCATCACGGCAAGAATTTCAAGGCCTACGAGTTTTTCGGCGCGCACCCTTACAAGGAGGAAGGCAAAAAGGGATATTGCTTCCGTGTCTGGGCGCCCCATGCCGAAGAAGTATCCGTCGTGGGGGATTTCAACGAATGGGATCCGCAGGCAAACAAGATGACGCAGCTTTTGGACGGAGAAACGTATGAACTGAAGATCGACGGGCTCAAAAGCTATTCCGTTTACAAGTATTGTATCAAAACCAAGGACGGGCGTTTTTTATACAAAGCAGACCCGTACGCGTTTCATTCGGAAACGCCTTCCAAGACCGCATCAAAGACCTACGATCTGGAAGGGTATAAGTGGGGGGACAAGGATTATTTAAAAAAGCGTAAAGAGAAGAATATTTACGCTTCCCCGATGAATATTTATGAGATGAACGCTCTCTCCTGGCGCCAATACGGCGATGGGAATTATTTTGATTTCAACAAACTGATCGACGAACTCATTCCGTATATTAAGGAGATGGGGTATACGCACATAGAATTTATGCCTCTGTGCGAATATCCGTACGACGGAAGCTGGGGATACCAGGTGACGGGATATTTTGCCATAACTTCGCGCCTCGGCACGCCGCATGATTTCATGCGGCTGGTAGACGAATGTCATAAAAACGGAATCGGCGTGATCATGGACTGGGTCCCTGCGCACTTCCCCAAGGATGCGCACGGTCTGTACGAATTTGACGGACAACCTCTCTATGAAAGCTCCCAGTGGGACAGGCAGGAGCACAAGAGCTGGGGAACGCGCCGTTTCGATTACGGGCGCAACGAGGTCCTTTCTTTTCTGATCTCCAACGCCGTATTCTTCTTTGACAAATTTCACATTGACGGCTTGCGCGTGGATGCGGTGGCGTCCATGCTTTACCTCGATTACGATAAGCGCCCCGGAGAGTGGCTTCCCAATAAATATGGTGAAAACAAAAACCTGGAAGCCATCGAGTTTTTGCAAAGGCTCAATTCCACTGTGTTTTCAGAATATCCCGACGCATTGATGATTGCGGAAGAATCTACGGCTTGGCCGCTTGTCACAAAACCTGTGGACATTGGCGGGCTCGGGTTCAACTTCAAATGGAATATGGGTTGGATGAACGACGTCCTCGATTATATGCAGACAGATCCCTATTTCCGCAAGGGGAATCATAATAAACTCACGTTTGCGATGATGTATGCCTTTACGGAAAACTATGTTCTGCCCATCTCGCACGACGAAGTGGTGTACGGGAAGCGTTCACTCATCAATAAAATGCCCGGGACATATGAGGAGAAGTTTGCAAATCTCCGCGCATTTATGGGATACATGATGTCGCACCCCGGAAAAAAACTGCTGTTTATGGGCAGCGAATTCGGCCAGTTTAACGAATGGAATTATAAAACAGGCCAGGAATTTTTCCTGAAAGAATATCCAATGCACCAGAAACTTTCGGATATGAATGCTTTCCTCAACAAATTCTACAGGGAAACACCCGCTTTCTATGAGATCGAAGATTCCTGGGACGGGTTTGAATGGATTGCTCCGAACGATTCGGACAGGAATATGCTCGCCTATATGCGACGCGATAAAGAGGGGAACAGTTACCTTGTCGTCATCAATTTTTCGGGAACAAAGGCGGAAGGGTACCGCCTGGGCGTCCCGAAAGGGAAATACAGAGTCGTATTTAATACGGACAACCCGAAATTCGGCGGGGAAGGAGAAATGGGCAAGCGTATATTCAATACGGAAAGAAAGCCCAGTCACGGAAAAGAATATTCCATTAAAATTGAATTACCGAAGCTGACTTGCGTGTATCTGCAAAAAATACTCTGACGCTTTCTTGCACTGCTGAATAAGCAAATTTGAATTATAAATAATTTATGGGGGGTTCTATATGCAAAGAAGTAAAGAATGCGTAGCAATGCTGCTTGCCGGAGGGCAGGGAAGCAGGCTGTACGCGCTGACGAACAACATTGCAAAGCCTGCTGTTCCGTTCGGCGCAAAGTACCGGATTATTGATTTTCCGCTGTCAAATTGTATCAATTCCGGGATCGATACGGTGGGTGTGCTGACGCAGTATCAGCCGCTTGTACTCAACGAATATATCGGAAACGGACAGCCGTGGGATCTCGATCGCAACTTCGGCGGGGTCCATGTTCTTTCTCCTTATCAGAAAAAATCAAAGTCCGCCTGGTACGAAGGTACGGCAAATGCAATCTATCAGAATCTGAATTTTATCAAGATGTATAACCCTGAATATGTACTTATTCTTTCGGGCGACCACATCTATAAAATGGATTACAGCAAAATGCTTCGCGCGCATATCGAAAACAATGCCGATTGCACCATTGCGGCAATAGAAGTCCCCTTAAAGGAAGCGTCCCGTTTCGGAATTCTCAATACAAATCCGGACGGATCCATTTACGAATTTGAAGAAAAACCCAAACAGCCTAAGAGTACGTTGGCATCCATGGGTGTATATATTTTCACGGCAGAAAAGATGTATAAATATCTCGAACTGGACGACGACGATCCCAACTCTTCCAAGGATTTTGGCAAAAATGTCCTTCCCGCAATGCTGAACGCGGGAGAGAGAATGTTTGCTTATCGCTTTGAAGGGTACTGGAAAGATGTCGGAACGATCAGTTCTCTGTGGGAGGCCAACATGGATCTGCTGGGTGAACAGCCCACCTTTGACGTCGCCGACAGCGCATGGAAGATCCATTCGCGCAATCCGCTCGCTCCCCCCGAATATCTCGGCGACGCTGCAGTTGTCACAAATTCCATGATCGCGCTCGGCTGTGAGATCTACGGGACAGTGGAAAATTCTGTTCTTTCAAGCAACGTCATCATTGAGGAAGGGGCAACCGTGAAAGACAGCGTCATCATGAGCGGTACGATCGTCAAAAAGGGTGCGGAAGTCAACTATTCGATCATTGATGAGGACGTTGTTGTCAACAGCGGAGCACGCATCGGAGAGGACAAGTCGACGGCAAAGGGAATCGCCGTTCTCGGACGCAAGATCTCCGTAGGCGAAAATGCAAAAGTAGCCGCCGGTTCCATCATCGATAAAAATATCATGGAAGGGGAGGAAGCATAAATGTCTGCCGTAGGAATTATCTTTTCTAACATTCACGATGAAAACATTCCCGAATTGTCAAGATTAAGGACAATGGGCTCTTTGCCTTACGGCGGAAGATATAGATTGATCGATTTTGCTCTTTCCAATCTTGTCAATGCAGGGATCACGACTGTAGGAATTATCACCAAAAACAACTATCAGTCCCTGCTTGATCATCTCGGCAGCGGCAAAGACTGGGATTTGGCAAGAAAGTACGGCGGGCTCGTTCTGTTGCCTCCGTTCGGTGCCATTGATAACGGCGGTTTATACAAAAATCGTCTCGAAGCTCTCAAGGGTGCCACGGGATTTCTCAATCGCAGAAACGAGGATTACGTTGTCCTATGCGATTGCGACGGCGTTTACCGCATGGATTTTTCCGACGTCATCGACTATCACGAAAAAAAACAGGCAGATATTACCATTGTCTGCCATCCTGAGGAGATCGGCAATCCCTCTTCGTACGACATCATCACTTCGGACGAAACGGGCAGAGTCACCGAACTTGAATTTAATCCCAAAAATAAGGGCAGGGCAAAATATTATTCCAACATCATGGTGATCAACCGCAGCTTCCTGCTCCACATCATCAACGAATCGATCGCACACGGATATAAAAATTTCCGCGACGACATCATTCTTGTCAACCTGAAAAGGTACAATGTTTATGCATACGATTTCAACGGCTATCATGCCACAATCGATTCGCTCAGCTCTTATTTCAAACACAACATGGAGCTCCTTGACAAGAATATTCGCGACGAGCTGTTCGGCGCGCGCGACATTTACACAAAAGTCAGGGATTCTGCACCTTCCAAATACGGATTCGGTTCAGTTGTCAAAAATTCTCTTGTTTCCGACGGCTGCGTTGTTGAGGGGACGGTCGAAAATTGCCTCCTTTTCCGCGGCGTAAAGGTGGGAAAAGGAGCTGTCATCAGGAACTCCATCATCATGCAAGATACAGTGATCGGAGAAGGCGTCAAGCTTAATTGTGTCATTACAGACAAAAACGTTGTTATCCGCGATAACAGAGTCCTGTCCGGATGCGAAGTTCAGCCTTATTTCCTTGCAAAAGGAACCATGATCTGATCATTCTCAGCAAGTTACATATCAGGATAAGGAGGTCGAAAACATTATGCTCGCGAAAGGCAAAAACGTCAGATCCGTAAAAGCGAAAAAGACAGAAACAACGCAGGAAACAGCGGAAAAACAAACCGTTGTCCCTGAACAGGAAGTTCTGCAAATCGAACAGCAGTCGGCGACGGAGGCGCCTGAGATCAAAGTGGTCCCTAAAAAGAAAATTTTGTTTGTTGCGTCGGAAGCTACGCCCTTTATAGCAACGGGCGGACTTGCTGAAGTTATCGGCTCGCTTTCCAAAGCACTTGCCGCCAATGAAGATTACGATGTACGTGTCGTCATTCCGCTATATTCGGACATTTCCTGGGATTACAGAAACAAATTCAAGTATCTCGGAAATATCTTTGTTCCGCTTGCTTGGAGAAATCAGTATTGCGGGATCTTCTCTTACGAGAAGGACAATGTCACATTCTATTTTATAGACAACGAGTACTATTTCAAACGCCCCGGATGTTATGGTTATTATGACGACGGCGAACGCTTCGCGTTTTTCTGCCGCAGCGTCATGGAGATCATGCCGTTTTTGAATTTTTATCCGGAAATCATGCATTGCCACGACTGGCAGGCTGCACTTGCGTCCATTTATCTGAAAACTATTTACTGTTTCCGTCCGGAATATCAGTTTGTACGGTCTCTGTTCACCATTCACAACATTGAGTATCAGGGGAAATACTCGCTTGATATCTTGGAAGATCTTTTCGGCATCTCAAACAACTGGAAATATCTCCTTGAATACAACAAGTGCATCAATCTGATGAAAGCGGCGATCGAATGCAGTGAAAAGTTCTCCACGGTCAGCCCGCGCTACGCGCAGGAGATCAAGGATCCGTTCTATGCGCATGGACTGGATCCCATTGTCCGCAGGAATGAATTTAAATTATTCGGGATCCTGAACGGGATCGACCCCGATTATTATAATCCCGCGACTGACAAATCTGTGTTCGCAAATTACGATAAGGATAACCCTGAACCCAAAAAGAAGTGCAAAGAAGAATTGCAGAAGATGTTCAATCTTCCCGTCAAGGCGGATACGCCCGTTATTGCCATAATTTCGAGGCTTGTCGCCCATAAAGGGCTCGATCTTGTCAGAACAGTCATCGAAGAGGTATTGAGGCAGGACGTTCAGGTCATAATTCTTGGCAAGGGTGATTCTTCCTACGAAAACTATTTCACCGACCTCGCGCGCAGATATGTAGGGAAACTTGTTACGGTCATCGCGTTTAATCCCGATCTTTCCAGAAAGATTTATTCCGGTGCGGACTTGTTCCTGATGCCTTCCAAATCCGAACCTTGCGGACTGTCTCAGATGATAGCAAGCAGATACGGCACGGTTCCCATCGTACGCGAAACAGGCGGACTGTACGACAGCATCAAGCCGGTAGGGAACGGCGGAAACGGATTCACGTTCGCAAATTACAATGCGTATGATATGTTGTACGTTATTCGCGAGGCGATCAATTGCTATTACAACAAAGATTTTTGGCCTGAACTTGTCAGACGCGTTATGTCTGTCGATTTCAGCTGGCAACGTTCCGCTAGTGAATATGAAAAGATGTACGGGGAAATGTTGAAATAATTATATTACTACAGGAGTAGGAAATGAGCAGTACAAAGAGCATTACCGAAAAAGAAGTGCAGTTGTTGATACAGGGCAAACTCTCTCGCTATTTTGGGGTATCGCCCAAAGAAGCAACGACGGATCAGATCTACAAAGCTGTCGTAATGAGCGTCAGAGATATTTTGCTGGAAAAACGTCAGCAGTTCCATAAGGTAATGAAAAGTAAAAAGGGCAAGCGAGTGTACTACCTGTGCATGGAGTTTTTGCTTGGCAGATCCCTGAAAAATAACATTTATAATCTCGGACTCAACGAGGAATACGAAAAGGCACTCAAATATTTTGGGCTTACGCTGGAAGATCTTTACGAGCAGGAGCCTGATGCAGGTCTTGGCAACGGCGGTCTCGGCCGCCTCGCCGCTTGCTTTATGGATGCGCTTGCGACGGGGAATTATTCTGCTATGGGATATTCCATTCGCTACGATTACGGCTTGTTCAAACAGAAGATCGTGGACGGCTGGCAAACAGAACTGCCGGATATTTGGCTTCCCGGCGGAGAAGTTTGGCTCACTCAGCGCAGCGACAAATCGTGTACGGTTAAGTTTGACGGCTGGGTCAAAGAGGAGTGGACAGACAGCGGGCTGAACGTTACGTACGGCGGCTATAAAGAAGTGGAAGCGGTTGCATACGATATGATGATCTCCGGAAAAGACAGCGATGCCGTTTCAGTGCTTCGTCTTTGGAGAGCGAGAAATATTTCCCGCTTTGATATGAAACTCTTCTCTCAGGGCGATTATTTGCGCTGTATGCAGGAAGAGAACGAGGCTGAAGTGATTTCCAAAGTTTTGTACCCTGCAGATGATCACTACGAAGGTAAATCACTGCGTCTCAAACAGCAGTATTTTCTCGTTTCCGCATCCTTACAGAACATTATTAACGATCACAAGCATCGTTATGGGCCGCTCAGCCTTCTGCCTCAGCAGGCGGCGATCCACATCAACGACACACATCCCGCGCTTGCGATTCCCGAACTCATGCGTATTCTCATGGATGAAAACGGATTTACGTGGGATGATGCCTGGAATATCACGACCTCTACGTTTGCCTATACCAATCATACAGTCATGCCGGAAGCCTTGGAAACATGGCAGGAAGACCTCATCGCCCGTCGTTTGCCTAGGATCCACATGATTCTTAAGGAGATCAACCGCAGGTTCTGCAATGACCTGTGGCAACGCTATCCCGGACAGCACAGTCTTGTTGAGAGTATGTCCATCATTTCCAACGGTGTCGTCAGGATGGCAAATCTCTCTGTCGTCGGTTCGCACAGCGTGAACGGCGTATCCGCGCTTCACAGTGAGATCATCAAAAACGATATTTTCCACGGCTTTTATCAGCTTTGGCCAGACAAATTTACAAACGTCACCAACGGCATTGCACACCGCCGCTGGCTGTGCCAGTCAAATCCCGAGCTTTGCGCGCTGTTGAACGATTGCATCGGTGACGGATATGTCAAGGATGCTTCTCAGCTCATACGCTTCAAACAATTTGAGGACGACAAGAGTGTTCTGCGCAGATTGCAGGAGATCAAGCAGCTCAAGAAAAAACAGTTTGCGGATTATGCGTTCAAAAAAGAGGGAATTGTCATCGATCCGTCTACAGTCTTTGACGTGCAAGCAAAACGTATGCACGAGTACAAACGCCAGCTCCTGAACGTGATGAACATTATTTCCCTGTACGCCGAACTCAAAGAGAATCCGGACAAGAAAATTGTTCCTCAGACGTTTATTTTCGGAGCCAAGGCTGCGCCCGGTTATCTGCGCGCAAAACAGATCATCAAACTGATCTGCTATCTTGCAGAAGACATCAAAAAGGATCCTCGCATCCGCGAAAAGCTCAACGTTGTCTACATGGAGGACTACAACGTCACCATGGCGGAAAAACTCATGCCGGCAAGCGAAGTGAGCGAACAGATCTCTTTGGCTGGCAAGGAAGCGAGCGGCACGGGCAACATGAAGTTTATGATCAACGGTGCCATCACGATCGGAACGCTTGACGGGGCAAACGTGGAAATGAGTGAGGCGGTAGGCGAAGATAACATCTTCATCTTCGGGCTAAGGGCCAACGAAGTAGAGGAGATGTGGACGAAGGGCTACAACGCAAGCCTTTACTACAACCAGAATGATAAACTGCGTAAAATCATCGAAATGCTGATACGCGGCTTCAACGGAGAGTCTTTCTCGGATATGGCGAACTATCTGCTCACCGGCTCGCCTGTTGCTGACCCGTATATGTGTATGGCAGATTTTGAATCGTATGCCACCACTCAGCAACAGGTGAAAACTCTTTACGCAACCAATCAGGAACGCTGGTCGAAAATCTCTCTCAACAACATTGCGCACGCAGGTATCTTCTCGGCGGATCGCAGTATCAAGGAATACGCCGACAGGATATGGAATCTGAAATCTTTGAAAGTCTGACATGAATATCTACTATAATCCCCTTGACATCAAATGCAAAAGCACGATCGGCGGGATTAGGCAAAACGAAAAATTTACAATCAACGTTTTCGGAAACAGCAATGAGCCTTGCACCTTCGTCCTCCATAGGGACGGAGGCGAGGCTCAACATTTGCATATGCAGAAAATTCCGCAGGGTTGGACGATCACATTATTCCTGTGCGATCCGGGCCTGTATTTCTATTGCTTTCAAATCGGCGGCAGGCTTGCCGGCTGCGGAAAGGACCGCAACCTTGAATTCTCGGAACAGACGGTCAATCATTACCAGATCCTTGTATATAGAGAAGATTTTGTCACGCCGGATTGGTTCAAAGGCGGCATCATGTATCAAATCTTTCCCGATCGTTTTTTTAAAAAGGGAGAGATTTCTGTGGAAAAAGGCAAATGGCTGCATAAAAACTGGGACGAAAAACCGGAATACCGCCCCAACGAGCAGGGGAAAGTTCTCAACAATGACTTTTTTGGCGGGAATATTCGTGGGATCATTGAAAAACTGGATTATCTGCAAAGCCTGAACGTCACCGTGCTTTATCTGAACCCTATTTTCAAAGCATTTTCCAATCATCGCTACGATACGGGAGACTATAAACAGATCGATACTCTTCTGGGAACGGAAGAGGATTTTGCTATGTTGGTCGAAGAATGCCGGAAGCGCGGTATTCGTATCATGCTGGACGGTGTTTTCAACCATACAGGTGATGACAGCAGATATTTCAATAAATATGGCACATACGACGAGTTAGGGGCCTTTCAATCGCGAGATTCAAAGTACTATGCGTGGTATACATTCACACAATACCCGACAAAGTACGAATCCTGGTGGGGAATTGATTGTCTTCCTGCTGTCAATGAAAACTGTTCTTCCTATATTGATTTTATTGCGGGAGAAAACGGCGTTTTGCATTACTGGCTCAAATACGATCTGGCAGGATTTCGTCTGGACGTTGCGGACGAGCTTCCCGATGAGTTTATTGTTAAAATCAGGGAAGCCGTTAAAGGAAAACGTCGGGATGCGCTTGTCTTGGGTGAGGTCTGGGAAGATGCCTCCAATAAAATCGCATACAGCAAAAGACGGAAATACTTCCAGGGACATGAACTAGACAGTGTTATGAATTATCCGTTGAAAAACGCGATCATTCATTACATCATGAACAACGATACAACCGTACTCAGAAATACAATTGCTTTACTGCGAGATAACTACCCGAAATGCGTGTTAGACTGTCTTATGAATATTTTAGGAACGCATGATACGGTACGTATCCTCACGACGTTTGGCGGCGTATCTGCAAAAATAAAGGACGAAATGAGCGTCCTTACGATGAACAAGGAAACGAGAGAGCTTGCAAAAGAAAGACTAAAAGCAGCAACAGTTTTGCTCTTTACTTTGCCGGGAATTCCTTGCATTTATTATGGCGACGAAATCGGTATGGAAGGGTATTCCGATCCGTTTTGCAGAATGCCGTTTCAGTGGGATAAAATTGATGCGGAAATTTTAAAACATTTCCAAAAACTTTCTTCAATCCGAAGCAAACTATCTGTATTTAAAGACAGTGAATATCACGAACTTTTTCACGACGAAAATTGCATTATTTACGAACGTCGTACGAAAGGAGAAGTTGCTGTAATTGCAGTAAACAGAGGTTATAATAAATTTGACCTTCGGTATCAGGGAATTTTGTACGATCTCTTCTCTGGAGAGGTGTACAAAAACAGATGTACAATTAAACCGTTTGATTGGCTTGTTCTTTCCAATAAACGCGTATTTTAGTATTTTGCGATGTACTATGTGTGGCATAAATCGGGATATTTATCTATGAAGAAATTTATAACACTGCTGATTTCGCTTTCCTTGTTGCTTTTGGCTTGCGGTTGCAGAAACGCATTTACAGCCCCTAAGGAAGTCACTTTAAAATATCTGGAACCAACCGGTATGACAGAACAAACCGCATCTGTTGTTACAATTTTATCGTCAGGACGTGTATATACGGCAGGCGATTCTTATACAACGACGCGCGTTTTATCTGGCGTTCTTCTCGGAAACGACGGATATATTCTTACGTCATCGGAAGCCTGTAATTTTGACATATCCGACAACGGTACAATTTACAAAGGGGAATTCTCGCAGGCTTATGCAGTTCTTTCTGATGTCTACCAGGATCAGAAGCATTATTCCTTAAAATTGATCGACCAAAGTGCGGAAGCCGGTCTTTCTCTTTTCAAGTTTGAAACAAAGTTTTATCATGAAGATCAGAACGGGAAGAAAGTTGAAGGATTTCAGTATTGCGTTTGTTTTTCCTCAAGAGATCTTCAGACCGGAATGCAGTGTTATGCGGTTGGAAACTCTTTGGCTGAACTTCTTGCCAACAATACTTTCTTCCATACATCTTTCAGCGATCTTCGTCTTTGTGTCACGAAAGGGGTAGTGTCGATGGAAAGCGTTCCGTCGGATATTCTCGATCCGTACACAATCGGGTCTCGTCAAGCAGAACCGTACATTATTTCGGCGGCGACAAACCGCGAGATGTGCGGAGGTGCAGTTTATGACGAAAACGGGTATCTTATAGGAATCGTTGCATCCAAACTTGTTTCGGATACCGAAGAAGAAACCGTTTTTCTTACGAAAATGTCTTTGGCATTAGAAAGTAGCTGGATAGAGGAATACATCAACTTTGTTTCCCAACGCGATCAAATTGAAATTCCGTATACAATTGCAAAAAATCAGGAGGCTGACACGCAATGAAACTCGGAAAAGTATTTTCGTTTCTGCTTTTGATCTGTATTTTCCTGTGCGCGAGTTTTGGTTGCGTTAATAAGATTGAGAAAGAAGAAATACCTGAAAAGGAATATACGGGAAACCGTGTAACGGAAAAAGAGTACGAAGGCGATTTTGCAGATCTTTCCTCTGTTTACAAAGCTGTCTCTCCGTCTGTTGTTACCGTTGTATGCGAAACAAATGGAAATGTCGGAAGCGGTTTTCTTGTCGATTCGCAAAACGGATACGTTGTTACCTCCTCGTCGTTGCTCGGGAATAGCATCTCTCAAAAGGACTTTCAAGTCCTTTTGTACGACGGTACAAAACTTGAAGCGCAAGCGATTTATTGCGACACAATAAAGGAGGGGATTTTTCAGCAAACGGAGCCTGCAAATTCGGATATACTGATTCTGAACGTGAACTCCGAAAACAGTGTTAAGTTGCCCGAACCCGTCTCGTTTGCTGGGGCAAACTCACTTGATTTTGGTGACAGATGTTTTACGGTATCTTCCGTTTCTGATAATGAAGACACTCTTCCCGGAGTGATGATGCAAAACATTATTACAAACCCGCGCAACACTCATGCCTCCGCCTTTGAGCTTCCGTCAGGCGATTGGTTTTTTGACGGTTCGTTTGAATATTTGATACAAACCGGTATTACTGTCAATGGCGGAAACGCAGGCGCTCCGCTGTTCAACGATCAGGGAGAGGTCGTCGGAATAATGAATCTCAGGACAGAAGAAACGACGGTATTTGCAAACAGCGACGCTTTCGGGATTTCCTTTGCAACACCTTCCGAAACAGTTTTTGCATTTTTACAGGAATGTGGAATCTCTTATAATTTACATTCTTCTTCAGAAATTGTTTTTGAATCTATTATTGCAAATACATCTTCTCTCACGCAGGCAGACGACAATGTAGCTCGGGCTCTGATGTCTTCCGAAAACGGACAACCGAGCGATTACTTTGTTGCAGACGATTCATGTGAAGTAATTATCAAAAAAGAATCAAAAAGTACGGATCAAATCACAGAAAAACGTATTTATGACAATAATTTAAACAAAATTGTAAAAATTGTTGTTGTATATCAAATAAGATCATTGACAGGACAACTCTCAAGCGCTGTTTCAGAAGGAAGCGGCTTTATTATCGGACCGGACGGATACGTTCTTACCAACTTGCATGTCATCAACAAACTTTCATCTCAAAATCAAAACAACGGACAATCCGCCAACGCAACTGTAGATATTTCCGATATTTCTGTTTATGCAGCATTTGAGCAGGGGACCTTGACTGAGAAAAATTTCTTCGAGGAAACGACGAAATTTGTACTTCTTCCAATGCAAGTGGTTGCGTACCACAAGACAGGCGATTTAGCTGTTTTACGCTTTTCCAATCCCGTTTACTATACAGACGAGAATGGAAATAAATCGAGCGGATTTGAAAGCGTTTGTAATTTTGAAACGAAACTTCCAACTAACGGAAGCCATGTCGTTGCAGTCGGTAATGCGCTCGGGTACGGAATTTCTGTTTCAACAGGAATCGTCTCAGACGCAGAGTTTTCAGCCTATGAATCTCTTTACGGATATAAAATGATTCAGACCGATTGTCCGATCAATTCAGGCAATTCGGGAGGCCCGTTGTTTGATGAATATGGTAACGTTGTAGGAATCAATACCTTAGGCCTCGATACAACTTCCATGCAAGACTTCGAAAATGTAAGCTGGGCAATTCCTGCGGAATTTGCGATACAATTTATATCCGATCTCAATTCTCACGATATGTCTCAAAAGGACATCTTTTACATTTCACCGTTTACCCAAATATAAACTTTAAAAGCAGACAAGACCAGGAAACTTTTGTCTGCTTTTTATTCTGTCTCAAACCGTTTAAACGACTTTTTATAAAAGATTCAATTTTACAAAAAAATGTGTGTTTCAAAAAATAATATAATTTAAACGTGCGAGCAATATTGAATTTTCAGGCCCGCGGATTTTACGGAACAATCTGAAAGTTTAATTCATAATTTTTAGAATTTACTTCAAAATATCTATTTTGCCCTTTTATACTGTTTCAAACCCTTATCTATGCGTAAAAGTCGTGTTTTACGCATAGATAAGACTATTGAATTTCCTCTATTTATATCAAAAAATGTATTAAAAAGTCCACTCTTATAAAAGTATTCTGAGAATTGCAAATTATTTATGCGCTTTGCGTAGAACTTTTTCAGATATGTTTCCCCTTTAAAAATGAGATTTGTAAAGCATAGTTATTGCATTCTGTTTGAAAATACGCTATAATATTTTTATGGATGAAAAAAACTATTATCAGGAAAGAAACAAGAAGAACCTAAAAAAAATAGAATCGTTATTGGAAGAGTTACCGCCATTTGCAGATGAATATTTTTTGGGGATAGAAAATCAAACAAGTCCCCTTACAAGGTTAAATTACGCATACGATCTGCGAATATTTTTCCACTATCTTGTTACAAAATGTCTCCGAGGCAAAACAGTGAGAGACCTTACTCTGTCAGATTTGGAAAATGTTTCCGGAACGGACATCGAACGTTTTTTGAGTTATTTAGGCAGTTATAATTTTAATGGTGTCACTGAATCTTGCAACGAACGCGCAAAAGCTCGAAAACTATCCTCTGTGCGCGCCCTGTTCAGATATTTTTTCAAAAAAGACAAAATTAAAGTCGACAATGCCGCAAAAGTATCCATGCCTAAGTTGCACGAAAAAGAAATTATTCGTCTGGAAGTAAACGAAGTTGTTGATTTGTTAAACTGCGCTGAATTTGGGGCTGGAATGTCAGACCGACAAAAAAGTTATCACGAAAACACCAAGGTTCGCGATATAGCCATTTTGACGCTATTTCTTGGCACCGGGATTCGTATCAGTGAGCTTGTGGGTTTAAATAATGAGGACATTGATTTTACTACCAACAGCTTTGTCGTGACAAGAAAAGGCGGAAACAAAGCTATCCTCTATTTTTCCGATGAGGTTGCACAAGCATTGGCAAAATATCTGGCATTCAAAGAAAACGACAGAGAAACCCCGTCGGATGAACACGCATTGTTTTTATCCTTGCAAAGAAAACGCATCAGCGTGCGTGCCGTAGAACAGCTCGTAAAAAAATATAGCCGTATTGTTACTCCATTGAAAAAGATCTCCCCTCATAAATTGCGCAGCACCTACGGTACGGAGCTTTACCGTGAAACCGGAGATATTTATGTGGTCGCAGACGTTTTAGGACACAAAGACGTTAACACCACTAAAAAACACTATGCAGCCATAAGTGAAGACGCTCGCAGATCCGTAGCAGGGAAAGTCCGTTTAAGGGACAAGGACGACAAATAAAAAGCCTGTTTATGTCACGCGTAGTACATCGCAAAAATATATTTTATGGATAATACAAAGAATTTTGAGCTTTCAGAAAAAATTTACATTGTTCAGCCTGTACTCAACGAGGACTACCATGCGCTTGAAAAAGAGGCGATCTCCTTGATTGAAAGCGCAGGCGCTGTGTACGCAGGGACAATTTTTCAGAAGATAAGAGAAGTAACCCCTTCCACCTACATCGGTTCTGGAAAACTAGAAGAGTTAAAACAGCGACTCTCCGGATTGGACGTTACAATTCTCTTTAATGGAGACTTAACCCCCTCGCAGACCATAAACATTTCCGTGGCTCTTGAAGATAAGAAAGTGATCGATCGTACAACGTTGATTCTTGCCATCTTTGCCAGAAATGCAAAGAGCAGTGAGGGAAAACTGCAGGTTGAACTTGCTCAGTTAAAATATATTTATCCAAGGCTAAAAGGCAAGGGAGAGGCATTGTCTCGTCTCGGAGGCGGAATAGGCACGCGTGGTCCAGGTGAGACAAAGCTGGAAACAGACAGACGTCGCATACGCGTTAGGATCAATTATCTTGAGGCAAAACTGAAAGAGGCTGAAACGCGTCGTGCGTTGCACGTAAACAGGAGAAAAAAAGAAACTATTCCCACTATATCTTTGATCGGATATACAAATACTGGGAAATCAACTCTTTTGAATCTTCTGACAGACGCAAACGTCTATGCCGAAAACAGATTGTTTGCAACATTGGACCCTACTTCCCGAAAATTTGTGATCGATGGAACAGAATTTATTCTGACGGATACGGTTGGTTTTTTAAGGGAACTTCCGCACGGACTCATCTCCGCTTTTCACTCAACATTGGAGAGCGCTCTCAATTGCGATCTTGCCCTGATTGTTTGCGATGCAACGGACGATTACGAGATGCAGCTGAAAACCACGCTTGCCACTTTGGAAGAATTGAATTATAATATCCCCTATCTTGTTGTTATGAACAAGAGCGAACACCTTACAAACTTTGACGGATATCCATCCGGATGTATTTTTATTTCCGCAAAGGAAAACACAGGGATTAAGAGTCTGAAAAGCGAGATTCTTCGTTTTTTCAGAAAAGAATATTCTGACATAAATCTTTTCGTTTCCTATCCGGATATGAAAAAATATTCCGAACTGAAAAAATACGTTTCCGAAAAGAATTTTTCCTACCGAGATGAAGGCATCCTGATTTCAGCGAGAATCAGAAAAATTTATCTGCCATTGGTTGAGCAGTTTTTGTTTGTCGATCCGCGCACATAAAATGCGCGGATTCTTTTTGGCTCTGTTCGGATGGGAATATCAAAAAAATATAAAATTCTTGCAATATTCAATTGACAAAATCAAGCATACTATGATATACTAATCAAGCTGGATTTAAGAGATTGATCTGACAAGTTAGTAGAATCGCTGATATGGCTCAGTAGGTAGAGCACGTCCTTGGTAAGGAATATCGGGACGAAAAATGGGTAAGCCGAAAACCCTCAAAATTCGGCAAAAAACTTCATTTGCTGATATGGCTCAGTAGGTAGAGCACGTCCTTGGTAAGGACGAGGTCGCGGGTTCAAATCCCGCTATCAGCTCCACATAAAAATGCACAAATCGCTGTGATT
>CASFBD010000012.1:0-22509 GCA_949292885.1 uncultured Bacillota bacterium
AAGTATTTTGAAATGGCGCATCTTTTCACGCAGTGGGGGGCGAAATGCACACCCAAGATCGAAGTCGAAGAAGACGGGGAAGTCAAAAAGCTTTTCGGCTGGCACGTCGCAAGCGATTCTCCCGCTTACGAAACGTTTTTGTCGCAGTTTCTGCCCGCTTTGAAAGCGTGTTTGAAAAAGCTCGGCATATATGAAAACACTTATTTCCACGTATCCGACGAGCCCAGCGAATACGTTTTGGAAAGTTACGCGAAAGCGCGCGCGCTTTTGGAAAAATATCTGCCCGACTGCAAGTGTATCGAGGCGCTCAGCCACTATGAATTTTATCGGCTGGGCTATGTAAAGACGCCCGTCGTGTCTACAAAAGCTTATACGGCGTTTGCAGGCGTCAAGGGGGCGTGGGCGTACACCTGCTGTGCGGAAAAGACCGATAATCTTTCCAACCGTTTCAGGTGTTTCCCGCCGCAGCGGAACAGGGTGCTCGGCATGCAGCTCTATCTAAACGAATGCGCGGGGTATCTGCACTGGGGGTATAACTTCTATAATTCCTTTGAATCGCGCACGGTCATCGACCCGTATGCTGTGACGGACGCGTGCGGCGCGTTTGAAAGCGGCGACTCGTTCATTGTCTATCCGGGAAAAGACGGTCCGCTCGATTCCGCACGGCACGAAATTTTTTCCGACGGAATGCAGGATTACCGCGCGCTGAAAACGCTTGAAAAGAAGATCGGCAGGGAAAAGACGGTAGCCTTGCTGGAAGAAAACGGGATGGCGAAAAATTTTACCGATTACCCGAAGAGCGCACTCTGGCTGATCGGGCTTCGGAGAAAGATCAATGAGCTCATAGAACGCTCATAAATTGCGTAAAAACCGCCTTGCCTGTACAGGCAAGGCGGTTTTTACGCATGGATTTCGGCAAAATATCGAGTTGGACTGATCATATATGCCGTCTTGATTTCGCCGATAATGACGATGATGTCCTTTACATCCATATCAATGGGGACTGAAAAAACGGGCAGTCTTGAAAGATTTGTAACTTGCTGTGTTTGCTCATCTGTCGGAGCTTACGCACAATAAAGTGCGTTTTCCCGATATTTTTACGGAGGCATTGCTACTGGATTCCGTCATTGAGTTTCCTTCCCTTATGTAACCGGCTCAGTGGGGCCTGTGGGGCCCGTTGCACCGGTTATGCCTGTCGGGCCCGTAGGTCCGGCGGGACCTGTTGCCCCTGTCGCGCCCGTTGCACCCGTAGAACCGGCGGGACCTGTTGCCCCCGTCGCACCCGTGGCGCCCTGCGGGATGACAAAATCGAAGGTCGCCGCCTGGGGCGTTCCGCTGTTGGTGACCGTTGCCTGAGTGCCTGGTTCACCCGTTGTCACGGTTCCGACGGAAAGCGTCGCCGCCGTGCCGTCTTCGCCTGTCGGTCCGGTAGGACCTGTCGCTCCGGTTGCTCCCGTTGGACCGGTGGGACCAGTTGCTCCGGTAGAGCCAGTGGGGCCTGTTGCTCCTGTCGCGCCAGTAGGACCGGCAGGGCCCGTCACCCCGGTCGCACCCGTCGCTCCCGTGGGACCGGCGGGACCTGTTGCGCCCGTAGCTCCCGTTGCTCCCGTTGCACCTGTGGCCCCTGTGGCCCCTGCGGGACCTGTTTGTCCCGCAGGACCCTGGGGCCCGGTAGGGCCGGGCGGCCCCATGGTGCCGCGCACGAGAACGGTTTGTGTCTGGCAGCAACAGGGAGTGCATCCGCAGCAATCACATTGACCGCAGAAGACGCAGTGTCCGCAGAGATCGTGTATCTCGTTTTCTCTCATGGATTTTCTCCTTTGTTATAAAGATCGTCAAAATATTTTTTGTTGTGCAGGTAGCTTTTGTCCTGTGGTTTGTACAGCCCTGCACGGTCGTTGTATTCCTTTGCTTTTTTATGGTTTCCTAAGCGGTCGTAGCAGACGCAGAGCCAGATGCACGGCAGGAAACCGCTGCAGTCGGGGCAGACAAATCCTTGGTTTCCTCCCGTCAGCAGAGCGAGTTTATACCAAAAGATCGCCTGATCCCAATTTTGTTCTTCCACAAAAAATTCGCCCGTGTCGCAGCAGAGTTCTGCGCGAGGCGGGGCAAATTCGGCGGCGCGGAGGAGGGCGGAAAGCCGTGCTCTGCGCTTGTTGAGCATTTTATAGCAAAAAGCGAGTGCGCGGCAGGCATCTGTTTTATCTGCCGCACATCCGTCACCCTGCAAAAAATTTTCAAACACAGAGGCGGCTATATCGTACAGCCCGTTGTCGGACAACTCCCGTGCGAAATAATATTTTTGCCTTTCGTCCGGCATCGTACCGTGGGCGAAGGAATAAGCATAGATAAAAAGATTTCTGCCGCGCGTCTTTTCGCCGCGCAAGTGGGTGACGGCAATGTCGAGAAATTCTCTTGTACCGTTCACACAGATGGCCTCATGGACGGCTCCTTGCCAGACGGGGCGGGAAGCGCGCCGCAGGATGCGTTCCCGGTAAAAGAAAAAGGTAGTGTTTCCCTGTCCGTCAAAGGCGGCGTCGTAACGCAGAAAATACGCGTCTACGTCGCCGCCCGCCGATTCTTTCAATTTCCTTAGTTTTTCGCGATTTTCCTCTGTGAGTATATCGTCCGCGTCCAGCCACAGAATATAATCGGCCGAAGCAAGGGAAAAGGAATAGTTCCGCGCGGCGGAAAAGTTGTAGATCCATGGGAAGGAATACACTTTTGCGCCCGCATCGGCGGCGATCTCGCGCGTTTTGTCGTGCGAGCCCGTGTCCACGACGATCATCTCGTCGCAGACATTTTTCACGCTTTGCAGGCAGCGTCCTATCACTTTTTCCTCGTCCTTGGCGATCATACACAGAGCAAGTGTTATCATACGGATTCCTCTTTGGTTTGCCTCCGCTTTTTGCAGGGCTTACTGACAGTATATGTGAATTTTCCGACAAGTGTGCGCAAGTTCGCGCGCGAAATCACCCCGGCAGGCGGGAATGAAAGAGAGCTTGGAGTGCTTTTTGCTGCGTCTGTTTGATCTTGAAAAAGAGGGGGAAGGAAGAAAGGGGAATTTTCGGAAAACGGGCATTATTTTGTATAAAAATAAAAAAACTTGTATTTTTTTTCAGATAAAGTATTTACACGCGCGATTATTGTGATATAATAGAATAAATACAGGCGCCAGCCAGACATCATAGACTTTGCATAATTATCGGAATTGCGAACAATAAACAGGCATTCCGGAAAGGGGGAAACAAATGGACAGAGTCATCGTAACCGGCAGCGAGATCACGCTCAGGCAGATCGTGAATGTAGCGAGGCAGGGTGCGAACGTTGCTCTGTCTCCGCTTGCCGAAAAAAACATCATACAATCGCGTGGAGTTGTAAATAAACTTGTCGAGGACTCCAAAATCGTTTACGGGGTCACGACAGGATTCGGGATGTTCAGTGAAACGTTCATCGAAAAAGAATTTACAAACAGCCTTCAGAAAAATTTGATCGTCTCCCACGCAGTCGGCGCGGGAGATTTTTTTAAGGACGAAGTCGTTCGTGCGGCGCTGCTGTTGCGTATCAACAACTTTGCCAAAGGGTATTCGGGGATTCGTCCGGAAACCGTGGATACGCTCATACGGATGCTCAATGAGGGGGTTACGCCCATTGTTCCGGAAAAAGGTTCGTTGGGCGCGAGCGGTGACCTTGTCCCGTTGGCGCACATGGTACTTCCGTTGCTGGGACTGGGCCAGGCGCGTTATCGCGGCAAGGTGATGGACGGCAAAGCCGCCATGGATGCCGCGGGGATTCCCACGCAGGAACTTACCCAGAAGGAGGGGCTTGCCCTCATCAACGGGACACAGTTCATGACGGCGGTGGGTGCGCTTGCCGTGTACGATGCGCTGGAACTTCTCAAAGTGGCGGACATTGCCGCGGCGATGAGTTTTGAGGCGCAGAACGGCATCATAGACGCGCTGGATGCGCGTATGCATACCATTCGCCCGCACAAAGGACAGATAGACACGGCGCGCATCGTTTCCGATCTGCTCAAAGGCAGTAAAAATGTGACGAGACAGGGGGAAAAACGGGTACAGGACGCCTATTCTCTGCGGTGTACGCCGCAGGTGCACGGCGCCAGCAAGGATGCCGTGCATTACGTACAGGACAAAGTGGAAATAGAGATCAATTCCGTGACGGATAACCCCATTGTCTTTTCGGAAACGGGGGAGGCGGTTTCGGGCGGAAATTTTCACGGCCAGCCCATGGCGCTCAGTTTTGACTTTCTGGGCATCGCGCTTGCGGAGATCGCGGACATTGCCGAGCGGCGTATCGAGCGCATGGTCAATTCCGCGCTTTCTGGGTTGCCCTCCTTTCTCGTGGAGCGGGGCGGCGTGAACAGCGGCTATATGATCGTTCAGTATACGGCGGCGGCATTGGTTTCGGAAAACAAGGTGCTTGCGCACCCTGCCAGCGTGGATTCCATTCCGTCCAGTGCCAACCAGGAAGACCACGTTTCCATGGGTACCATTGCGGCGCGCAAGGCGCGCGAGATCCTGGAAAATGCGCGGCGTGTTCTTGCCATCGAACTCATGTGCGCGTGCCAGGCGATCGATCTGCGCGGCGACAAAGGGTTGGGACTGGGTACGGGAGCGGCGTACCGTTGCGTTCGCAACGTCGTTCCTTTCCTCACCGAGGACAGGCCGCTGTACGGCGATATCAACGAATGCGAGGCGCTCATCATAGACGGATCTCTTGTCCGTCATGTGGAAGAGAGCGCGGGCGAAATGCACGTGTAAGGAGGGCATATGTTCAAAGACCTGAAAGAAGTGTTGGGCGAAAACGGACAGTTGCCCGAATATCCTGTCTTTGAAGAGTGGGTAAGGCGCGCGCCCAAGCGCACGTCGCATCTGAGCAGGGAGCAAAAGCGCCTGGCTCTGAAAAACGCACTGCGCTACATTCCCGCGGAGTGGCAGGAGCAGCTTGCGGGCGAATTTGCAAAGGAACTGGAAGAAAGGGGCAGGATCTACGGATACAGGTTTATGCCCAAGCATAGAGTTTACGGGAAGCCCATCGACGAATACAAGGGGAAATGCACGGAGGGCAAGGCGTTTCAGGTGATGATCGACAACAATCTCGACCATGCCGTGGCGCTGTACCCGTACGAACTCGTCACCTACGGCGAAACGGGCCAGGTGTGTCAGAACTGGATGCAGTATCGGCTGATCAAAAGCTATCTGGAAGATCTGACGCAGGATAAGACGCTGGTCATGATGAGCGGACATCCGATGGGGTTGTTTGCCTCTCGTCCCGAAGCGCCCCGCGTGATCATCACCAACGGTCTGATGGTCGGAATGTTCGACAACGGCGACGAATGGGCGAAAGCGGCGGCGATGGGGGTATCCAATTACGGGCAGATGACGGCGGGCGGTTGGATGTACATAGGCCCGCAGGGCATTGTTCACGGCACGTTCAACACCATACTCAACGCGGGCAGGAAAGTTTTGGGGATCGCGCCGGACGGCGACCTTTCGGGGAAACTGTTCGTCACGTCCGGACTGGGCGGCATGAGCGGTGCGCAGCCCAAGGCGGTGGAGATCGCCCGCGGCGTGGGGATCGTTGCGGAAGTGGATGAATCGCGCATTCAGACCCGTTTTACGCAGGGCTGGGTGAGCCAGGTCACATCGGACAGAGCGGAAGCTTTTTCGTGGGCGCTTGCGGCGTGCAGAGAAAAGAAGAGCGTTTCCATCGCCTATCACGGCAATATCGTCGATCTTCTCGAATACGCCGTGCGGGAAAATATCCACATTGATCTTTTGTCCGATCAGACCAGCTGTCACGTTCCTTATGACGGCGGTTATTGCCCGCAAGGCATAGATTTTGCCGAACGTACCCGTCTTCTGGCGGAGGACAAGGAGCGCTTTTGTAAGCTGGTGGACGAATCGCTCGTCCGCCATTTCCGCCTCATTCGCGAACTGGTACAGCGCGGTACTTACTTTTTCGATTACGGTAACTCTTTCATGAAAGCGGTGTTCGACGCGGGTGCGAAAGAGATCGCCAAAAACGGCACGGATACGAGCGAGGGGTTTATTTTTCCTTCCTATGTGGAGGACATTATGGGCCCGATGCTGTTCGATTACGGATACGGACCTTTCCGCTGGTGCTGTCTTTCGGGCAGGGCGGAAGACCTGCAAAAGACGGACGCGGCGGCAATGTCTGTCATCGATCCCAACCGCCGCGGACAGGACAGAGACAATTACATCTGGATCCGCGAAGCGGAGAAAAACAACCTTGTCGTCGGTACCAAGTGCAGAATTTTGTATCAGGACGCCTTCGGCAGGAGGGACATCGCCCTCAAATTCAACGAGATGGTGCGAAAGGGGGAGATCGGGCCCGTTATGCTGGGCAGGGATCACCACGATACGGGCGGTACCGATTCGCCGTACCGCGAAACGAGCAATATTTACGACGGAAGCAACGTCACCGCGGACATGGCGGTGCAGTGCTATGCGGGCAATGCGGCGCGCGGCATGAGCCTTGTCGCTTTGCACAACGGCGGGGGCGTGGGCATCGGCAAAGCCGTCAACGGCGGGTTCGGGCTGGTTCTGGACGGAAGCGAGCGGGTGGACGAGATCATTCGCAAAGCGGTGGTGTGGGACACGATGATCGGCGTTGCAAGGCGCAGCTGGGCGCGGTGCGAACACGCCATGCAGACGGCAGAGGAGTATAACAGCAAAACGTCCGACTGCATCACCCTTCCTAACTGTGCGAGCGATGAACTGACGGAGAAATTTTTCTGATGCAAGTGCTGTACAGGAACATTTCCCAGCTGGTCACCTGTCGCGGCGGCGTGCGTCGGGGCAGGACAATGGCAGATGCCGCTGTCATCGGGGACGGTGCTTTTCTCGTCGAAAACGGCGTTTTCACAAAGGTCGGCAAGCGGCAGGAGCTGGAACAGGGCTATCGCGGGGAATCGTACGATTGCGGCGGGGCGCTCGTCACGCCGGGATTTGTCGATTCGCACACCCACCTCGTGTTTGCGGGGGAACGCTCGGAAGAGTTTTCCTGGCGGCTGCGCGGCGACAGTTACCTTTCTATCATGGAACGGGGCGGAGGCATCGTCAATACGGTGGATGCCACGCGCGCGGCAAGTGAGGAAGAACTTCTCTTGCAGGCGCAAAAGCATCTTGCAAAGATGTGTGCCATGGGCGTGACCTGTGCGGAGATCAAAACCGGGTACGGGCTGGACACGCAGACCGAGTTAAAACAGATCTCCGTCATCAAAAAGCTGAAAGAGTCCCAAAAAATGAATATCGTAGGGACTTTTATGGGTTTGCACGCAGTGCCGCGCGGCAAAAGCGCGGAAGAATATACGGACGAATGTATCCGCGAAAGCCTGCCTGCGGCGGCAAAGACGGGTGTGTGCGAGTTTGCCGACGTCTTTGTGGAAAAGGGAGCCTTTTCCGCGGAACAGGCAAAAAGATACCTGATCAGAGCAAGGGAACTCGGGTTTGCACTCAAAGTCCATGCCGACGAGATGACGCCTTCTGGCGGCACGCGGCTGGGCGCGGAACTGGGCGCAAGATCGGCGGATCACCTTTTGAAAATACGGGACGAGGACATCGCCCTGCTTGCAAAATCGCAGACGGTCGCAACAGTTCTTCCGCTGACGGCGTTTTGCCTGGGCGAGGAGTATGCGCCCGCGCGCAAGCTGATCGACGGCGGTGCGATCGTGGCGGCGGCAAGCGATTTCAACCCGGGCAGTTGCTGTACATACAGTGTACCGCTGATGATCGCGCTGATGTGCATATACATGAAAATGAGCGTGGACGAAGCGCTTTGCGCGCTGACGGTCAACGGAGCGGAGGCGTGCGGCAGGGAGAAAGTTTCCGGCAGCATCGAAAGGGGCAAGAGTGCGGATTTTGTGCTGTTCGACTGTAAAAAACGCGAGAGTTTGCCCTATTACAGCGGCATCAACCTCGTCAGGTCGGTATTTATAGGGGGAGAAAAAGTGCATGGATAAACTGATAGAGTGCGTTCCCAATTACAGCGAAGGCAGGGACAGGGACAAGATCGAAAAGATCGCCGACTGTTTCCGCGGTAAAAAGGGAGTCAAACTTCTCGACTATTCTTCGGACGAAGACCATAACCGCACGGTCGTCACCGTCATCGGCGAGCCGCAGGCATTGCAGGCGGCGGTGGTGGAATCGGTGGGCGTGGCTCTGCAGCTCATCGACATGAGGATACATAAAGGTCAGCATCCGCGCATGGGTGCGGTGGACGTTATTCCTTTCATTCCCGTCAAAAACGCGACGGTGGAGGATGCGGACGCCCTCGCCAAAGCGACGGCAAAAGAGGCGAGCGAAAAGTTCGGGCAGCCCTTCTTTTTATATGAGCAATCCGCCACGGCGCCGCACAGGGCAAACCTTGCGGACATCCGTAAGGGGCAGTTTGAGGGCATGGCGGAAAAGATGAAGGACAAAGCGCTTTGGAAACCGGATTTCGGGCCGGACACCATTCATCCGACGGGTGGGGTGACGGCGATCGGCGCGCGTCCGCCGCTGGTGGCGTTCAATGTCAATCTTGCAACGTCGGACATGGACATTGCAACCAAAATCGTGCGCGCTGTACGCTACATCAACGGAGGGTTCCGTTATTGCAAGGCGATGCCCGTAGAACTGAAAGAGCGCGGCATCGTGCAGGTTTCCATGAATCTCACCGATTACAGCAAAACTGCCATTTACCGCGTGTTTGAGGCGATCAAAACGGAGTGCCGCCGCTACGGCGTCAGCGTCGTGGGCAGCGAGGTGGTGGGACTGGTTCCCATGCAGGCGCTCATCGATTGTGCGGAGTTTTATTTGCAGATCGAAAACTTTTCCGTCGAACAGGTTCTGGAGAGCAGGTTGATATGAAACTGATGCAGATGAGTGCGGAAAAATTCCTTGCGGAAACGGCAAGTTCTTCGCCTGCGCCGGGCGGAGGAAGTGTATCCGCACTGGCGGGCGCTCTGGCAGCGGCGCTGGCGGGCATGGTTGCAAACCTTACGCAGGGCGAAAAATTTGCAGACAGAGAAGCCCGCATGAAAACCGCCGCAGGCAAAGCGGAGGATCTTCGCAGACTTCTGGAAGAGAGCGTGCAGAAGGACACCGAAAGTTTTGACGGGTACATGGCAGCATTGCGCTTGCCCAAGGACACGCCGGAAGAAAAGGAGAAACGCGTGCAGGCCATGCAGAGTGCTTTGCAGGAAGCGGCGCAAGTCCCGCTGGAAACGGCGGAGCGCGCGGCGCAGGTGTTTCCTTTGGCGCGGTTGGCTCTGGAAGAGGGGAATCCCAACGCGCAGAGCGACGCGCTCGTTTCCGCAATGCTTGCAAGGACGGCTGTGCTGGGAGCACTCTTCAATGTGCAAATCAATCTCGGCGGTATCAGGGACGAGCAGTTTGTTCAGAAAATGCGCACACGTGTGCGGGAATTGCATCAATTTGCGGAGGAACAGGAAAAACAGCTCCTTGCCCTTTCTCCGCTGGGAAAAGAGTTTTAAACACAAAAACAGGCGCCTGTTTTTGCTTTCCAGAAGAAAGCAAAAGCGCTTAAAAAGAAAATGCAACGCGCCTTTGGGCGCGCGGCAATAGAAATTCCATACAGGAGGAATCAGATATGAAAAAGTTTTGGCTTGCCGCCTTGTCACTGTTGCTTGTTGTGGCAATGGCGTTCGGCATTGTTGCCTGCGGCGACAAGGGCGATGACGGCACCGGCGGCGGAACGTCGGATGTTGCCGACGTTGCGGGCATTTATTCCATCGACCTTTCGGCTTTGGGGATGCCCCTCATTGTGTATCTGCAAATCGAAAAGGACGGCGATTTTATGTTCTCCGGCTCGACCGATTTTACCACGGACAAAAACAGCGGTACGGTAAGCAAGTCGAGTACCGGATATCTGATGGTGTACTCCACCGTCAACGGTGCAAAGGCAAACGGAGAAACCACAAAGTTTACCCAAGAGAGCGACAAAAGGCTCAAATTTGAAGGCACCGTGTATTACGGTTCCACCAAACCTACCAGCCCGATGGAAAACGAAGATACTGGCAAGACGGAATATCTGTATGCCGTTCCCTACACGGAAGGCGGCGGGGAAGAACTTGTCCAGTTGCAAAACGGCGTCTATTACGGCACCTATACGTCTACTTCTACGGGCATGGGCGCGGGAACGGTTTATAAGTATTACCTCACCCTGCGCGAGGACGGAAACTTTACTTCTTTCGTCACTTTCGACATGATGGAAACGACTTATTACGTCTACGATTACGGTACGTTTGAGGCGATGAACTCCAACGGCAGGCTCACTTCCGCCGTGTATAAAGACACAGAGGATGAAACGCAGGCGCTTTCCGAATCGGTTCAGGCGCTTTCCGAAACGAAAGTCAAGGCAGAAGTGCGCGTCGGGCCGATGCTTAAAGAACTCGTAGAGATCGAGATGGAAAAGGTCGCTGCTCCCGCAACGCCTGTCCTGCAGTTTGAAGGGACATATACGCAGAAGATGGGGGAGAATTCGATGGACTTTGAACTTTCTCTCAGCGTTTGCGCGGACGGTTCGTACAAGTATACGAGCAATTCTGCAACGATGGAAAAACCTTTCACACAGACGGGTTATATCGGTATCAACACGATGGGCGGCAAAGTCTATGTATTGCCTGACGGCGTCACTTCGGGCGTGGAAGGCACGTACGACAGCGAAACGGACACCATTTCCGCAAAATTCAGCCTGGGCGCGGGTTCGCCGCAGGAAGTCCAGCTGACAAAGACGGATGTTGACGTTCCTCCCGCGGCGCCCGCTCCCGTACTGGAAAATCTTTATGAAGGCGAATACAAACAGTCGATGGGGGAAATGGTTATTTCGTACAAAGTAAGATTGTTTTACAGCGGAGGGAAGTACATCTATTTCGCATTTTTTGACGGCGGCGGCATGATGGAGACAGGCGAAATTTGGGACTATGGCAGCTATACAGAACAGGACGGCGTGATGACGCTGACTTCGCAAGTGAATAAGGTCAACGATGCTTTTATCACGGGAACGGTCACGATCGGGCAAGACTCTGTTACCGCCAAACTGTATGCGGACGAGCGGTTCTCCTCTCAAAAAGATTTTACGCTGGAAAAGGTGACGGAGCCTTCGACAGAAGTAACAAAATTTACGTATTCCATGACAATGGGAGGAGGCATCATCAACGCGACGCTTACCTTCTATAGCAACGATACCTATCGCTTCGTCTCCGAAATGGACGGAGAAGTCTTCGCGGAGGAAGTGGGATTCATCCTGTTGAGTGAGGATCCTGCAGGCGTATTTTTACCCGACGGTGCGGATACGTTGTATGAATATACGGCGGATCTCAATGCGCTCAAACTGAACATTTCCTTCGACCTCGGTATGGGCAAAAGAACAGATCTGCAAATGGATTTTGTGCTTCCCGATACTATTTGATAAAAAACATTCAAGGAGAATTACTATGAGATCGGCTAAGGCATTTTTTAACTGGGCATTTACAACGCGCGCAAAGACGGTGATGAAAATTTACAACGACGAACCTATCACCCCCGAAAAGATGTTTTTAAGTTTCTGTTCGCACGATCCTACATTCATTTCCAACGGCCCCGCGGGATTGAACGGAAGTATCAAGGGTATCGGTTTCATGCCCAAGCCAGAATACCTCGAAGAGACGCTGGAAGCGTACATCAAGCACATCAAATCGTACGATCCCGAAGATAAGACTTATTCCAAGCGCGGATTGGGCGTCCTCATCAAGTATATGTACGGGGAAGAGGCACAGAGCCGCGTGGACTTCGATCACATCGGCAGTCTGGAAATGGCTAAAAAGCATTCGTACGCCAATTACAAGGCGAACCCGCAGGCAACGCTGATGTTTTATCAGCCGCCGATGATCTCCTTTGAGGTGCGCGGAACCATGCACATTTACGATGAGATGGAATCGGGCAAGCGCGAAATTTATCAGCAGTTCATCAACGCACAACACGATATGTATCACACTCCCGATATGAGCAGATGGCTCAAATATCCCGCCTATGTCATGGACATTGAGGAAATCTACGACAACAGCGCAACCAAGGAAGGGTTCGGTACAAAGCTCGAATACCCCATGCCCAAGGAATAAAAGACAGAGGAGGGGAAACCTCCGTATGACAGACCAAGCGCCGCAAGGCGGCAAAATGCCGCCTTGCGGATGCGCATATGCTGCCGCGGCGTTCCTTTCGCCGCAGGCGGACGGGCAGAAAAAGGAAAGTACTTCAATGAAATTTTTCAACAGGAAAACAACCGCGCTTGCACTGGGTACGTTGTTGCTCTTTTCGGCAACGGGCCTGGCGGGGTGCGGAACATCGATAGCCGAACGCAGGACGGACAATTCCTCCACGCTGTACGTGGGGGAGGTATCGTCCGCCTTTCCCACCTCTTTTATGCCGTGGCTTTCGCGCGACAGCGTGGCGACGACGGTGGCGAGCATGATCTACAGCACACTTTTTACTTTTGACGAGGAAACGGGCGAATATCTCCCTTCCATCGGCAAGGACTGGTGTTATACAGATCTGGAAGGCAACGAATTGCGCACGGCAGAGGGAGAGATCGATTATAAGGCGGTAGAGCAGTATTATTCGCAGACGAGCGAGGACTACATGGTCGTCAAGGTAACGCTGTTCGACAACGCTACGTGGAGCGACGGGGAACCTGTCACGGTAGAGGACGTGTATTATACGTTCGATATAGGAACGGACAACGCTCTGTCCAACCATGCCGGCGCACTGGCGTGGACGGCCGATCTCAAACACAAATCGGAAAAGGGTGAGCTGAAAACGCAGGGAATGTTCACGTACGAGCGCAACGATTATTGGAGTCCGTATCCCATTTCGGAAGAGGAAAAGGATACGGTCATCTATCTTCGCGTCAGCAAGGTACTGGGCGCGGTGGCGACTCTTTTCACGTCCGTCCTCATTTTACCCGAGCATATCTGGCAGCCGCTGGTCAGCGAAACGCAGCAGCTGAACACTCCCGACCCTAAGGGAGAGATGCTCGTTCAATACGAAAATCCCGTCGGGTGCGGCGCATGGACGCTGGACGCTTCTCAGTCCGGGCGGCAGATGATCGTCCTGCGCAACCGCGGCGAAGAGTACCACCTCAAAGCTGAGGACGGTACCGCATTGTATAAAGCAGATACCATCAAATTTGTCCTATATATGGACGAGAACACTGCGATCTACGCTCTTTTAAAAGGGTACGTGGATATGCTGGACAAATCCATGAGTTCCAACTATCAGCGCCTCTTTGAAAAGGAGGAGAACATTCAGGTGCTGAACGTGGAAGGGACGTCTACGCAGACGCTTGTCATGAATGTCAACCCGCAGGGCAATTATAAGACAGCTATGCGGGAGATCCTTACAGACAAGAATGTGCGGCAGGCGATCGCACTTGCCATCAACCAGGAGGAGCTTGTGTCCAAAGTGCTCAACGGCGCGGGAAGTACCGCTTCGGCAGGGTTGATGCTGGAAAGCCAGACGGAGCTCTACAATCCGGACGCGGACATTCTTTCGGGCGATTATGAGGATCGCGTGCGCCAGGCTAACGAAATTCTCGACGCGATCTATCCGGACAAGGATTCCGCAGGCTACCGTCTTGCAAACGGAAAGCGGATCTCCTTTGAGATCCTTGCCAACGCGGGCGAGCTGGAACTGGTTTCCTTCCTGCAAGTGCAGCTGCAAAAGATCGGCATTGAGGTCAGTTACAAGGCGGAAGGATCGATGCCCGAGGATACATACCTCTTTGAAGGGGATTTCGACATGACTTTCCAGGCGACTATTTTCAACGTGTCCAATGTGGACATCATGTACAAATCCCATTTCATCACGCTCAAAGATTCCTCCAACTACGGCAAACTTGTCGATGCGGATCTGGATGCAATGATCGAGGAGATGCGCACTACGCTCAATCAGGACAAAAAGTACGATCTCGTCAAGGATATTCAGACGGCGATCGCGCAGCTATACTATAAAGTTCCCGTATATTCTTCCAACGTCATATCCGTAGCGCGGACAGACCGTTTCAGCGGGTATGTGGCAGGGCCGGGGGAGACCTGTTTCAACCTCGACACTCTCGAAAATCTGAAAAAGGCGGTGTAAAAGCATGAAAGCATCTTACGTCATCAAGCGAATTTTGCTGACCATCTTCATTTTTTTCATCGTGGTCACGCTCTGCTTTTTTATCCCGCGTATCGGCGTTTCCGATCCCGCAAGCCGTTTTTACCCTCCGCAGGGCGCAACGCAGACGGACGAGGAATACGAGATCATCAAGGAACTCACGCGAAAACAGTACGGATTGGACGGAACCACGTTTGAACAGTATCTGCGGTATATGGGGCAGCTGTTCAGCGGGGATCTGGGTACTTCCTACGAGGGCGGCGCGGTCATCGACCGCATTGCCGAGTGCCTGCCCTGGACGCTCGTGCTGTCTGTGACAAACCTGCTCATCTCGCTGATCCTAGGCGTCATCATCGGTACCATGGCGGCGTGGAAACGAGGACGATGGCAGGATAAAGCACTGCTCAACGCATCTACGTTCACAACGGCGCTGCCTTCCTTCTTCATAGCGCTGCTCCTGTCTTTCTATTTGGGATTTGAGTGGGAGATCTTCCCCGCCTATACCGATCAGAACATGGTTTCCGGTTTCGATTGGAGCTGGCAGGCGATCTCCACCGTCATGTACAATGCGGCTCTGCCCATTTTCTCCATGGCGATCGGCGGCATTGTATCCTACGGGCAATCCACCAGAAACAGCGTCATTGCCGTTTCCGGCGACGAATTTATTCTGACGGCCAAAGCAAAGGGGCTTTCCAACAACAAAGTCATTTACGGGCATACTTTGCGCAACGCCATGCTGCCCATCGTTACGCAGTTCGGCATGAACATCAGCGGGCTGATCGGCGGCGCGGTGGTCATCGAAAAGATCTTCAACTGGAACGGCATGGGCACGCTGTTCCTCACTGCCAACGGAAACAACGACTATCCTCTGATGATGGGCATTATGATCTTTATGTCCGCGTTTGCGCTTGTGGCGAACCTGCTGACCGACTTCGTTTACAGCCTGCTCGATCCGCGCGTTACGTTGGGGGAAAGACGATGAAAGAGCAGATCAGAACTATTTTTTCAAAAACAGGTAAGTTTCTTCTGCACATTCTGCAGGGTATCGGTTCCTTTTTCAAAAAGCTCTGGAAACATAAGCAGGGCAGGATCGGTCTGATCATTGTGGGTATTCTTGCGATCTGCGCCATCTTTGCGCCTCTCATCGCGCCGTATGACCCGTACGACGTTACACAGCGCGCGGAAAAGGGGCTTTCCCCTTCATGGGAACATTTGCTGGGTACCTCCATCACCACGGGACAGGATATTTTCAGTATGCTCATTTACGGCGCCCGCTCTTCGCTGAGCATCGGCGTCATTACGGGCATCACCATCGCCATTCTCGGCTCCCTGTTGGGAATTGCCGCGGGTTATCTCGGCGGCTGGGTGGATACCGTCATTATGCGTGTCGTAGACGTTTTGCTCGTCATACCCACTCTGCCGTTGGTCATTGTCATGACCAATGTGCTGGGGACAAGTTATTTTGTCATCGTTCTCGTGTTTGCGGCGTTCGGCTGGACGGGACTGGCGCGCGTCATACGTTCGCAGGTCATCCTCATCAAAAATGCAAATTACGTCAAGGCGGCGGAGATCATGGGCGCAAGCCGCTGGTACGTCATGTGGCGGCACATTCTGCCTGCCGTTTCCAACCTGCTCATCATGAGCACGGCGCTCACCAGTGCGGGCATCATGGTGGCGGAAGCGGGGCTCAGCTTTCTCGGCCTGGGCAATCCGGAAGCGGTCAGCTGGGGCAAAATGCTTGCGGACGCGCAGAGCAGCGGCGCCATGCTGTTCGGGCATTGGTGGAGCATCCTTGCACCCGGTGTGGGAATATTCCTTGCCGTGTATTCGTTCATGCGCATCGGGCTTGCCATGGAGGAGATCCTCAATCCGAGGATGCGCAAGGGCAGCAGCATGATCAAGGTGTTCAAGCACCTCAACAATACATACCTCGACGAGGTGTTTGCCTCCATGGACGAAGGCAGCAAGCTCAAAGGGGAATATGCGGCGCAAACGCCCGCATCGGGAGAGAAAGATGAAAGCACTGGAAGTTAAAAATTTAAAAGTGATCTTTCCCATCGAGGGCGGGATCGTTCGCGCTGTGGAAGGCATAGACATCGAGATCGAACAGGGGCAATGCGCGGCGATCGTGGGCGAAAGCGGCTGCGGCAAGAGCGTCACGTCGCTCGCCGTGATGAAACTCCTTTCCACGCCTCCCGCCATCATGCGCGTGGATAAACTGGAACTGGGCGGCGTAGACATCAAGGACCTTTCGGACAAACAGATGCAAAAAGTGCGCGGAAAAGACGTTTCCATGGTCTTTCAGGACGCGCTGACCGCGCTCAACCCCGTCATGACGGTGGGGAAACAGATCGACGAGATCTTTCTCGCGCACGGCAATTTAAACTTTGAATCGTCGGGGCAGGAGGGCGAAAAAAAGCGCTTTAACCGTAAAAAAGAGGCGAAAAAGCGCACCATCGAGGCGCTCAAACTTGTCGGGATCAGCGACGCGGAACTGCGCTACAAGGCATACCCGCACCAGCTTTCCGGCGGAATGCGTCAGCGCGTACTCATCGCCATGGCGTTTGCCTGCAACCCCAACCTCATCATTGCGGACGAACCGACCACGGCGCTGGACGTCACCATTCAGGCGCAGGTGCTGGATATTCTGAAAGACTTGCAAACAAAACAGAAAACGTCGCTTATGCTCATTACGCACGATCTGTCCATCGTCATGAACATGGCGGACGAGATCTATGTCATGTACAGCGGGAAGATCGTCGAAAGGGCAAAGACGCGCGACCTCTTTACAAGGCCTCTGCACCCGTATACGATGGGACTGCTGGGTTCCATCGCAAGGCTGGACGACGAACGGGGCAGGTTTGTGCAGATCCCTTCGTCTCTGCCCTGTCCCACGCGCAAGCCGACGGGCTGTTATTTCCACCCGCGGTGCGAGTACGCATGTGACAAGTGCAAGCAGGAAATGCCCGTTCTGGAAAAGCTGGAAGGGGGCAGGTATGTGCGTTGCTGGCGCTATAAGGAGATAGAATATGCAAAAAAATGAACCGCTTCTCAAACTGGAAAACATTCATGTCTCCTTTCCCGTAAAGAAGGATTATCCGTTCCAGAAAAAGAGATTCGTGCGCGCCGTTTCCGACGTATCGCTGGAAGTTTTCGAGGGCGAAACGTTCGGGCTGGTGGGGGAATCCGGCTGCGGAAAAAGTACCCTTGCCAACACCACTCTCGGCATTCAGAAGGTGGATTCGGGCAAGATCTGGTTTGACGGGCAGGAACTGACCGCCATGAACAAGAAACAGCTGAAAGAAGCGCGCCGCAGTATGCAGATGATCTTTCAGGATCCGTTTTCCTCGCTCAATCCGCGTTTCAGTGTGTTTGATATTGTTTCCGAACCTCTGCGCATCCTGGGCGGGTTCACGCGCGAGGAAATGCGCGAGCAGGCGGCAGCAATGCTGCGCGAAGTGGGGCTTTCCGAGGGCGACCTCGACCGTTTTCCTTCAGATTTTTCGGGCGGACAAAAACAGCGCATCGGCATTGCGCGGGCGCTTATCTTAAAGCCGAAATACTTGGTTTGCGATGAGCCCGTCTCCGCGCTGGACGTGTCCGTACATGCGCAGATCCTCAACCTTTTGATGGACTTGCAGGAAAAGTACAACATCACGTACCTGTTTATTTCGCACAATCTCGCCGTCGTCAAGCGCATTTGCAGCAGGCTGCTCGTCATGTATTTCGGAAAAACGATGGAGTACGGCAACGTGGATAAGATCTTTGCCAACCCCGTGCATCCGTACACGCGCGCACTGATGTCTGCCATTTTCGATACCGACATCGACGGCAAGCACGAGCGCATTCGTCTGCAGGGCGAAGTACCCAGTCCCATCAATCCGCCGCAGGGCTGCCGCTTTTGCGGCAGGTGCCCGGAAGAGGAGGAATACTGCAAGCAGGGAGAACCTCCTCTCGTGGAGGTGGATGGCGATCACTTTGTTGCCTGCTTTAAGTACGCAAAACCCAAAGCGGAGGAATGATGGTACAAAAACAGACTCTTGTGCTCATCGCCGCCTTTGTGTGGACGGCGGCGGGCGCAAATATCCTGCGCCTGGGCATTGCCGCCTCCCTGACCGTGCGTTGGGAATGGTGGATGGCGTTGTCCGCGGCGGGCGTGTTTTTGCTGTTCGGCACCATGTTCGGCATGATCGTGAAAAAACACCTGCGCAGGATCTACGGTTACGACGGGGAAAGAAAACACTGCTTTCTTAAATTTTTCGATGTCAAGGCATACATTCTGATGGGTGTAATGATGACGGGCGGCATTCTTCTGCGTTCCCTGCATATCATCCCGGACAGATGTACGGCCATGTTTTACACGGGGCTGGGAGCGGGTCTCACCCTGGCGGGATTGGCGTTCCTGGTCTGTTACATTGTTCGCAAAGTGCGGGACAGACGCAAAGAAAAAGACGCGGAATAGAGATGGAAGAAAAAATTTATTCGGAATACGTAAAAATTTTACATGAGGAGCTCCTGCCTGCGATGGGGTGTACCGAACCCATCGCCATTGCTTATGCGGCGGCCGCCGCGCGGGAAATTTTGGGCTGTCTGCCCGAAAGGATAGAGGTGTCGGTCAGCGGGAACATTCTCAAAAACGTAAAGAGCGTGGTCGTTCCGCATACGGGCGGATTGCGCGGCATTGCCGCGGCTGCCTGTGCGGGTATTGTGTGCGGCAGGTCGGAAAAACAGTTGGAAGTTATTTCGCAGGTAAGCGAAGAGCAAGTGATGCAGCTGAAGCAATACCTTGCCGTAACACCGGTTTCCGTTTGTCTTGCAAACACGCCGCATATTTTTGATATTGACGTAAAACTGGAGGGGAACGGACACAATTCCCGCGTACGTATTGTAGAATATCATACCAACATTGTTCTGGAAGAGAGAGACGGCAGAACGCTTTTGGAAAAGGAGATCGCCGGGGTAGCGGAAAAGATCACCACCGACCGCAGTCTTCTCAGCGTGGAAAAGATCTGCGAGTTTGTCCGCTGCGTCGACCTTGGGGAGGTGGGCGATCTTGTGGGGAAACAGGCGGAACTCAACATGGCGATCGCCGAAGAGGGTCTGAAGAATCAGTATGGCGCCAACATCGGCAAAATATTGCTGCAAAATTCGCCGCAGGACGTGCGCGTCAAGGCGCGCGCGTATGCCGCTGCGGCTTCGGACGCGCGCATGAACGGATGCGAAATGCCCGTGGTCATTGTTTCCGGCAGCGGCAATCAGGGCATAACAGCCAGTGTTCCCGTTGTCGTCTATGCGCGGGAATTTAAAAAGAGCAGGGAGGAAATGCTCCGCGCGATCGTGCTGTCCGACCTTGTCACCATTCATTTAAAGACGGGTATCGGCAGACTTTCCGCCTATTGCGGCGCCGTTTCGGCGGGCGTGGGTGCGGGCGCGGGCATTGCGTATCTTTCGGGCGCATCTTTCAAACAGATCTCTCATACCATCGTCAATGCCGTTGCCATTGTTTCGGGCATCATCTGCGACGGGGCAAAGGCGTCCTGCGCGGCAAAAATTTCTCAGGCGGTGGAGGCAGGCATTCTCGGCTACGATATGTATTGCAGCGGCAATCAGTTTTACGGCGGGGACGGCATCGTCAAAAAAGGGGTGGAAAATACCATCCGCAGCGTGGGCAGACTGGCGCACGACGGCATGGCGGAAACGGATAAAGAGATCATAGATATAATGCTAAACGGCTGAAAAACAACGGGACAAACGAGTCCCGTTATTTTTTTGCGTTTTTATCCCTTTTCCCTTGTATATTGTTCCCGAACGTGCTACAATAATTATACTTAAGATTTCAAAAGGAGGGCAAGCGGGAGAAGTATGAAAACAGCCGGTTTCTCAAAAAGCTGGATCGTATTTTTTTGCTTTCTGCTTACGTTGCTTTCCTTTGTCCTGGCCATTACTACAAGGGTGCACGTTTCCGAAAAGAAAGAATATTTTTCGGCACAGCAAGTGGCTCTGTATCTCTATACGTACGAACATCTCCCTTCTAATTTCCTCACCAAAGAGAGTGCGAAAGCGCAATTCGGGCAGGAGTATCTCTGCATTGAGGAGGGCTACAACATAGGCGGCAATGTGTTTTCCGCCGCAAAGAGGGAAGATTATAAGGACTGGATCGGGAATTATTCCGACAAGAAAAGTTTTTTTGAATGCGATATCTATCCCGACCGTGAAAAGTGTATTGCACAAGGGATCCGGGGCAGAGTTCGCCTCGTATACTCGTCCGACTATTCGGAAGTGTATTTTACGGACAACCATTACGGACAGTACGAAACGCCGGGGTTTGTCTTTTTCAGCAGATTTTCCCTGAATGCGGTCAGCAATTCTTTCTGGATCGTGTTCGGGATCATATGTTTTGCGCAGGCAGTGTTTGTGCTTGCTGTGTATCTGTACAGGCGTCGCCGTCCTGCTTTGTGGCAGGGGTTGTGCGAGGCGGTGGAGCACTTTGTCTGGTTCTGCTTCGATCTGATCATTATTCCGGTCTGCCTTGTCGCCTATCCCGTGCAGATCTTGTACCTCAAATATAAAAAGCGGAAACAAGCCAAAACAGAAGAAAAAGAAGATAAAGAAGAATGAATTTTCAGCCGTCCGATAGGACGGCTGTTTTTGCTGTGTGTCATCGCTTTTTATTTATACGGAACGCTTTCATTTTTGTAACAAAATATTGACAACGTATAGCCGTTATGATACAATATATTTACATGTTTCAGTGGGAGTGATGAAAAATGTATTGCAGATATTGCGGGAAAGAATTGCCGGACGATGCAAAGTTCTGTACTTCGTGCGGGAAGTCTGTTTCTGACGAGCAGCCGAACCGGAATATGGGAAACAACAATCAGGGATATAACAATCAAGGGTATTACAATCAGAATTATTACGATCCCCGACAAGCGCCTTATTACAACGATCAGCCCAATGCAGGCTGGGGCGTGCTTGGTTTCTTTTTTCCTTTGATCGGCTTTATTTTGTATCTTGTCTGGATGACAGAATATCCGAACCGTTCCAAAATGTGCGGGAAAGGCGCTCTGATCGGCGTCATTGTCGGGTTTGTTCTGGTCATTTTGTATATAATTTTGGTGGTCGTTCTGATCGCCGCGGCGCCGGCTTATGTTCCTTACGGTATGGCATTGCTCTGATGCCTGCCGAAGAGATAGAATTGGGAGGAATTTGAAAAATGTTTTGCAAGCATTGCGGAAAGGAAATCACGGAAGAAACAAAGTTTTGTCCTTTCTGCGGAGCGGCTCAGTCTGAGGCAAATAATACTCAGTCCGGCCAGACGTATCAGGCGCAGAACAACCAGTATCAGCAGCCGTACGTACCGCAGACGCAGGATGCACCCAGCGGCGGATTTGCGTTTTTGTGTTTCCTGTTCCCGATCATTGGCCTGATTTTGTACCTTGTCTGGAAGGATACCCTTCCTCTGCGCGCAAAATCCTGCGGAAAGGGCGCCATTGTCGGCGTGATCGTAGAGGTGGTGTTTTTTATCATTTCTATTGTGCTTTCCATTGTTGCGGCAGGAGCGGCAGGCGGCAGTATGTATTACTGAGATCTATTAAACAAAACAGGGCAGGTCTGTTAAGACCTGCCCTGCTCTTTTATAGGGTTATACTTTTAAGATCAACAAACAAGTAAATAAAAACGGCGCGAAAAAGCGCCGTTTTTGTTTATCGGAAAGAACTTTTTTTCAGGATAGTCAGGCACCAGCGGTAAGCGGAGGGAAGGGAATACTTTTCCTCGATTTCGCGGACGGGTGTAAAAAGCAGGTCGGAAAAGGGCGTGCAGGGTATTCCTTCGGGCGATTGCAAAGAGGTGACGTTTTCTTCCGTAAAGACGGGATATGCCGTCATATTCCATTCAAGATGAGTAAACACGTGGCGGTGCGATTTTGGCGCGCCGATCACAAACTCAGTCAACCCGCATTCCCGCAGAAAGCGGGCAAGCTCCGTTTCGTCCATGGCGCATTCTACGGTAAAAAAGGCGTATGTTCCCTGCAGAACGCCCTCGCGGCGTTTGCAGACCGCCGCCCCCGTTTTGTCATAAAAAAGAAGCAACGTCATGTCACTTTTGCGCCGTTCCGGTTTCATTTTTCTGACGGGCAATGCGTCGCTCTTTGACTCGCAGATACTAAGCAGAGGGCAGGCAAGACATTTTGGGGAAGAGGGCAGACACACGGTAGCGCCCAGTTCCATCAGACTCTGCGTAAAATCGCCGCGCCGCTTTTCGGGGTAGGCAGGTGCAAGCAGTTTTGCGTATTCCGTGCGCAGAAGGTCTTGTTCTCTCTCATCGCCCA
>CASFBD010000012.1:22566-25206 GCA_949292885.1 uncultured Bacillota bacterium
CCCAAAAGACGCGAAAGCACGCGCACCACGTTGCCGTCCACGGCAGGAGAGGGGCACTCAAAGGCGATGGAAGAGATGGCGCCTGCCGTGTAATCGCCTATGCCGGGCAATTTGCGCCAACCTTCCGCGTCGGAGGGGAATCCGTCCCGCGCCACTATTTTTGCTGCCTTGTGCAGGTTTTTTGCGCGGGAGTAATATCCTAACCCTTCCCACAGTTTAAGCAGTTCATCCTCACTGCATTCGGCAAGCGCCTGCACGGTGGGCAGCTTTTTTAAAAATCTGCGGTAATGCTCTTTTGCCGCCTCTACACGTGTCTGCTGCAGCATGATCTCCGAAACCCACACGCGGTAGGGATCGGTGTTTTCCCGCCAGGGGAGATCTCTCTTGTTCTTGTCATACCAGGGTAAAAGCAGGGAGGGCAGTGCCTTCGCTTTTTCCTGTGCCGTCTTTTCGTCCATGCGGATATTTTACCATAAATTTTTGCCTGAGCCAACAAAAATTGACTTTTTTCAAAAAAAACCGTATAATAATATGTGCGAAGGGAGGAAGGGTATGAAAAATATCATTCTCATCGGGATGCCCGCATCCGGCAAAAGTACGGCGGGCGTATTGCTTGCCAAGGCGATCGGCTACGGGTTTATCGACACGGATCTTTTGATCCAGAACAGGGAGCGCGCCCTGCTGTGCGACATTATCCGCGAAAAGGGCACGGAGGAGTTTCTGCGCATCGAAGAGGAAGTCAACAGCGAGCTTTGGGCGGAGCGCTGCGTCATTGCCACGGGCGGATCGGTGATCTATGGCGAAAAGGCGATGCTTCACCTCAAACAGATGGGTACGGTGGTGTATCTCAAATTGGGTGAGCCTGCGCTGGAAAAGCGGTTGAAAAATATCTTCCGCCGCGGCGTTGTTATGCGCACGCCCGGGGAAACGGTGGCACAGCTGTACGCCGAGCGCGTGCCGTTGTACGAAAAATATGCGGACGTGACGCTGGATTGCGAAGGGCACACCGTGGAGGAGACCGTTCAGGCGATCGCGGAAGCGGTTTCCCTTTAATTTAGTTGTCTGTTTGGTAAAATTATGCTATAATGGCAGGGCAAGACACTGAAATCATTCAATCGGAGACGATCATGAAACTTTACAATACTTTGACGAGAACGACAGAGGAATTTGTCCCGCACGAAGCGGGAAAGGTGAGCATGTACACCTGCGGGCCGACTGTCTACAATTTTGCGCACATCGGCAACCTGCGCACCTATCTGATGGAGGATGTTCTGGAAAAATACCTGCGTTATGCAGGATACGCCGTCACGCGCGTGATGAATATTACGGACATCGGGCATCTTTCTTCTGACGCGGATACGGGCGAGGATAAAATGCTTTTGGGTGCAAAGCGCGAACATAAAACGGTGCTGGAGCTGGCAAAGTTCTATACAGACGCCTTTTTTGCCGATTGCGCCGCGCTGAACATCAAGCGCCCGGATGTCGTGCAGCCCGCCACAGGCTGCGTGGAGGAGTTTATCCGCGTCATTGTGTCGCTTATGGAAAAGGGATACGCCTATAAAGCGGGCGGGAACGTCTATTTCGATACCTCCAAAGTGGAACAGTACCACAAGTTCTTCAACTTCAAGGAGGACGATCTGGAAGTGGGCGTCCGCGAAGGGGTGGATGAGGACGAAAACAAGCGCAATAAAAATGATTTTGTGCTGTGGTTTACCAAATCCAAGTTTGAAGATCAGGCGCTCAAATGGGACAGTCCGTGGGGCGTAGGATATCCCGGATGGCACATCGAGTGCTCCTGCATCGCCATGAAATACTTGGGCGAGTACGTAGACATTCATTGCGGCGGCATTGACAACGTATTCCCTCACCATACCAACGAGATCGCACAGAGCGAGGCATATCTGGGTCATCAGTGGTGCAAGTATTGGTTCCACGTTCTGCACCTGAACACCTCAGGCGGCAAGATGAGCAAGTCCTCGGGCGGGTTCCTCACCCTCAAAAAACTGGAGGAAGAGGGATACTCTCCTATGGAATATCGCTTTTTCTGCCTGCAATCGCATTACCGCAATTCGCTGGTATATTCGCAGGATTCCTTTGACAACGCCGCCAATGCTTACAGAAAACTTCGTCAGCGTACGGTTGCCATTCCCGAGGAAGGGGAGATCGACGCGCAAGCCGTTGCCCGCTATAAAAAGGCGTTCTGCGACGCGATGGACGCAGACCTGAATACCTCTCTCGCCGTTACCTGTGTATACGACGTGGTCAAGGCAAAAGATATAAACGGTGCCACAAAACGCGCACTTCTTGCTGATTTTGACAAGGTTTTGTCTCTTGACCTTCTCAAAGAAGAGGCAAAGAAAGAGAGTTCTCTCTCCGCGGAAGAAATCGAAGCAGCAATTGCAGCGCGCGCGGCGGCAAAGAAAGCAAAAAATTACGCCGAAGCAGACCGCATTCGCGGCGAGCTTGCCGCCAAGGGTATTACTTTGGTGGATACCCCGAACGGTACGACGTATAAAATTCAGTAAAATAAAACCCGCCGAATGAAATGCACCCCAAAAGTTGGACAGGAAAAGAAAAACCTGTTAAACTAAAAAGGGGTGTATTTTGATATGGAAGAGAAACGAAAGAATAAGAAGTACA
>CASFBD010000013.1 GCA_949292885.1 uncultured Bacillota bacterium
AAAATATAGTATAATAAATAAAATAAAGAGGCTTCCGCAGACTGATGTTAGAGAAAAAACGGGATTTTTCTGTATTTTTAAGAACTGAATGCGACGGGGAAACGGAACGTATTTTTGCCAAAGCACAAAAGGCGGAAAAAGGATTTATCTTTGAAAAGGACGGAACGGACTATTGCATATGCTATTGCAAAAAACCGCCTTTTTTGCGCATAGAAAGGCTTGGTGAAATTTCTTACGCTCTGGAATTTAATCCGGAACAAGAAACGCATTCAATTCTTTCCACATCAATGGGGAATCTTTCTGTTTCCGTACGCGTAGAAAAACTTTTTTTCGGAATGAGACAGGGCAGTGAATGTGTGGAATGCGAATATGTGCTGGATTTTTCAGGATTTGAGCAGCGTCACAAACTTAGTTTTGCGGTAAAACAGATTTTATAAGGAGGAGTTTTGCGGTGAAAATAGAATATCTCGGGCATTCCTGTTTTCTTATGACGACACAGCAGGGAACAAAACTTCTCACGGATCCCTACACGGGGGTTGGTTATGAACTGCCCTCGTTGGAGGCGGATATAGTAACGTGCAGTCATTCGCATTTCGATCACTCTTTTCTGAGCGCCGTAAAGGGTGTGCAAAAAGTTTTTTCCGAGGTCGGGAAATATTCTTTTAAAGATATAACTTTGGAAGGATTGGAAAGTTATCACGATGAGGTAAAAGGGAAAAAGCGAGGCAAAAATACTGTATTTGTTTATCAAACAGACGGATTACGTATTTGTCATATGGGGGATTTGGGGGAGGTACCTTCTGCGGACCTTGTAAACAAAATCGGGAAAGTGGACATTTTGATGCTCCCCGTCGGAGGCACGTATACGATCGATGCATCTGCTGCGCTGGAAACGGTTCGCAGGATCGGACCCGGTACAGCGGTTGCGATGCATTTCAGATGCAAGGATTGTACTCTGGACATCGACACGGAGGACAAGCTAGAACAAGTTGCAGGCGGTCTGGCGGAGCATACAGGATATGAGATCCCCTTGGACCGACAGGGAAAAATTCTGATCCCTGCGAGGAAATTTTAATGGAAGAGAAAGAGATCTTGGAAGCATTCGGTTCCGTTTACGATTATCTGAACGATAAAACAATTTACGATCTTCGGACATTAGCCCGTGAGTTTGGCGTCAACGCGCCTTCTTCGGCGCGAAAGCATGATCTTATCCTGCGGATCATTATTGCCGCGGCTGGTTTGGCGGAGCCTGAAAAAGTCAGTCGGCGAGGCGCGCGCGTAAAAGCTGAGGCGGCACCCGCGGAAAGCATCAGTGAGGTACGCAAGCTGATAGAAGAATGCCGCTTGCATAAACCATACGATAACTACATTCCCGAGTCGGAAAAGATCGAGTTTAACGACATCATTCAATCGGCGCCCGTGTATGGATATGGCGACCGGCTGTATCGCGGATTTGTGCAGAGATTGCCGGACGGAAACTGGAGAGTCTACCCGGAAAAGAAAAAGGGTGTTGTCAAAATTCCGATTTTGACAGAAGATGTCAGGACACGCTTTTGTCTGCGCGAAGGCGATCTTGTTGCAGGATATGTTGTGGAAGCGGCGGGAAAGCCACCTGTCTTTGCACAGGCGGAATCTGTCAACGGAAAAATATTTTCATATCAGCGCGGGAATTTTGAGGAATTTGCCGCGGCTTTTCCGCAGCAGAAATATTCTTTTGCAAAATCGGGAAACCACTTGGTGAGAGCGGCAGAACTTCTCGCTCCTTTGGGAAAGGGTCAGCGGGCGCTCCTCGTTGCTCCTTCCGGGACAGGAAAAACCACGTTTTTGCGAGAAATTGCTGAATGTCTTTCCGGACAAGCTCAGGTCATACTACTTTTGCTCGGACAACGACCGGAAGAGAGCGTAGAATTTGAATTGCGTCTGCCGAATGCGGATGTCTTTTCTGCGCCTTTTGACAGCCTGAATGCAGATCGTACGGACCTGGCAAGGCTTGCTCTGGAGCGCGCAAAAAGAATTGCCGAAGACGGTGGGAATGTTGTGCTTTTGCTCGATTCCATGCAAGCATATTTTCGTGCGGCGGAAAAGGTCTGTTCGGACGAGGAAATGGCGCTTCTGGAATGTAAAAAGTTTTTTGCCTCGGCAAGAAGGTTAGACGGAGGGGGAACGCTTACCGTTCTTGCTACGGTCGAACCGTCTCTGGCAAACGAATTTACGGACGCTTGCAACAGTGTTTTGCGTTTTTGCGAGGAGTATGTACAGCTGGGTATACCGGCTCTCGACGTTCTCCATTCGGATACAAAGCGTTCCGATTTATTGTTGGATGATAAGGAAGCTGCAAATGCGCATCAACTGCGCAACGTTGCCCTGCAAAACGGTATGCGCGAAGCATATTTGTTGGCTGATGCAATTTTTAAGGAGTGAAGAAGTATGTCATCGGAAAAGTGTTATGTCGGTATTGATCTTGGCGGTATGAGCGCTAAGGCTGGTTTGTTTTCTTCAGACGGAAAGATGGTTTCTAAAAGCACCGTAAAAACTTGTAAAGAGGACGGATTTGCCGCTACGGCAAAAAAGCTTGCGGGGCTTGCTCGTGAGGTTTGCGAATTGGTAAAAGTTCCGCTGTCTTTGCTTGGCGGGGTAGGCGTTGGCACGCCCGGTATTATAGACGGTGCAGGCGGAACTGTTGTTTCCTGGACGAATTTTAATTGGGAAAACGTGCCTTTGGCTTCCGAGATCTCTGCAAATCTCGGCGGGATCCCCGTTAAGATTTCCAACGATGCTAACGCAGCGGCGTTGGGCGAGGCAAAATTTGGGGCCGGTAAAAAGTTTACGGACAGCATTACCATTACGCTCGGAACGGGAGTTGGAAGCGGAATTATCATCGGAGGCAAAATTTTTGAAGGATTCCGCGGCGGTGCAGGTGAAGCGGGGCATATGACTTTGGTCGTGGGCGGGATTCCCTGTCCATGCGGCAGACGCGGATGTTTTGAACAGTATGCGTCGGCGTCCGCACTTATCCGCGATACAAAGAGGGCTATGTTTGAACATAAGGATTCTGCCATGTGGAAACTTGCCCCCGATCCGGAGAGCGTGAACGGCATGACTTGTTTTACCGCCGCAAAAGAGGGTGATCCTGCGGCGCAGGAAGTGGTCAAAAACTATATCATGTATCTGAGTGAGGGGATTCTCAATCTTGTCAATTGTTTCCGACCTCAGGCGATCATTGTTGGCGGAGGTGTTTCCGGGCAGGGAGAATATCTCCTTCAGCCCGTACGTAAATATGTGGACGAGCATTTGTTTGTAGGGTTCGACAGGATCCCGCTTTCCATTCTCAAAGCGCAGCTCGGCAACGATGCGGGGATTTGGGGTGCGTACGCGCTTGCGATCGATGGCTGATTTTATTCGCCGTAAACGCAAAATCGGCATTGCACTGGGCAGCGGCGGGGCAAAGGGAATGGCTCACCTCGGTTTTTTGCAAGTCCTGAAAGAAAATGGGATCGAAGCGGATATTTATTGCGGCACATCCGCGGGGGCAATCGTTGGCGCATTGTGCGCCAAAGGATATAGTCCTGCAGATATAGTTTCGTTACTTACCAATATTCAATACGGAGGAGCTGCGCTTGCCGCAATGCTTTCTGGAAGTTTGGAACCTTTGCTGAGCTCTGTTGATGACGCACTTGGTTCGGTGGATATAGAAGAACTTTCCAAACCTTTTTGCGCAATCGCTACGGATTATGCGACAGGCAACGAAGTGCGTTTGAAGTCTGGAAACGCCGCGCGGGCCGTTCTTGCATCTTCGTCGATCCCGCCTCTTTTTAAAGGGATGCGGATCGGAGGAACTCTTCTTGCAGACGGAGCGTTTTGTAATGCTGTTCCCGGCGATGCTGCCCGGGAATTAGGGGCAGATATTGTTATCGGTGTGGCACTCTCTCCCGTGGATACGTACAAAGATGTCGAGTTTTCCTGCTCTTCGGGGGAACGCCGTATTATAAATCAAAGCGGGTTTTCACGATGTGATTTGTTGTTTGAACCGGATCTCACAGCGTTCCGAACAACGGATATTCATTATGCACCTCAAATATACGATGCGGGTTATGAATGCGCTTCTGCAAATATGTCGCAGATCCTGCAGATATGCCGCAGATCGGCTGCGAGAAAGAGTGTTTGAATTTTTACGGATGAGGAAGGACTATGCGCAGAGCGGAGCGCAATCAGACTGAAAAAGTCAATCGTGCATTGATGGCTGCCGGAATTGTTCGGCACCGCAAAAAGATTGCTTTACGCATCGTTGCTTTTGTTCTTGCCGGGCTTTTACTTTGCTGCTTGGTTTTGACGGATATTTTTCTGTTCCCTGTAGAGTATCTTTGGGCGTCCGTGCTGACGCCCGATATAGAAAAACGGCTGGACGGACAAATGCGTGTCTTTTATCTGGATGTCGGGCAGGGCGATTGCAGCATTGCGGAGTTGCCTGACGGACAGATCCTTATGATAGACTGCGGTGACGGAAGTTCTGAAGGGCTTCGCAATATACTCGGAGTTTGTGTTTCGCTGGGAGTGGAAAGGATCGATCATCTCTTTATCACACATACGGATTCCGACCATATCGGAGGAATGGAAGCCGTTCTGCGTTGTTTCGGTGCGAATACTGTATATCTTCCTGAGGAAAACCCTGACGATCTGCAGCTTGTGCAATGCCGCGCTCTTGCGGAAAAGTATTCTCATAAGATTTGCGATACACTTCCGCTTACTTTTATAGTTTCCGACGACAAAGAAAATTTTTGGTATGCTTCTGTTCTCTCAGGGTTTCTCAATAATGAAAAAGAGGGGAACGATGCGTCTGCTGTGCTATATATGGAATATGCCGGAAGGAAACTTCTTTTCCCCGGCGATATTTCCTCTTTGGTGGAGCGCGAGTTGTTGACAATTTTTGAGCAAACAGGCGGTATCGTTTTTGAAATACCGGCACAGACTTCTTTCGGAACAGTCTTACTTTCGCCCGATATTTCCGGGCTGGATTTTTTGAAGGCAGGACATCACGGCGGCTCTGATTCTACCTGTCTGGAGTTTGCACAATATCTTTGCCCGGAAGCGGTCTTTTTCAGTTGCGGGGTGGGAAATTCTTACGGACATCCCGCACAGGATGTTGTGGAAAATCTTTTGCAGGCGCACCCGTCCGTGCAGTTTTACAGGACGGATGAATTGGGAAATATTATGCTTACCATAGAGAGGGACGGAATGTATTCCGTCCTGTCTGTGTAATCAATTCAACGGAGATTTTTTCATGATCAGATGGATGACAAGCGGAGAATCGCACGGACAGGCTTTGACGGCGATCATTGAAGGACTTCCTTCCAATTTAAAAATCGATACGGAGGAGATCAATCGTTATCTTGCATACAGGCAAAGCGGTTACGGCAGGGGGGCACGTCAGAAGATAGAAACGGATATGGTAAAGATCCTTTCCGGCGTTCGGAATTGTCTTACCTTGGGCAGCCCTGTCTGTCTGATGGTGGAAAACAAAGATTACAAAAACTGGGAAGAATATATGTCTCCGTACGGCGCCGACGTTACGGCGCGTCGTCTGACGCGCGTACGTCCCGGACACGCTGATCTTTCCGGGGTACTCAAATATGACCAGACGGATGCGAGAAACATTCTCGAACGCGCTTCTGCAAGGGAAACGGCGGTGCGCGTTGCCGCGGGAACGATCGCAAGAATGTTTCTGCGTGAACTCGGTATAGAGGTGTGCGGTTACGTGCGTTCCGTGGCAGGAATCTCTGACGACAAAGAATATACCGCTGCGCAGCTTTGCGATGTAAAAAATTCTGAGCTGTTCATGCCTGACCCTGTTCTGTGCGAAGAGGCAAAACGGCGCATTGAACAGATCAAAGAAGAAAAAGATACAGCGGGCGGGATCGTAGAGATCCGTGTCAACGGATTGAAAAGCGGATTCGGCAGCTGCATGAGCTATGGCGAAAAGCTGGACGGACATCTTGCGGGCGCAGTCATGGGAATCCAGGCGATCAAAGGCGTCGAGATCGGCCTCGGTTTTGAGGCTGCGCGGAAGCGCGGAAGCGAAGTTCACGATGAGATCTTTTTTGAAAATGGAAAGTTTACGCGTAAGACAAACCGCGCAGGCGGAATAGAAGGGGGGATGTCCAACGGAGAGGAGATTATTCTTCGTGCGGCAATGAAGCCGATCCCCACTCTCATGCGCGGGTTGAATACCGTCAATTTTGATACGGGAGAAGCCTGCCGCGCTGCAACAGAGCGGAGCGATGTTTGCGCAATCTGTGCCTGTGAGATTGTTGTGGAAAGCACTGTTTGTTTTGCGCTTGCGCAAAAAGTGCAGGAAAGATTGGGCGGAGACAATATGCGCGAGATCATCGAACGCTACCAAAAACTCTGAAAACACCTGTTTATATTCAATAGAGTACTATGCAAACAATAGAAATCCAAACAAAATCGAGACCGAGCACTGTCATCTGCGGCGATGGCGCATGGACGGAAGCACAGACATATCTTCACGAAAAAGATGCCTTTTTCGTAACGGATTCCAATGTTTTCCGTTTTTACGGGGAGGAGATAAAACATCTTTTCCCGAAAGCGCGCATTTGCGTTCTGCCCGCGGGAGAAAGAAATAAAAATAAAAAATCTCTCTTTCGCATTCTTGACGAAATGCTTGCGGCAAAGTTGCATCGTTCGTCCTGCGTTGTTGCGCTCGGGGGCGGTGTGATCGGGGATATTACCGGCTTTGCCGCTTCCTTGTATATGCGAGGCACACACCTTGTACAGATCCCTACGACGTTGCTCTCTCAGGTAGACAGTTCCGTCGGAGGAAAGACGGCGATCGATTATAAAAATGTTAAAAATGTTCTGGGCGCTTTTTATCAACCGGAACGTGTATTCTGCGATCCGCGCTTTTTAAAAACACTTCCTCCGCGCGAAATCAAGTGCGGCCTGGGGGAGATCATCAAGACCGGTGTCTTGGACGGTGCGCTCGGAGAGAAACTCTTGAGCAATGCCCCGCGGCTGCGAGACCTTGCTTATTTACAGGAGATCGTTTCTGACTGCATACAGTTCAAAGCGCACATCGTTGAACTTGACGAGACGGAAACGGCAGGTTTGCGCAAATGTCTGAACCTGGGGCATACAACGGGTCACGCCCTTGAGCTGTGTTACGGAAGGCGTTCTCACGGCGAGTACGTTATGATCGGAATGTGGCTGGAAAGCCTGATTGCGGAAAGGAAAGGTGTTGCCTCGCACGAGCATTCACAGTGGGTACGTTCGCTGGTTTCGTTGGTGGAGCGCAGGATTCCTGTTTTCAAAAATGTAAGTCAGTGCGTCCCGTACGCACTCCTGGATAAAAAGAACCAACAGGCAGATCAAATATCCATGTATGTTTCAGCGAGCTATGGTGAAGGCAGGGAGCTCGTTCTACCCGCCGAAAAATATGCGGAATATCTTGCGGTTTTGGAGAAAGGACAATGAAAATTTCCGCACAAAAAGAATTTTATGGCACTTTTGCGATCCCGGGAGATAAATCCATTACACACCGCGCCATTATGTTTAATGCCGCGGCAAAGGGCGTGGCTGTCGTTACCAACGCTTTGCTGGGGGAAGACTGTCTTTCCACCATCCGTTGTATGCGTGCTTTAGGGGCGCAGATCAGCGTTTCCGACAACAAAATTTTCATTCAAGGTTCGCCTTGCTTTCATGATGCGGACTGCGATTGCGGAAACAGCGGAACGACCATGCGGCTTTTGATGGGGCTTGTGAGCGGACGGAACGTCCGTGTGACGTTTACAGGAGACAGTTCCCTTTCTTCGCGCCCGATGGAACGTGTTGCGGCGCCTCTTCGCAGTCTTGGCGCAGATGTCCGTACCACTGATGGAAAGGCTCCTGTCCGCATTGTTCCCGCTTCGCTTGTCGGAAAGGAGGTTTGCACGCATGTTGCTTCCGCGCAAGTAAAAAGCGCTATCCTGCTGGCAGGATTGGGTGCGGAAGGGGAAACTCGGGTGATCGAGCCCCTTAAATCCCGCGACCATACGGAAAGAATGCTTTCTGCCATGGGGGCAGATATACGGGTGGAAGGAAATGCGGTTTCCATACGAAAAGGGGAATTGCATTGTGTGAATGTGGATGTGCCCGCCGATATTTCCAGCGCAGCTTATTTTATGGCATTGGGAGCGCTCTGCGGTGAAACGCTTTGCAAAAATGTCGGTATCAATCCGACAAGAACGGGTATTCTGAAAGTTTTTGACGCAATGAATGTTCGCTATTGTCTGGAAAATGAACATTCGGTTTGCGGGGAACCTGTCGCCGATATCCGCGTGTTCCGATCTGAAATTTCTCCTGTTCATCTTACGCGGGAGATCATGCCGTCTCTCATTGACGAAATTCCTGTCATTGCTGTCCTCTGTGCCTTTTCGCGCGGAGAAAGTCTGATAGAAGGCGCGGAAGAACTGCGCGTCAAAGAAAGCGATCGGATTGCTTCCACGGCGGAGATGATCAATTCTCTTGGCGGCGAATGTGTTTCGCGCGAGGATGGGTTTATCATTCGCGGTAAAGGCACTTTGCGCGGGGGATCGGTACCGTCTTACTGCGATCACCGTATTGCAATGAGCGGCGCAGTAGCTCTTACCGCAAGCGAATTCGGCGGGGAAATAAATGGGGCTGAGTGCGTAAATATTTCTTTCCCCGGCTTTTATACGCTTTTAAACGGAAACGGAGGTACTGTATGTTAAAAATGGCTGTTGTCGGCAAAGATGTTTCCAAATCGGACAGCGCAAAAATGCACACGTTCGATCTGAAAAAAATGGGCGTTGATTGTGAATATTCCCTTATTTCGTTGACAAAAGAGGAATTTGACGCTCGCGCAGAGAGTCTGCTTGACGAACTGGATGCACTGAATGTGACGATTCCCTACAAATTGGACATTATTCCTTATTTGAAAAAGCTGGAAGGAGATGCTCAGACGTTCGGGGCTGTCAATGTAGTGAAAGATCGCATCGGATACAATACGGACGGAGCAGGGTTTATGCTGATGCTTCAAAACAACGCGATCGACGTAAAAGGGAAAAATGTTCTGGTTCTTGGCGCCGGAGGGGCGGGAAGAAGTGTCGTCAAAAAACTTTTAGACGAGGGCGCTGAGGTTTCTCTCTATGATGTAAAAAAGGAAAGCGCTTTGAAGATCAGCGAGGAATTCGGAAACGTCATAGTGCTGGACAGCGTTCTGCCTCTTCCCAGATTTATGATCGTAAACGTTACGGGCGTGGGAATGCACAAGACAGAGGGGATCTCCCCCGTCGGAGCGGACGTTCTTTCTCTGTGTGATATTGCCTGTGATCTGATCTATTATCCGCGAAAAAGCGAGTTCTTGCGCATTGCGGAAAGTTTGGGAAAAAAGATCGTAAACGGAGAGGGAATGCTTTTTTATCAGGCTTATTACGGCGATTGTATTGTTCTGAACAGAAAAGCATCCGCAGAAGAGGCAAAGAAGTTTTTTGAAGAATATCGACGTGAATACGCAGAATAATTTATTTTGCAAAGTACTCTATCTGGCATAAATTGAATAAAACAGGAGAAAAAGATGAAACTTCTCATTCTAAACGGCGTTAATCTTAATATGACAGGAAAGCGAGAGCCTGGCGTTTACGGTGTTCAGACTTTGGAGGAAATCAATGATGAGATCCGAAAATTCTGTAAGGAGCGCGGCGCAGAGTGCGAATTTTTCCAAAGCAATCTGGAAGGAGAACTTTGCACGGCGATCCAGCAGACAGATGCTGACGGGATTGTATTAAATGCCGGAGCGTTCACGCATTACAGTTATGCCATCCGCGACGCCATTGCTTCTGTAAAAACGCCCGTGGTAGAGGTGCATATGTCCAACGTGCACGCGCGTGAAGAGTTTCGCCGTCATTCTGTTATTTCCGAAGTTTGCCGCGGTACCATTCTCGGGTTCGGGAAAAACAGTTATTTGCTTGCCGTGGAGAGTTTTCAGTTATGAACATTGTTTTATGCGGAATGATGGGGGCAGGAAAGACTTCCGTCGGTATACGGCTTTCCGAACTTACGGGAATGCGGTGGTATGACACGGACGATCTCATTACGCAGAAATACGGCAGTATCCCGAGCATTTTCGAGTTTTACGGAGAACAGCGTTTTCGCGAGATCGAAACGGAAATCGTACATTCTGTTGCGGGAAAAGATAACTGTGTTTTTTCTACAGGCGGAGGGTGCGTCCTCAAGCCGGAAAACGCCGTCGCTTTCAAAGCAGGTGGCGGCAAGATCGTTTTTTTAAAAGTTGACATCGGTGTTCTGTTTGAACGGACGGGGCATACAGGCGACGAACGTCCTCTCTTGAAAAATACATCTTTTGAAAAAATGAAAGCGCTTTTGGATTACCGCACGCCTATCTATGAAGGATGTGCGGATATTACCATAGACACAAACGGATTAAATGTTGATGAAGTTGCAAGGAAGATACTGTGTATCCTGGATATTCCTTTGCGGAGGTCGGAATGAGCACTGTTCTTGTTACAGGAGGTTCCCGTGGGATAGGGAGAGAAATATGTCTTACCTTTGCCGAAGCGGGTTATGACGTAGCTTTCTGTTACAGTAAAGACAGTATCGGGGCGGAAGAAACCATTTCTCTTTTGCAAAAGAAAGGGGCTGGAGTACAGGCCTTTCGCTGTGATGTTTCCGACGAAAAGAGTGTTGAGGAAATGTTTTCGTCCATATACGGACTGGAGGTCCTCGTCAATAATGCGGGGATCTCTTCTTTCGGACTGATCCAGGACACTCCGCTTTCGCAATGGGAAGCGATTTTTCGCGTTAATATGACTGGTGCATTCCTGTGTACGCGCGCAGCCATTCCGAAATTTTTAAAAAGAGGAGAGGGGTGTATTGTCAATATCTCTTCCATGTGGGGAGAAACGGGTGCATCCTGCGAGGCGGCGTATTCTGCAAGCAAGGCGGCTTTATTGGGCTTTACCAAAGCGGCAGCTAAGGAACTGGGACCTTCCGGGATCCGTGTCAACGCTGTTACCTGCGGTATGATAGACACAAAAATGAATGAGGTTCTTTCGGCGGAGGATCGACTGGAGTTTATTCGTAATTTGCCCATTCCGAGGGAAGGAACAGCGTATGAAGTGGCTGAGGCTGTGCTTTTTTTGTCGAAAAACAAGTACATTACGGGAGAAATACTTCGTATCAACGGCGGGGCTGTCATTTAATTGTAAAAAAATAAAAAATTCTATAAGAAAAAAAGGGTTTTTTGCCCTTTTGCAGAATATATAAAAGGACAAGCCTCAGATAAATCCGGATATAGGGGGAATTATGGAGGATTTTAACGCAAAGGAACGGACGTATCGCATGGAGGAGATGTTCTTCTCAGAATACGCCTGCAAATCTGCGTCCACGCGCGGCAGGATGCGGGAAGAGGTTCCGTGTAATATGCGCACGGATTTTCAGCGCGACCGTGACAGGATCATTTACAGCAAGGCTTTTCTGCGTCTGAAAAATAAGACACAAGTATTTTTTTCTCCGGAAGGAGATCATTTCCGTACGCGCATGACGCATACAATCGACGTTTCGCAGATCGCCCGCTCGATTGCAAGATCGCTTGCGCTCAACGAAGACCTTGCGGAAGCGATTGCGTTAGGACACGATCTCGGCCACACTCCTTTTGGGCACGCGGGAGAACGAGTCCTTAACGAACTCTCTCCGAGCGGTTTTTCGCACAATGAGCAGTCTCTTCGCGTTGTAGACATCCTTGAAAAGGACGGAAAAGGACTGAATCTTACTTATGAGGTTCGCGACGGCATTCTCAATCATAAGAAGAGCGGCAATCCGGCTACTCTGGAAGGAAAAGCTGTTTCCTGGGCGGATCGGATCGCCTATGTCAACCATGACATCGAGGATGCGATTCGGGCAGGGCTGTTGCGTGAAGACCAGCTGCCAAAACGGGATATTCGCGTTTTGGGAAGTACTTCGCGTGACAGAATCAATAAAATGATCACATCGATCTATGGGGCGAGTGTCGGAAAAAATCAGGTCGCGATGGGAGAGCGCGAGGCTGAGGCTCTGGAAAACCTGCGTGCATTCATGTTCAAAAATGTTTACATAACGCCTGTATCCATGAAAGAAGAAGAGCGGGCAAAACGTATGCTCTTCGGAATGTACGACTACTTTTATAAAAACAAGGACAAACTTCCTGCTTTTTATCTGCAACTTTGCGAACGGTTTTCTTTGGAACAGGTCATTTGCGATTACCTTTCTTCCATGACGGATAAGTTCGCTATTGCAGTGTTTGATTATTTGTTTGTACCGCACAGTTGGGCGCTGACGGAAAAAGATATAGAGGAAATCTGATTTTTACAGGAATAAAGGCTATGGCAAAAGGACTGGATCCGGAATTTCTTGCACAACTGAAAAGTAAGATCGATCTGGTCGAACTGGTAGGCAGCTACGTTTCTCTTGAGCGCAAAGGCGGAAACTGGTGGGGCAGGTGTCCATTCCATCATGAAAAGACGCCGTCTTTTACCGTGAATGCAGACAATCAGTTTTATCATTGTTTCGGATGCGGCGCGTCCGGCGACGCCATCACGTTTGTCCGTGAGATCGAATCTGTCGATTTTATGGACGCCGTCAAAATGCTTGCGGAACGGGCAAAGATACCGATGCCCGAGATGAACTTTGATAGTGAGCAGATCCTCGAACAAAAGAAAAAACGGGACAATATTTTAAAAATCCTGCGCGCAAGTGCGCATTTTTATTTAAATAATCTAAATTCCGGAAAGGCAGATGCGCATATTCAGTATATTCTGGACAGAAAGATCTCTGCGTCGGTCGTCAGAAAATTCGGGCTGGGCGCATCTCTCAATTTCCAGGATCTGCCGCAGTTTCTTCTGGATTCCGGTTATTCCAGGCAGGACATCCTGGACAGCGGCGTTGTGACGGAATCGGAAAAAAATCACCGTCTGACCGATGCACAGGGAGGACGCCTGATCTTTCCCGTCATCAACGCTTTCGGAGACGTCGTTGCGTTCGGCGGCAGGGTGTTGGAAAAGACGGACTTTGCAAAATATAAGAACACCCGCGAGACCATGGTGTTTAACAAGAGCAAAAACCTTTACAACATTAACCAGGTCAAGAAACAAAAGAAAGCGGGACTTTTGAAAAATGCCATCATTGTCGAAGGGTATATGGATACCATTGCGCTTTTTCAGGCGGGTTTTGAAAATGTTGTGGCAAGCATGGGAACAGCTCTTACAAAAGAACAGGCGCGTTTGATCAAGCGCTACACGGACACTGTTTACATCAGTTATGACGGGGATTTTGCCGGGCAGAAAGGCGCCATCCGCGGATTGGAGATTTTGCGCGACGAGCAGATCAACGTGCGTGTTGTTCCGCTTCCCGAAGGGCTGGATCCTGACGATGTCATCAAAAAACAGGGATCTGACGGATACGAGCGCTGCTTGGATGCGGCTATGCCCCTCATCGACTTTAAAATGGAGGTCGCTCGCAGGCAGTTCGACCTTAGCAAGACGGAAGAAAAGCGCAAATATATTTCCGCCGCGCTGAAAGTTATTTCCGGGGCAGAAAGCGAGAGTATCAAGGAAGACCTTCTCAAGAAGCTGCGCGAAGAAACGGGTATGACATACGAATCCCTGCGAAGAGATCTTGACAATACGCCCGCGGAACATCGCGAAAAAGAGATCGCTGAACCTGTATTGCGCGAGGACGGATCGGACGGAATTGTCAAAGCTTGCCGTTTTTTGCTGGCTTCTGTGCTATTTGGCGCAAAATATGCAAAAAATTTCGACCTTTCAAGTGTCAAATTCGACAATCCTGTGCATAATACTATCGCGGAATATGTCAAACAGCGGCAAAACGCAGGAGAACCTGTGCGCGCCAGTGGATTATTTGACATTCTTGATGAAAACGATCCCGAATTTTCTCAAATTCTCGATCTCAGCGTCGGGGAGGCTTTGCTGGGTACGGGTGCCGAACGGTATTTTTACGACTGTTTGCAGACACTTGAACGCGCGCAAGTCGAGGATGAACTTGCAAGGCTCAGCCGTCTCTGCGACGCGGAAACAGACTTGACAAAAAAACGAGAGATCACGCAGGAGATCCTGCGTCTCACCATTCAGCTGAAAAATCTCTAACACAAGCGGAGGACATAAGAAAACAACATGAGTGTATCCGAACAGAAGCTCAACGAGATCCTGAAACAAATCATCGGCGAATATCGCCAGAAGGGCAGCATTTCCACGGACGTACTTTGCGACATCCTTGAAAAGATCGACACAAGCCCCGATCAAATCGATTATATCTATAAATCCATCGGTGAGGCAGGTATTCAGATCGTAGACGAGGACGAACGCGACCGTGAATTGTTTGAACAGGCGTTGCGCGACATCGGTCTGGACGACCCCGTCAAGATGTATCTCAAAGACATCGGGCGCGTCCCGCTGCTTTCGGTGGACGAGGAGATTGAACTTGCCCGCAAAATGCAGGAAGGGGATGAAGCGGCAAAGAAGAGACTTTCCGAAGCCAACCTCAGACTCGTCGTTTCCATCGCAAAGAGGTATGTCGGGCGCGGAATGCTCTTTCTCGATCTCATTCAGGAAGGCAACCTCGGCTTGATGAAAGCGGTAGAAAAATTTGATTATCAGAAGGGGTTCAAGTTTTCCACGTATGCGACGTGGTGGATCCGACAAGCGATCACAAGGGCGATAGCAGACCAGGCGCGTACCATCCGTATTCCTGTACACATGGTGGAAACAATCAACAGACTTTCCCGTGCGTCGCGTATTCTCCTTCAGCAACTCGGACGCGAGCCTACGCCCGAAGAAATCGCCAAGGAATTGAATATGCCCGTCGACCGCGTCCGCGAGATTCAGAAGATCGCACAGGATCCTGTTTCTTTGGAAACGCCGATCGGTGAGGAAGAGGATTCGCACCTGGGTGATTTTATCGAAGATGACAGGGCGATCACGCCTTCCGATTCGGTTGCTTTTACGATGCTTAAAGAACAGCTTCTCGGCGTTTTGGATACGTTGACGCCGCGCGAGGAAAAAGTGCTTCGCTTGCGTTACGGCATCGACGACGGCAAACCGCGCACACTCGAAGAAGTCGGTAAAGAATTTAACGTCACGCGCGAGCGTATCCGCCAAATCGAGGCAAAGGCTTTGCGCAAACTGCGTCATCCTTCTCGCAGCAAAAAACTCAAGGATTTCCTCGACTGATGAAAAGGACAAAACGGCTGCAGACTTTGTGCGGGGAACTTCTTCCCTGTGCAGTGTTTGCGGATATAGGCTGTGACCATGGATACATGGCGCAGTATGTGCTGGAAAATAGTCTGTGTGAAAGGGCCTATATTTCGGACATCAGTCCTGCAAGCCTGCAAAAGGCCTGCGTACTGCTCTCCGAATACATGCTTTCAGGAAAAGTAAAGAGTTTCTGCTGTGCGGGACTGGAACAGATCCCTCATGATGCAGAGCAGGTACTGATCGCAGGAATGGGCGGTGAAGAGATCATTGGGATTTTGCGCGACGGTTTTTTTCCGCCTCGTCTTGTCCTTCAGCCCATGAAAAATACAGACAAAGTCCGCAGTTTTTTATTGGAGAATTCCTATTCGGTGGAACGAGACTACACCTTTTCGGATGAAAAGTTTTACGATGTGCTGTGTGCCGTCCATGGCGGAAAACCTCGCCGATATGACAGGCTTTCCATCTTGTTCGGCTATGATAATCTCCATTCACCGGGGGAAGACTTTTTGAAGTATCTCAGAATGGAATTGCAAAAATGCCGCGACCGCCTTTCGGCATCAGCCGACGACATTCCGGCTGTTTCTTCGCGGATGGAACAACTGACGGAGGCTCTGCATGAGGCTGAAAGAAATTTACGATAAGATCGATCGCATATATCCGAAAAGATTGAGCGACGAATATGTTGCCGCCTATGGCGGCAGGGATAACAGCGGTATCCTTCTGGATACTGGATGCGATATCAACGGTGCAGTATTTTCTCTCGATTTTTCCCAAGGGGCACTCAATGCCGCAGAGAAGGCAGGCTATAACCTCATTGTCACGCATCATCCCGCCATCTTCTTTCCGATCTCTTCTATACGTACGGATGATCCGTTGGGCGCGAGGGTCGTATGTGCGCTGAAACATTCTGTTTCGGTTATTTCCATGCATTTGAATATGGACTGCGCGGCGGGCGGGATAGACGAGAGTCTTTCTATGGCTGCGGGCGCAAGACAGATCCCTTCGCCCAACGAGCCCGTTGAAAACGGAGGATACGGAAGGATCTTTGAGATCGAGCCTGTCAGTTATTCAATGTTTGTAAAAAATTTGATGTCTGTTCTGCACACCAATCGCTCTTTTTCATACGGGGAAGAGGGAACGATCTGCCGTGTTGCTTCTTTCTGTGGTTCAGGAATAGACGCAAATGCGATTGCCGCGGCAAAGCGAGGCGGCGCAGACGTGATCGTTTCTGCAGACATCAAACACAATTTTATTTGCGATGCGCTCGAATCCGGTATGCGCGTCGTACAGCTTACACATTATGCAAGCGAAAATTACGGATTCAAGAAAATTTATCAGAGTCTTAAAGATTCTCTCGGTATTCCTTCTGTATATCATGAAGACAAGGGTTTGCTTTAAGACGGGGAGGTTTTAATATGATCTTAGATGAATTGTTGCGTTACCAGGAGGCAGACGGAAAACTTCGCGCAGTGGAACAGACGATTGCAGCGACAGATGAGCGTAAAAAATACGTTTCTGCAAGAAAGTTTCTCGAAAAAGCTCCGGAGAAGCTGGAAGCGCTGGACGTAAAAGCTGTAGAACTGCGGCATATGTTTGAACAGCTCGAAAAGAAATACACAGAACTGGCCGACACCATCAAAGATTACGAAAACCTGGAAGAAATGATCGGGGAACAAGGCGGAGAGATTTCTTTTTATAAAAAAAGCGCAACGCAGATCTCCGATAATCTCAGAGGATTGAAAAACGAGATAAATAAACTGGTTTCACTTATCGAAACGGCTTCCGCAGAGTATCAGACTGCAAAAAAACAGACGATCGCCATGCAGAAGCAGTACAAGGAATATAAGGAGAAATACGCGGCAGTCAAGCAGTCTCATGCCGATGAGATTGCTGCGATAGAAGCGGAAATGGCGTCTATCTCCAAATCTGTTCCAAGCGATCAGCTTGAAAAATATAAGGCGAAACGCAAGGAAAAAATGTATCCGGTTGTGTGTGAAGTCAAAGGCAATCGCTGTCCGCAATGCGGTATGGAACTTTCCATTGCAGAGCTTTCTAAGCTCTCTTCCGGAAATACCATCGAATGTGATAGTTGTCACAGGACTCTCTTCCAAAGGAAATAAAAAGAAGGGAGAAACCGTCAGGTTTCTCCCTTCTTTTTTGTGCGAAACTCTTTTCAAATTTTCCTGAAAATGATACAATAGAGGGGAAAATAAAATTTTGGTGTTTTTATGTCAGAAATTCTTGCCCCGGCGGGGGATGCCGAATCCTTTCAAGCCGCGCTCAATGCTGGCGCGGATGCTGTTTATCTTGGACTTAAGGATTTTTCGGCGCGTAAATCCGCGGAAAATTTCAATCTTTCAAACCTTTCCGAATTTGTAGACAAGGCACATTTGTTCGGTACTAAAGTTTATGTCACGCTCAATACGCTTGTTAAAGACAAGGAACTTCCTTCCTTTTTTGATTGTGCGCGCAAAGCTTGGAATGCCGGGGCTGATGCACTGATCATCCAGGATATTTTTCTGGGAAAGTCATTGCACGATATTTATCCGGAGATCGTATTACATTTGTCCACACAGGCAGGGACTTGCAACGAATACGGAGCGCGCCTCGCAAAGCGATACGGTTTTTCTCGCGTCATTCTCGCTCGGGAAACTCCTTTGCATGACATCGTACAAATTGCAAGGATCATTGAAACAGAAGTTTTTGTGCAAGGTGCACTCTGTACTTGTTTTTCCGGACAATGTTATATGTCTTCCTTTGCCGGCGGAAATTCCGGAAACAGAGGATTTTGCAAACAACCCTGCCGAAAAAAATATTGTATAGACGGGAACGGTAAACAGTCCTATGCGTACAGACTTTCCCTGTCCGATCTCTGTATGGGGGAAAAGATATTTCCTCTCATTGAGGCCGGTGTTTGTTCTTTTAAAATAGAGGGCAGGATGCGCTCACCGGCGTATGTATCGGCGTCCGTCAAATATTACAAGGATTTACTTGACGGAGCGGATAGGAAAGTTCTGAAAAAAGATTTTTCTGATCTGCGACGGACGTTCAATCGGGGAAACTATACAACAGGGTACGCATTTGGACAGGATAAAAACCTGATCTCGTCCAATGTGCAGGGTCATATCGGGGAAAAGGTCGGCAGAATCTCTCTTTCCCAAAACAAAAGTGAAAAGGGAAAGATCATAACAAAACACGAAACCTTATATTATGTCAAATCGGCTTTTCAGCCTTCGGATGGGGACGGTTTTAAGATTTTGCGGAACGGGATGGAAATTGGCGGAGGGGTTTGGCGCAACTATTTCCCTCCTCGGGAAGGAGGATTTTACCTGGGGACAAAAGCTGTTCTTGCGGACGGAGACGAGGTTTTTATCACTTCCGATACCGCATTGCAAAAATATCTTTCACAGCAAAAAAGACGAATTGCACTTCGTTTGTCCTGTAAGATAGAGGAGGGGAAACCTCTTATTGTTCAAGTCAGTATCAAAAAAGAAGAGTACTCATTTGCCGCCCCCTTTATTGCAGAAAAAGCGAAGAGTCATCCGTTTTCGGCGCAAGATTTTATTTCATGTTTTTCCAAAACGGACGAATTGCCTTTTGAACCCATTTTTGAAAACATAAAAATAACAGGGGATTTTTTTATTGTAAAGTCTTCCCTGAATGCCTTTCGCAGAGAAGTATATTTGCAGATCAGCCGTCTCATGCTGCCTTGCAAAAGAGAGCTGAAAGAGCGCCCTTTCCCAGTCATTCGTTTAAAAAACGATAAAAAAATTGTAGGATTAGCTGTTATTGACAGAAATTTTTCTTTGTCTGTGTATAGGAACTATTTCCTTTCATACGCAATTTATAAATGTCCAGATTTTAAAAATACGCAATTGATTCATGATTTTTTGCAAAATGCGAAGTACTATGCCAAACATAAATTGCTCTATATTCCTTCGTTTTGCACAGGGGAAGATCTGGAACTGATTCGCCCTTTATTGAAAGAATTTGACGGGATCTATTCGGATGGTGTTTTCGCATTGGAATTAAGCAGGGAAACTGAAATTCCTCTTTTTGCAGGGTGTGGATTCAATCTATTCAATTCTTTGAGTGCCTCTCTTGCTCTTGAAGAATGCAAAGACGTTTGTCTGTCCAAGGAACTGTCCGATGAAGAAACGGAAAATTTTGATAAAGCGTTCTATCGATTTGGCGGTGGCAGTGTACAGCTTATGGAACTCGGACATTGTCCGTTTTCCATGAATTGCGCGGATTGCGAAAACAGGGATACTTATGTTATGACAGACGATGCGGGAAGGAAGTTTGAACTTGTGCGTTCCAGACTTTCGCGCTGTCGGTTTGAGGTTTACAACTCCTTACCTTCGGTTGGAAACGGAAAGGTGGGCGTATATGATTTTACGGCATTGAGCAACGAGCAGAAAGAGATGTTTTTGTCCGGCAAAACGGAAAGAATGCGCGGTACGTTCGGAGTTCGTGCGGACGGGATCCGATAGAGATAATAATTGATGGCAGAGTAAAAAGGTATGGAAAATAAAACACTTGAAAGGTTGGAACTGAATAAAATATTGATCGGGGTTGCAAGCTACGCAGTGCTCCCGCAAACTAAAGAGTGTATTTTACGGGAACAGCCTTCCGTTTTATTGCGGGATGCGCAAAAAACACTGGATCTTACGTCGGAGGCGGATAAAGCACTCTTTCGTTACGGTGTGGGGAGGATCGAAGAATTTCCCGATCAGGAAGAAGAACTGCGGCGAGCCAAGAAAGGAGCAACACTCACGTGCAAAGAGCTTCTAAATGCAGCGTTGTTGCTGCGTTCGGCCCGGGTGGCTTTCCGCTCTGTCTGCAGTTTGCAGGATTCGCCGCTTCTTCGCGAGATCGCTGACGGGATTTATTATGACGAAGTGCTTGAAAAAGATATTTCGGACAAAATTTTATCCGAAGATGAGATCAGTGACTATGCAAGCGACGAACTGTTCAATATCCGTCGTTCTATGCGTCAGCTCAACGAGCGTATCCGCTCCCGTCTTTCCGAATATCTGAGCGGCGAAGGCGCAAAATTTTTGCAGGAAGGCATTGTCACAATGCGTGATAACAGATATGTACTTCCCGTGCGTGCGGAGTATAAATCGCGTATTCGTGGATTTGTACACGACAGATCTGCCAGCGGCGCTACTTTCTTTATTGAGCCTGAACAAGTTCTGGAAATGAACAACGAGCTGCGTGAACTTGCTGCCGCGGAAAAGGAGGAGATCGAGCGCATTTTGTCCCGGCTTTCACATCGTGTCGGATCGTTGGCCGATCAGATGTTGGAAGACGCTCTACGTTTATCCGATCTGGATCGTGCCTACGCAAAAGCGGAATATTCTTATAAAAACAAGTGTGTGAGACCTCGGCTGAACGACCGCGGAATCCTCGACATACAAAAGGGCAGGCATCCGCTTCTGGATGCTCAAAAAGCCGTCCCCGTGTCAGTGGCTTTAGGCAGGGATTATAACATACTGCTCGTCTCCGGTCCGAATACGGGCGGCAAAACCGTTACCTTGAAAATGTGCGGACTATTTTGTCTGATGGCATCCTGCGGCATTTTTCTGCCTGCTGCAGAGGGAACGGAAGTTGCTGTTTTTGATAAGATCTTTTGCGACATCGGAGACGCTCAGTCCATTGAAGAGAATCTTTCCACCTTCTCTTCGCACATTAAAAACATCATCGGAATCACAGACGGCGCCGATGAAAAAAGCCTTGTTCTCATTGACGAGCTTGGAGGTGGAACAGATCCGGAAGAAGGACAGGCGCTTGCCAAGGCGATCATTTCTCATCTCCTGCGGCGAAGAAGCAAAGGAATTGTGACGACGCATTATACTGCGCTCAAGGAATTTGCCTATGCGGCGAACGGGATCGAAAACGCCAGTATGGAATTTGACATGAATACTCTGCAGCCGCTTTACAGAATTACGCTCGGGATCCCAGGTAGCAGTAATGCTATTGCTATATCAAGGAGGCTGGGGCTTTCATCAGAGATCCTTGACGAGGCAGTCTCCAATCTTTCGGAGGGCGGAAGACGATTTGAAAATATACTGCGGACTGCTGAACAAACCAGGATCGAGGCAGAGGAAACAAAAAAAGAGGCGGAACGCCTGAAAGAAGAATGGAACGCGAAACTTTCCGAAGTAAACACCGAGCGTGAAAAACTGAAAAAGGAGAGGGAAAAACTCTTTCTCAGTGCGAAAATGGAAAGCCGGCGCATTGTCAATGAGCGCACGGAACAGGCAGAGGAATTACTTGCGCAAATCGAGGAAATTGCGCGAAGAAAAGATCTTTCCGAAGCAGATCTGATACGTGCAAGAACCTTGAAAAACAAGCTTGCTGACAAAGCATACATTGCTCAGACAGAGGAAGAGCCTCGTCCTACAACCTTGCCGGTCGATTTCAATGCTTTGAAAAAGGGTGATAAAGTGTTTGTGGGGGCAATGCAATCGACAGGTGAGGTTCTTTCCCTTAACACCAAAAAAAAGGAAGCGGAAGTTCTTGTGGGAAGTATCCGTCTTAACGTTAAGGGAAAAGACTTGTTCCAAATGAGTGAACCGTCAAAGTCAAAAATAATTCGCCCGATCACGAATATACAGGTCAATCGAAAAATCGAACCTGTACAAAACGTGAAGACAGAGATCAATCTGATTGGAATGACGGTATCTGAAGCGCTCCAGGAAGTCGATGCCTTTATTGATCAGGCAATACTCGGTGGTTTGGAAGAAGTAAAAATCATTCACGGAATGGGGACGGGAAAACTGAAAGAAGGAATCCGTAACCATTTGCGCGAAATGAAAAACGTTGCGGAGTTCCGTAGCGGCGTTTACGGAGAAGGAGAGGCAGGCGTCACCATTGTAAAGCTTAAATAAAACGGTCACGGATTTCCGACAACATTCATTTGCCGTGCGTTTATAAAACAGACAAAAAGA
>CASFBD010000014.1 GCA_949292885.1 uncultured Bacillota bacterium
TTTATTTCGCCAATGCACAGAACAGTATCTTTTACACACAGATGAGCGACGAGGACAAGCGTGACATTCTTGCCCCTTCCGACGGAAACATCACCCCCGCCAACGAAGCGAGCAACCTCACCCCCTCCTTTGCAAAACAAAACGGCGGCGTCTATTTTTCCTGGAACCAGAACATTTTTACGGCAAACCACAATTCCAGTTCCCAATACGCGAACACGGAATTCAACATTGCTTCCTTTGCATTCACCTCAAACGGATGTTACTACCTGTCCATGGAGGGTTACCTCTACAAACAGGGCAGCATTCCGGATACCCGCGTTGAAAACATGAACGGGTACAAATTCTCTCGCATTTGCAATTCGGGGCGCGTATACCTGATCTACGAAAACTGCATCCGCGCCTTCGACGCGGAAAGCGAACAGTTTACCGGTTACGAGATCGCCCGTTACAGCGACAGCGTCAACAGGCTTTCCCGAAACGCTTCTGATATTTCCGTATATGGGGAAACCGTCTTTATTGCGGACACCACAGCAAACAGAGTGCTCTGCATCGGAAAGTCGGGAAGTACCGCTTTGGAGCTCACCTATTCCCCCACGCGCGTATGCGCCGGAGAAGATGCCCTTGCGGTGTACGGTTCGGGGATCATTTCCTTCTTTCTTCCTTCCGAAGAAGGCTATACCGCAGCAGGCCGCGCGGAAATTGCCGGGATCTGCGGGATCGCCTATGCGGACGGAAAGTTTTTCCTCGCAACAAACAGCGGAGCAAGCTATTCCTACTCATTGAAAGACGGCGCGTATATACGCGAAAAAACGGGCAATTTGGGAATCACCCCCGCGGACGTTGCCGCCGACCTGTACGGAAATCTGTACGTCATGACCGGCGACGGAGACGTATATCGCTACGATCAGAACACATTCTTTACTCCGCCCGCCACATACGACAACGTGACCAAGTTCAGCGGCGCAACCAGGCTTCTTGCCGATTATCGGGGCGATTTGTACGCGCTTTGCGGAAACGACCTCGTCCGTTGGGACGTCAAAGACAACAGCAAAACCTATTACGACCTTACCCCTGCCCTGTCCCTCGTGTACAATCCGGAAGGATCCCGCGCAGTCTCCTTTGCACTCGGCTTTGACAGCGGCGAAGTGTATATCCTCTCCGACGCCTTTGTCGCCGTGACGCAGGACGCAGACGTTGCCGCACTGAACAACCTCGACGCAACGGAAGCGTATACACAGATCTACGAACGCCTGCCGCAGGAAAACTGTGCACAGGATGTGCTCGTACGGGCGAACAAGGGATGTGTAAGCGTAGTTCTCGACATGGACAAACTGTCCCAAAACCCTTCCGTTCTTCCCTGCCAAAAGGCGGAACGCATGAGCGAAACACGCACGGGCGTTGCACTGGCACAGACGGAATACGGCGTGATCGCGCTCTTTTATAATTATTCGGAAGACATCGTTGCCACAGAGCGCAGCTATGAGATGCGCCTGCTTTTGGAAAACAGTGACTACACGCTGCTGGGAACACAATATTATTCTTCCTGCGGTTATACCGCCACACTCTCCAACAACGTGGGTCTGTACCGCTACCCTATCATGCGCACGGGCAGCGGAAACGCTTTGCAATCTTTCGGCGTTACGGCACAGCTGAACGGCGGCGAAAGCGTGTATGTATTGGGAACTCTGACCCCCGAAAAAGGAGTGCTGGAAGACGAGTCGTTCTGCGTCGTGCGCGTAACTCGGGGCGAAGAAGTTCTCTACGGATTTGTTCCCTCCGGCTATCTTGTGGAATCGGGTGAAAGCGCGCTGAAAGACGAGGAATTTGTTTACCGCGCGCTGAAAAAAGACAGCGAGATCACACTTGGCGAGCTGACGCTCAAAAACGAAGAAGTCCTGAAAGTGTACGGCAAAGCGGATTCCAACGGCATGATCTTTGTCGCCTATAAAGACGCGGAAGGCAAGGTATATACAGGAACGATCCGCGAAGATCTCTTACAGCAACCGGACAATTCTATCATCGCTGTGTTGGTGATCGTGCCGCTCGTTACTGCAGCCGTCCTCGGCTCGGTGTGCTATCTGTTCCTGCGCAGGCAGCCCACGCTACAATAAAAAAAGCCGCCGCGCAAACGCGTGGCGACGCATTTCTTTCAGAAAAAAAGCTGTCCTTTCGGACAGCTTTTTTTGTTAAGCGTTTGCTTTTTCCCAGGCTGCAAGTTTTGCCTTGGTGAGGCTGACGAGCTTTTCTTCGGGATACACGGAAGTTTCTCCGCCGATGCCGTACAGGAAATATTTTCCGTCCTCAGCAACGTAAAGAACTTCTTCGTATCCGGCGGGATCGCCGTAAACACCGTGAGCAACTCTCTTCACCTCGGTCATTTCCATCGTATCGTAAACCTTCTTGCTTCTGCCGACTGTGATCTGCATTGTTTTGACCTCCTTGTTTTTTCTTTCTGCCCTACATTTGTTTGAATGATTATGAAAAAAGTATATCATATTTTCCCCGAAAAATCAAGGAATGCCGGATTTCTGTCCTGTCCCCATTCCCGACTATTCTTTTTATATAAAAAATGTAATTTCTTTTCAAACAAACATACAAAAACCGCATAATTTTATGAAAAAAAACGACATGACGCGCATTTTTATCTTTCAACAGACAAAAACGCACAAATTATCCGGAAAAAATAATTATCATTGAAAAAACTTTTTTTGACGAAAAAAGGGTTTTTTGAAAAAAAGTTGAACAACGCGCCTGTATAAGCCCGAAAAGAAAGTATATACTATACAAAAAGGAGGAACATCATGCTCAATACAAGAAAAGCGGCGATCATCGGCTGCGGCTATGTGGGAGCCGCGTGCGCCTATACGCTGATGCAGAACGGATTGTTCGACGAACTTGTCCTGACGGACATCGACCGCCCCCGCGCGGAAGGCGAGGCAATGGACATCAGCCACGGACTGCTGTTTGCCAAGCCGATGAACATTTATGCGGGCGGATACGACGACCTTGCCGACGCCTCCATCGTCATCATCACGGCAGGCGCAAACCAGAAGGCGGGGGAAACGCGGCTTGACCTTGTCAAGAAAAATGCGCGTATCCTTCGTTCCGTTCTCGACGAACTGAAACAGCGGCACTACGGCGGGATGCTGCTCATCGTTTCCAACCCCGTAGACATTCTCACACGCGTAGCGCAAAAATATTCGGGACTTCCCGAAAATCGGGTATTCGGCTCGGGAACGGTTCTGGATACGGCACGCCTGAGATACCTGCTGGGCGAACACCTGAACGTGGACAGCAGGAGCGTACACGCATTTATCGTCGGAGAACACGGAGACAGCGAGATCGCCGTATGGAGCAGCGCAAACATATCGGGCGTGCCCCTGCATGATTTTTGCGAAATGCGAGGTTTTTACGACCATGAAAACGCCATGCGCGAGATCGGTGATAGCGTGAAAAACTGCGCCTACGAGATCATCGAACGCAAAGGCGCCACTTATTACGGGATCGCCATGGCGGTGCGGCGCATTTGTGAGGCGGTGGTGCGCGACGAAAAGAGTATTCTGCCCGTATCCTGCGCCCTGCACGGCGAATTCGGCATAGACGAGGCAACGCTCAGCATCCCATGTATTGTGGGAAAAGAAGGCGCGGAAAAAATTGTTCCCATTTCCCTGAGTGAGGAAGAACTCACACGCCTCCACTATTCTGCCGAGATGCTGAAAGGCATTTTTTCCGAACTCTGAAAAAAGGCTCCCGAGGGAGCCTTTTTCAATGTTCCTGTTTAAACTTTTCATTGTTGCAGATAAGTTCGGGGAGCGTCACCGGGACAAAGCCGTTAATGTCCACCCCCGCATTGAGGGAATTGGGCATAGCGCGCAAAAGACTCCAATACTCCTGATCTGTACGGTTGTGCAAATGTCCGTGTATCTGATATTTGCGAATGTACGTGGCGAGCGGAAAATGGCTGAGCAGCGCATATCCCTGCCCCGTGTCGATCCTGTCCCCCCACTGACAGCCGACAAACCATTTTGAAAGATCGACGTCATCCTTCCAGCTGAGGTCGTGATTGCCGAAAATGAGATATTTTTTCCCGCGCAGGCGGGAAAGGTATTCTTCGGGCGGACATTCGGATTTATATATGAGATCGCCCAGGATATAAACAACGTCGTTTTTGCAGACGCGGTCATTCCAGTTGCGGATGAGCGTTTCGTCCATCTCCTGCACACAAGAGAAAGGTCTGCCGCTCATGCGCACGATCTCGGTATGACCGAGATGAAGATCGGAAGTGAAAAAGAGCATGATTTCCCCCTTGAAAAAAGGATGTACGGGCAACAAATCCCCGCAAGGAAATGACAGTATAACATATCTTATCGCAAAAAGCAAGCCCTGCGGGCATATCCCGCAGGGCCGGAAAGGATCAGAAAGAAATTTTCTTTACGATCTCCTCGTACACACGCTTGCAGTTTTCTTTATCGTTGAACGCAAAAAATTTGTCGATGCGTTCTCTGTACACATCTTCGATCCTGCAATCGTTCTGCATGGCGGCGATGATATTGTCAATAATGCTTTCAAGGTCGTAAGAAACTTTTCCGAACCCGTCGCGTTCGTAATCGAAATACCCTTTCGTATAGACGTGCTGTCCTGCCATAAAATCGTCGTCATCAAACAGACAGTACAGTACGGGTTTACGCAGATAAACAAAATCCATGATCGCCGAAGATCTGTCCGTAATGACCAGTTTGCTTTCCGCAAAAATCTTGCTGTACGGCGTCGTCAGCGGATAAAATTGCACCTTGTCGTTTTTATGGAAATATTTTACCGCCCCGTGAACGTTTGGATGAGGCATGAACCGCAGTTCATACCCGTATTTTTGCAGGGCTTCCAGAAGTCTGGGGCTGTTGATGAGCTTGTCGTAAAAATGGAAATATTCGCTGTTTTGGAAATTTTCCCTCGGTTCCCAAACCCCGAGACAAGCCGTACTGTGTTTAAACAGATACCTCCTCCATGTGGGCATGAGGGTGATGACGTTCTTTTCGTCGTGATACAGTCGGTCGTGCCGCGGCAATCCCGTCAATTTTGCAATGCTTTCGTCACATTCGTAAGCGGGGTTTTCGAGGATAGAACGGTATTCCGGATAAGCTGCTGTAACGAACACAGACATATTCTGGTTTGTACGGTTGTACGTCTGCGACATATCCTCTTTTATAACGCCGTGCTGCAAAAAGACAAATTTTATATCGGACACAAGATCTCTGTACAGGTCGGTCCCGCTCAAAAACACATAAATGTCGTTTACGTCCGCCTGGGAAGAGATGTTACAGGTACAGTTCAGGAACAGCCACTTATGCTTCCAGGACATACTGTCTGCCACCCGCCCTATCTTTTTCATCCTTTTGTAGTCGCTGCTTTTTTTATCGATGATAAACACGGGCTTTACGCCGCGAGGTGATTTCTCGCATACGTACCTGAACATTGCCTCCCCGTTGTCGTCCGCCTTGTTTGCCCTGTCTGAAAAGAGCCAGATCTGCTTTTTAGAATATTTTTTTGCCAAAAAGTACAATTTGCGGATAAAAACGGCTTTCAGTCCGACAAGTTTTTTTCTGGAAACAATTTCCTTCCGGAATTTCTTTTCCAGTTTTTTTCTTTCCTTTGCGGAGCAAGGCGCCACATACAGAGCCCCTTCCTCCTTTGTGACGGCATACCCGTTCTTAAAGTAATAAGAACAGGAGAAGGCGTTGCTCAACGGGGCAAAATTCCCGAAAGAAAGTGCTTTTTTCGCGATCAGATGCCCTTCCGCCTCACAACAGAGCTGGATTTTTGTTTTTTCCCGGATGTTTTCCAGCGGTACCTCGCAGGAAAAGCCCACGCCGAAATAGGTACGGATGCCCGATTTCTTTTCGCTGTAATCACCCGGCAAAATTTTACAGGGAATTTTTTCGCGGCCGACGATCAGAAAGACGCGGATCTGCTTGCAGTTTTCCAGCGTCATCAGCATGGTTTTGCCGCGCAGGCTCAGCGTATTGCCGCTGATGCAAATATTTTCCAGCTTTGTATAGTTTTTTCTCAAACTGCCCAAAGAGATCTTGACGTCCCCGTCCTTATACGACAGCAACACGTCGTCCTCTTTAAAAGTGTAGTCGATCTTTTTCGATGCGGTAAAATTTTTGATGATATAACACTGATAAGGCCGTTCGTCATTCAGCTTTCTTACCATCTCGTAAAAGTACGGCGTCTGCGAAGCGTACTGCCAGAAATACTCGAATCTGTCGATAAAACCTGTATTCCAGGGTTTGTAGCTGCTGGAATAATGAACGATCTTCGGGTTTTTCTCAGCTTCTTTCACCTTATCCATGATGTGTTTGGGCAGGTACTGCACCTCATCGAAGGCTTTCAGAACATCCCATGCAGGGTGTAGCATAAGAGTTTTGCCGTTCCCCAGGTAATTGAGAACGTCCTGATCGTGCTTTTTCCACTCGTATCCCGCAGCAAGGGCAACTATCTTTTCCGTACCGATGTCGCGAAGCTTTTCAAGATTCATCACCAGCATCCCGGCACAGAAATACTCCTCAATGTTTTTCAGCCGGAGTTTGTTGTGCCAGTAATCGACCTGTTCCCTGTCCTGCATATAATATTTGCCGATTGCGCAATAATCCGCTGCAGAAGCAAACAGTTTGTCGTGAATGTCCGTGTCAAACAGTTCGGCAATGTCCGCGAGAACGATCATGTCGCAATCGAGATACACTACCTTTTTGTATTCTTCTCCCAAAATTTTCGGGATGAACAAGCGGAAATACGTTTCAACGGTCAGATCTTTCTTTCCGCCCACAAAGAAAGATTTGTTATTCATTTCCTCCGACAGGTCGATAAAACGGATGTCCACGTGAGGGAGTTCCGCACTCAGCGAACCTATCAGCGCCCTGTTTTTCGCCGATATGGATGCATGAAGAGCGATCAGCTCATACTCTCTGTTTTTGTCCGTATGAGCTATGACCGATTGCATGACCGTAGCCAGATACGGGGAATATTTGTCGTTTGCGGAAAAAACAACGACTACTTTGTCTTTTGATTTTTGCTCCATCTTCAATGTTCCTTGATCTTCATATGTAAAATTTTTCGTTTTAACAATCGCATCCGCACCAAAAACGGCTTTGCCATGCCGAAATAACACAATTTCTTGCGCAGCGGAATGGGCAATTTGCTTATTTTTATTGCGTTCTTTTTCAAAACTTCGGAAAATCCCGCGGAAATATCTTTCAGATCCTTTGCATCCAGTCTTCTGTAATCGTCATAGAAAAAATCCAGAAGCCACAGCCAGAACTCTCTCGAACATTTCTGCAAGTTTTCCAGTGAGTACACTCGGGCGATCAGCACCGAGATCAGCGCCAGATGTTTTTCCATGCGCAGCCTGTGTTCTTTCAGAAAGTCGCACATGGCGGACGCATAACGCAGATAATGATAGCAATACAATTTATCCGGAATAAAGCGCACGGTTTCAGCGCACGGAAACGCCCAAAACTGAAAAGCGAGATCTTCGCCCAAAGCCAGCGTTTCTTCAAAGCGGATCCCGTTACGGCAGAGAAAATCCCGTTTATAAGCGCAATTCCAGATAAAGGGTTTGCTCCCCTTTTCCCGAAACAAAATGTCCGGTTCAAAGCGATAATATGTGTAATCGCGCGGCTCTATGTCTTCCAGAGTAAAATCTTTGCTGTAATTTTTTACTTTCGCCCCGAAAACAACGATGTCCGCCTCGTTTTGACGTATTTTCCCCTCCAGGACTTCAAAGACGGCTCCTTCATACGCATCGTCCGCGTCCAGAAACAAAACGTATTCGCCGTCGGCCGCGGCAAGGCCGCAGTTCCTTGCTGCAGAAACGCCGCCGTGCGGCTTTTCGATCAGCCGAGCGTTGTCCCGCGTTTTACAATATTCGCGCAAAATCTGCACGCTTGCGTCCGAAGACCCGTCGTCCACAAACAGAACGGAAAAACTGCCCTGCAGGCAGTCGATGCTGTGCAGCGTTTCCCGCAAATAGCGCTCTGCATTGTAAACCGGCACGACGACCGAAAATAAATATTTCCCCAAAACATTCCTCTCCCGTCATGCTCTATGCCATCTTTCAAAAAGCAATTCAGCCGCTCTTCATCCTGCCTGTCGAGGTCCCCGTTTTTCCGCCGCAAAAAAGCCCGGTTTTGACAGCCCCCTGCCGCAATGTGCGCACAAAAAACAGTTCCGGTGACATCTTCAGATCGGGAAAACCCACTCCAGTGCGGCCGTACGGTAAAAAATATGCTTTCTCATACGTTCGAGAAAGTTCCATACACGCACTCCGCTTTACCTGTATTTATTATATAATTTTTATGTCTTTCTGTCAATGTCCCGCGCACAATATCGATTCTTTTTCTCCCGTTGTTGACAAAACACACATAATATATTAAAATATCAAATGAAATATTTTGTCGAGGTATGTCCTTTTATGAAAAAAATAGGGGTAGACTTGGACGGCGTCGTCTTTGACTCGGAGACGATGTTCATGACGGAGGCAGAGCTGTACGACATACGCGTACTGCATCGGAACAGCCTGATCGCCCCGGAAGAACCGCGCGTCCAAAAGAAGTATTCATGGACAAAAGAAGAAACAGACGAATATATCCGTCGTTTTTCGGTATCGGATGCCTTCGGCGTGATCCCGGGCGCCAAAGAGGTACTCGCGCTTTTGCAGGAAAGCGGCTGCAAGATCTTTTTTATCTCGGCGCGGGGTCAGTTTGACGAACGCGAGAAAGAAATTGCCCTGCGCAAGCTGGACGAGGCAGGCATTCGCGGCGACGCATTTATCTGGGGCAAGCTGGACAAGCTGGACGTATGCCTGAAAAACGGAATAGACGCCATGATCGATGACCGTTACGACGTCTGCGAATCGCTCAGCGCACACGGCATTCTTTGCCTGTATTATCAAAGTCTGGGGCGCAAGCAAATGCGATCGGGCGAGAATCTGATACAGGTCTTTCATTGGGGTGAAATTTACCGCAATCTGTACGAGCGCGGCTGGCTGGGGAGGACAGACGATGAAAAAATTTGACATTGCAAACTGGAACAGGAAAGAAACATTTGCGTGGTTCAACAGCTTTTCCAACCCTTGTTACGGTGTAAACGTCCGCCTGGACGTAACAAATCTGGTGCTTGCGTGCCGTGCCCGCGGCGAAAGTTTTTTTGCCGCCCTTTCCTACATTGTCTGCCGCGCACTGAACGGACTGGAAAGTTTTCGGCTGCGCCTTCTTGACGGAGAAATCTGGGATGCGGAATGCGCAAATCCCTGTTATACGGTGGCACTTGATGACGGAAATTTTGTCAACTGCCGCACAAAGATGTGCGAGGATTACGCCGCCTTCCGTGCAGGAATGCGCAAAGACATCGACGCTGCAAAAGAAAAGGCGCACAATGTAGAAGGCTCGTACAACAACGTAAAAGTAGTAGACGATTTTTACCTGTCCTGCGTGCCGTGGATGGATTTTTCCGCCTGTACCCAGCCCCTTCCCGACAATATGCCGGAGAGCAGCAGCATTCCGCGCGTGTGCTGGGGCAAATACACAGATGAAAACGGCAGGCTGCGCCTGACCATGAACATCACGGCAAACCATGCGCTTGTGGACGGGCGGGATATGTCGCGCGCATTCGCTCGCATTCAGTCTGACATCGATCTTTGGGAGAAATGAAATGAGAAAAGGTATTGTATTTTTAGGGTGGAGCGGAAACCAGAACCTTGCCATCGAAGTAAAAAAACAGCTGCTGCAATACGGTTATCTGGGCGTGATCGGCGGAGATTATGAAGAAAACGTTGCGGGCATGAAGAGCACAAAGCGCACCGTCAACGAAACGGTCACCTACCAGATGAACAGGTGCAATCAGGCGATCCTGCTCTTTGAAAAAAAACGCAATCCCGACGGAACGGGGAACACCATCAGCGGCAACCTGATCTATGAGATGGGCTATCTTTCTTCCAAGTTCAGCGATAAAGAGAGCATCCCCAAGCTCCACCTTTTCAAGATCAACATGGACGAGAGCGAAAAAGCGATGCTTCCCACCGACCTGCACGGCGTCTGGGGCACAAAATTGGTGCGCAGCGAGGGAATGACAGACGAGCAGCTGGCAACGGAAGTGCTGGAAGAATTTCTGCGTCGCCAAAAGCTGATCATGAGCGAAAACAAATTGCAGATCATCAATTCCGTGCATCAGATCGACACGGAACTGCGCACGCACTTCATGAACCCCAAATACTCCGATTACGAGCTGGCGCTCAATCTTGTATTTTACACGCAGGCAAAGTACATTTATCAGGACATTTCCAGTGCCATCGAACAGTGCAACCGATTCAAGGAACTTCTGGACGATGACAGAATGACCAGTTACGACCTCATCAACGCCATCGACGCCTCCCTCATCTCTTTAGATCTGTTCCGTCAGGTGGTCGTATCCTCGGACGCGCGCATCAATATGCCGGGGCGCGTTTTCCGTTCTTTCCTCGAACGATACCGCTGCGCGGCGTACAATATTCTGCACAGCGTACACGATTATGCGTGCAGCGATGAATTTGACTTTTCCGAAACACTGTTTACGCCGCAGGAAGTGCAGGAGGACGAACTGCGCGTATGGTCGATCATTCAGATGCAGGAACACGTTTCCTTTCTGCACCTCATTTACCTCGACAAAGAAGGAATGTCCGCCGAGCGACGCGCGGAACTCTGCCGCACCGCTCTGCGATACAGCGAATCCGTGGTGCGCAACTGCGAACTTTTCCAAAGCGACGAAAAGAACGGAGACTATTCCCTGCTGTTCCGTGCATATATATATCGGAATATGTGCCAATTTTACTCCATTCTCGGAGAGACAGAACAAGCAAAACAATGCGACAGAAACTCCTTTGAAAGCAGACGCAGACTGTACAACAAGATCAATACTCTGCCGCACATCAATTCTCTTTTGAAAAACTACGTCGCACTGGAATATTTTGTTCAGCTTGCGGACAATGTCCGGAATATGCAGAACATCGACACGATCCGGGACAGCATTGCGGAAATGCGCGAATACATTGCGTCTTTTGAAAAAGAAGAGATCTCTCGCACTCTCGTCTTTTCCCGATTTAAAAAGATGTATCTCTGTCTTGCGGAAAAATATGGTGACGACGATTGAGTTTTGTTCCGAAAATTGCAATACGTACCACAAAAACTGCACCGCCACGCAAAATTTTGCCTGGCGGTGCAGTTTTTTTTATTGCAGTCTTTCCTCCCCGTCCCGCTCTTCGCTGACGGTCTCTTTTTGCGGATGTTTTTTCTTCCTTGCGAAAAGAGGCGTATCCCCCGACGAAAGCCACGCTCCCAACGCCATCAGCGCGAGTGCGGCATAATATACGGGCGCGGGCGGTTGCCTGAAAATAATAACGGACAGAAGCGTTCCCAAAAAGGGCGCAACGGCATAATAGGCGCCCGTACGCGCGGCGCCGAGCAACCTTTGCGCGTGCACGTAAAAGAAAATGCTCAGTCCGTACGCGACGAGCCCGACACCCATCACGGCAAACACGCTCCACAGATGCGTCACGCGCTCCCCGAGGATCAGCCCGATGCACAGCGAACCCGCACCGGAAAACACCCCTTTCAGCAAGACGATCTGCAACGGATCTTTGGACGAGATCCTGCGCGTGCAGTTGTTTTCGATCCCCCAGCAGATGCACGCCGCCAGAACGAACAACGAACCGAAAGAAAAACGCAATCCCTCCCCTTCAAAAGAAAGGAGAACACAGGACAGCGTGACAAAGAGGATCCCCAGCCAAAGCCGCAGGCTGATCTTTTCGTGAAAGACGGCAAGCGCGACGACAGCCGTGGCGACGATCTCGAAATTATTGAGCAGGGAAACGTTTGCCGCCGTGGCATAGCGCAAGCCGAACAGCAAACAGACTGGCGCGGCGATGTCCAGAACGATCATGGCAACGACAAAGGGAAGTTCACGCCTTGTCAGTTTTTCCTCCCTTTTTTCCGCCCCCGCACACCTGCGCAGAGGCGCCAGCACAAGCATCCCCGCACCCGCGCCGAGATACAAAAAACCCGCCGTCAGCGTGGAAGGCATATAGTCAAGCAACACTTTGGAAAGAGGGATACTCACCGAATAGAACGCCGCGGCAAGCACGGCGAGAAAGATCCCCGTACCCACTCCCTTTTCTTTCATAGCAGGCTGTCGATCGCTCCCTTTAAGAGGCGGATACTTTCCTCATCGTTTTCGCGCACCGCGCGTACCACGCAGTGGTCGATGTGATCTTTCAAAATCACCTTGCTCGCGTTCGTAAGTTCCGCCCGCACCGCAGACAGCTGGATCAGCACTTCACTGCAATCCCTGCCCTCCTCGATCATCCTCTTTACCGCGTTCAGATGTCCGGATGCCCGTGACAAGCGATGCAGCACCGCCGCAGTGTGTTCATGTTTTTCCATACTTCCTCCTATCCCCCCAGGGGGGATAGATACAGTATATCCCCGCTTTTACAAAAAGTCAACCAAAGGCGCAGAAAATTTTCCGCGTCTTTTTATTAAGCCGGAATTACAGCGCAGACATTTACATTTGCACACTCTTTGCGCCGCGCACAGATCTCTTTTTGTCGGGTTTTCCACATCCGATACACATTTCCCCTTCGGGATATGTTTTCCTCAATGCAATGCGCGGTGTTTTTTCGCACACAAAACAAATTGCCCCGCGCCGCAAAATTGCGACGCGGGGCGGGTTTATGACGGACAATTTATTCAATTTCGATCCAGAAAATGTCCTGCAAAGGAATGATCTTTTCTTCTGTGACCAAAGTTTTGGCATACGTATCCGCTCTTTTGATGACAAACGACTGCGTCACGTAGCGGCCTCCTGCCTTCTTTTCATCTTTGAGAAAGTAGGTTATACGCGCCTTTGGCCGTTCGTGCAGGCGCTGCAGAAGTTCGCAAAGCCGTTCGTCCAATTCGGCAAGGCGGTCGGCATCCGGTTCCAGTTTTTCTTCCGTGTAGCGCGCCGTTTCCTCCACGGCGTCACCGTACCCGGTCAGCGCCGCAAAGGGCGCAAACTGCGCCGCGCGGTCAGCGATCGGCATAGACGGGTGCGTTTTGGAACGGTGATGCGGAAGTCCGATAATATCATCGTATCTCATGCCTTATGCCCTCCTATCTGACCGTTCCTGCTTTTTGCCGTCGCGCCTTCTTCCAGATTCATGCCCTTTAAAATGGCGTTTTTGCCGTATTTTCCCTTGATCTTCAACACTGCTTTCTGACGCTTCTCTTCGCGCTTCAGCTCTTCGTCCTCTTCCGCCAGACGCTTGTTTTCCGCCTCGTAATCGGTAAACAGATCCAGTTGTTGCACAACGTTCTCTCTTTTCTGCGTTTCCGGCACCACGTGCGTCGCCGTGATATATATTCGCCGCACCTGGAGAGATTTGTCCACAACTCGCTCAAACAAATCACCCACCGCCCGACGGATCAACTTTTCCGAAGCCGTCTGCCGTCCCAGATTTTGTGTTCCGTGCGCGTGTTTAGGGATCTTTCTGCCGTAGCGGTCTACACTGTATTCCCCTTTGTATCCTTCGTTGAGCCTGTCATATCCGATCGTCGCAACGATCTGATCGGTCACCAGCCCCTTGGCAACCAGCTCAAGCGCCAGTGCTTCCGCCATTTCGTCTGCTACAAGTTTTGCCTTTTCGTACGGATACGGCTCCTGCAAAACCTGACCGGAACCGAGGCTGTTGGATTCGGGCCTGTACGCCTTGATGTCCGCAATGGTGCAGGGCTCCCAACCCCAGGCGTGGTCGATGAGCAGCTCCGCATTGACGCCAAACAGCTTGTAGAGCAGATCTTCGCTGTAATACTCTCCGGGGCTTCCCAGCGAACAGCGCGCAATGTCCCCCATCGTATAAAGACCGTGTGCTTCCAGCTTATCGGCATATCCTTTGCCCACTCTCCAAAAATCGGTAAGCGGACGATGTTCCCACAGAGTGCGGCGATAACTCATTTCGTCCAGTTCGGCAATGCGTGCGCCGTCCTCGTCAGGGAGCGTCTTTTTTGCGCCCACATCCATCGCGATCTTGCAAAGATACAGATTGGTGCCGATACCCGCCGTTGCCGTGATGCCCGTCTGCTTTAAGACATCTTTCATGATGCGCTTTGCAAACTCATGCGCGGAAAGTCCGGACGTTTTCAGATAGGAAGTGGCATCAATAAAAACTTCGTCGATAGAATAGACATGGATGTCCTCGGGCGCAGCGTATTTGAGATAGATCTGATAAATGCGCGTACTGCATTGCATGTAATGCGCCATGCGCGGCGGCGCCACGATGTAATCGACAGCGAGCGAAGGATCGGCTTTGAGTTCATTTTCAAAGCAAGACTTGCCCGTCAGTGTACCATGCGGCGCATTTTTCTGCCGTTCGCGGTTGATCTGGCGCACCTTCTGCACCACTTCAAACAGGCGCGCCCTGCCTGGAATGCCGTGTGCTTTGAGGGAGGGAGAAACGGCGAGGCAGATGGTCTTTTCCGTGCGGGAAAGGTCTGCAACGACGAGGTTTGTCGTCATGGCGTCCAGGCCGCGCTCCACGCATTCGACGGACGCATAAAAAGACTTCAGATCAATGGCAATGTACGTCCGTTGTTGCATATTTTCTCCTCCTTACTTTTTTCCTATACTATTATACCATATTTTTGCCCCGCTCATCCACTGTTCATGACATTTTTAATTAAAAACCCGCCGCGTTTCTATACGCGGAGGGCCGTTTCTACCTTTTATCTTTCTGCGAAAAGGGTGATCGTAACGTTTCCCTCTCCCAATATTTCTTTCAGCTGCCCTGCCGTAATGCCGTTTATCTTGCCAAGACGCGTATAGGCCCACGTATTTTGGCCGTAAAAGAGAACAAACTGATTTCCCTGATACAGGACAAACTCCCCAGGCTGCGTGGTGACGGATACATCCGAACGCGGCAGAGAACTGCCGAGGCTCCCCACCTTTTCAAAGCCGCCGTAATCGCGCAGGTTAAGGGTGAGCGGCAGCATCTGCGCAAGAGCCCTTGCTGCGTTGTTGTCCGCAAGCGTCGCCGCAAGAACAGTGTCCCCTATTTTAAGATACATTTTTCCCTCCTGTTCCTCTCCTTGTTCGGGTTCACCGTCTTCCTGTCCGCCTTGTTCGCCTTGGTTTTCCTCCTGACTTCCCTGATCGGACAGAACATCTCCCTGTCCCGGAATATGTATATCCGAGGCAGGCACCCCGCAGGCAGCCGAAAAAAACAGGGAAACAGTGCACAATAAAAACAATACGTATTTGAAAAAACGCAACTTTTTCATTTCAGGAAAGTTTGTTGTACTCTTCGTCGGAAACAGGTTCCAGCCACTCGTTAGACGCATTTTCGCCGGGAAGTTCCACGGCGATATGCGAAAACCAGCAGTCCTTTTTAGCCCCGTGCCAATGCTTTACGTTTGCGGGAATTTCCACTACGTCTCCCGCTTTCAGACTGCGCGCGCTCTTGCCGTATTCCTGATACCAACCTTCCCCGGCCACGCACAGGAGCACCTGTCCGCCGCCCTTGTCCGCGCGGTGGATGTGCCAGTTATTGCGGCAGGCAGGCTCAAAGGTAACGTTGGCAAAAAAGGGCTTGCTCTGCGGGGAAGTGAGAGGATTGAGATAGGACTTCCCTACAAAATACTGCGCGTAAGCGGTATTTTCCGCTCCCTTTCCGAAGCTGTTCTGCCTTTCAAATTCCTCTGTTTTCATGGTTTTCTCTCCTTCCAGGATGTCCCGTGCGGCGCTGAGAGCGTTGAACAGGCGCGGCATACCCATATACGGCATGGCGTGAACGAGCGCACAGACGATCTCTGCGGCGGTATTTCCCGCCTTCAAAGCGCCTGCAACGTGCGAACGTACCTGCACTTCCGCGCTGCCAAGCGCTGCGAGCATGACCACAATGAGAAGTTCGCGCATCTTTGCGTCCAACCCCTTCCGCGTTGCAAAATCGCCGAAGCAAAGTTCGGTAAGCCACTTCGGAACACTCTCGTCAAACCCGGCAGGCAGCCATTGATAACGCTCGGCGATCTCCTCCCCGTACAAGGGAAATTGCAAAGCAAGTCCCTGTTCGTATCTGTTTTCCTCGCTCACCCGCTCCGCCTCTTCCAGGGGAAGAGAGATCCCCCTTTCGGAAAACACCTCATTCATTGCGGAAATGGCGTTGAGTGTTTTGGGAAAGCCGATAAACGGAGCGCACTGATACACTGCCTCGCGCACGGTAAGCGGCGCAAGTCCGACGTTCAGACAGGCACCAACGTGCGCTTTCAGCTGAGGAAGTGTCTGATTGACCGTCAACACGGTCACGGTGACGAGCTCGCGCGCAGCGTTGTCCAAAGAACCGACATAGCACACGTCCCCGAAAATAAAGCGCTGCAAAATGCGCATAAAACCCGCATCCGTCCCTTCGTTTTGCGTAGGTTCGCCGCCAAAAAGCTGTCTGAATTTTTCTCTTGTTCTTTCCGTTCTGTCCATACAAACCTCAGCGGACACTCTTCCCCATACGGTACGCCTCTTCAAATGCGGGCGTATTTTTCACGCTTCCCGCCCCTTCCGCGCCGATACCGTACACAACGCCCGCAAGGCGGACACCTTCAAAGCAGTCGATCCAGCCCTGCACGCCGACGACTGTTCCGTTCATGGCGGAACGATCGTTTTCCGCGGCCGATGTAAGCAGATACACTTCCTTAAATTTGTTGTCCCCGCCGTAGAGAGGGTTCAGCCTGTCGAGGAAGGTTTTCAGCTGTCCGCTCATGGAATAGTAATAGACGGGCGTGGCAAAAACAAGCACGTCCGCATCCCGCACTGCGGGAAGAAGGTCGTTGATGCCGTCGCCGAGCACGCATTTACCCGTATTGAGACAGGAAAGACAGCCTATACAAAATTGCGGTTTAAGTTCACGCAGATGCACGAAGCGCACACTGTTTCCGGATTCCTCCGCACCCTTTGCAAACTGGTTTGCGAGGAGTTCTGAATTTCCGCCTTTGCGGAAAGTAGAGTTTACGATCAGGATCTTTTTCATGTTTCTCCTTCTTGCAATGTAATTTTTTTAATGACTTTTGCGGGAACGCCGCCCACGACGGTACCCGCAGGGACGTCCTTTGTGACCACGGCGCCCGCCGCAACGACGGCACCGTCCCCCACCGTCACCCCGGCAAGGATGGTGGAGTGCGAACCGATCCAGACATTTTTTCCCAAAACGATGGGCGCGGGGATCATGTCCGCACGGCGGGAAGGATCTTGCTCATGATTGAGCGTCGCAAGCACGACCTGATGCCCGATTAGACAGCCGTCCCCGATAACGATGCCGCCCTGGTCCTGAAAACTGCACCCCTCGTTGATGAACACGCCTTTGCCCACAACGATGTTCTGCCCGAAATCGGTATAAAAAGGCGGAAAAAGACAAAAGGACTGTTCCGGTTGCTGCCCCGTCAAAGCAAAAAACAATTTGCGCAGCTTTTTCTGCGAAGGTGCGCCTTTGTTCATCTTTGCCGTATAGCGACGCGCACGCTGTGCCGCGCCGTGCATGAAAATATGCTCCTCCGATCCCGCCCGTATCAATTTTTTCCGTTTTACGGACTCCCTGTATTGCTCTATATCCATGCTTTTATTATACTCCGCGTTCAAAACCATGTCAAATACCTATATTGTATGGATCATCATGCTTGACAGGCATAGAACACCGTGTTATAATACGCAAAAGGAGAATTTTATGGAGATCAGGGAACTGAGGTATTTTCTCGCCATCGCGCGGGAACAGAGCATTTCCAAAGCAGCCGAAGGGCTGTACATGACACAGCCGAGCCTGTCGAGGCAAATGCAGAATTTGGAAAAAGAGCTGGGAAAGACGCTGTTCGTACGAGGGAGCAAGAAGATAGAGCTGACGGAGGCGGGATATCTTTTGAAAAAACGCGCCGAGGAAATGCTTGCGCTGTACGAAAAAACGCAGGCAGAACTTGCCGCACCTGAGGAGTGCGCGGGTGAGATCCGCATCGGAGGCGGCGAATCCTTTTGCGTATCTTTCATTGCACGGCTTGCCACAAAGATGCAACGGGAAAACGCGGGCGTCCTCTTCCAGTTTTACAGCGGCGACACGCAGGACGTTTCCGAAAAACTGGACAAAGGGCTCATCGATTTCGGGATCCTTGTAGAGCCCGCCGATCTGGGACGGTACGAATACCTGCGCCTGCCCGAAAAGGACACGTGGGGCGTTCTGATGCGCAGGGACAGCCCGCTTGCGCAAAAGGAGTGCGTCACGCCACAGGATCTTACGGGGAAGCCGCTCATCCGTTCGATGCACGCCGTCAAAAACAAGGAACTTTCCGCCTGGTTTTGCGGAGAGGAGGCGCAAAACGTCGCGGCGACATACAATTTACTGTACAACGCATCCCTGCTCGTGCGAGAAGGAATGGGTTACGCCGTAGGGCTGGACAAGATCATCAACACGGAGGGCGATGACAGTCTGTGTTTCCGCCCCCTATCACCCGCGCTCGAGTCCTCCCTTGCCGTGGCATGGAAGAAAAACCAGATCTTTTCCCGCCCCGCTCAAAAATTTTTACAAATGCTCAAAGCAGAACTTTCCGCCGCTCCGCGCGGATAAAAAAGGTCGCAGAAATGTGTATTTTCCATAGAAAAAAGAGTGAGGGCCCTAAAAATCTTCACTCTTTTTATGTCAGCGGAGTTTATCTGTTATAAGTTTGCAATCGTCACACTTAAGCATTTTAACCAAACCGATCTGTAAATCGCATTCGCTCAGTTTTTTGCCGCATTTAGGACACTTGTCGCTGTCAATTTTTTTACCGTCACGCTTTATGTTCAAAAAGGATCTTAATAAATATAAATATACAGGTTTTTTTATTTTATTTTCCAATTCTTTTCTTATTTCAAACGCTCTTTTGTTTAAAGCGGAATCAGGATTTTCCAATTGAGTTTTTGTAAATCGATCCGATAACGATTGCATATACAATTCGTGTACGCCTGCATAAATTTTCTGATAATTGATCAAAGAAAAATGTTCGCCTTCGTGAAATAAATACGGCACTTTATAAAGCGGGATCTCTTTTCCGCATTTGCCGCAAACGATCGGGCTTGAAGTTCCTGTTTCAGAAGTACAAAACAAAACATAATACGGCACGGTTTCGCAATTACAGCCGGGATAGTATAAAATGTTTTCATCCGTTTCTTTAATTTGAAGAATGAGATGCTTATAAGAACGATTTACATATTCGTTATTGTATTTTTCGCTGATGCTTTCCGCATCCGGTGCGTTTACAAACGCTTTATATTTATGTTCTTCTATATGTATCAGGTTATAATCCGAATAAATTTGTCCGTTCCTATATAACGCGAGTAAATAGTCTTCGATCAGTTCTTGTTCATTTGAAAAGAACCTTTCCTCATCATAATTTATCTCGTCTGATTTTACACAAATCTCAAGTTCTAACAGTCTGCACATTTCCCCCTTCCCCTGAACTTAACAACTTAACATTATGACTAAAAAGACTAACTAAACATCGCACAGCCTTGCAAGCAAGGCTGTGCGATGTACTTATTTCTTTTTTTGCTTTGCTTACAGCAAAGATTTGTACAGAGCGATGATATCCTCTTTGGTGGGATCCTTCGGATTGCCGGGACGGCAGGCGTCGTCCATCGCGGACTGCGCCAAAAAGTCGATGTCCTCTTCCTTGACGATGTTTTTCAGGTCGGCGGGGATGCCCACGTCGTGAGAAAGCTGTTTGACGGCGTCGATGGCTGCCTTCCTGTATTCTTCCTGCGTCATTTCATCCACGCCCTTCACGCCCATGGCGCGCGCGATCTCGCGGTACTTTTCGCCCGTAGCGGGAGCGTTGTACTCCATGACGGTAGGCAGGATGATGGCGTTTGCCACGCCGTGCGGCGTATCATACAGTGCGCCGAGCGGGTGCGCCATCGAGTGAACAATGCCCAGGCCGACGTTGGAGAAACCCATGCCCGCGACGTACTGGCCGAGCGCCATTCCCTCTCTGCCTTCAGGCGTGTTGGCAACGGCACCGCGCAGGGAACGGGAAATAATTTCAATGGCTTTGAGGTGGAACATATCCGAAAGTTCCCACGCGCCCTTGGTAATGTAGCCTTCGATGGCGTGCGTGAGCGCGTCCATACCCGTGGCGGCGGTCAGCCCCTTGGGCATGGTGCTCATCATTTCAGGATCGACGATCGCCACAACGGGGATGTCGTGCGGATCGACGCAGACGAACTTTCTGTTCTTTTCCACGTCCGTGATAACGTAGTTAATGGTAACTTCCGCCGCCGTGCCTGCCGTGGTGGGAACAGCAAGGATGGGAACGGAGGGCTTTTTGGTCTGGACGGCGCCTTCGAGGCTGCGCACGTCTTCATGTTCGGGGTTGGCAATGATGATGCCGATCGCCTTTGCCGTATCCATGGAAGAACCGCCGCCGATGGCGATGATGTAATCCGCTTTACTCTTCTTGAAAGCGGCGACACCCGTCTGAACGTTTTCGATGGTAGGGTTAGGTTTGATATTGGAATACAATTCGTATGCCAGTCCGTTGTCGGTAAGTACTTTGAGGACTTTGTCCGTCACATGGAATTTGACAAGGTCGGGGTCCGAGCAAACAAATGCTTTTTTAAAACCGCGCGCCTTTGCTTCGGTTGCGATGGCGGCAATGGAACCCGCGCCATGGTAACTTGTTTCGTTGAGTACAAATCTGTTCATTTTCTTCTCCTTATTTATTTGATTATACAATCGGCAGTTGCCTTATTTGTAGCGATAGGAATATCGTACACGACCGCGATGCGCAGCAACGCCTTCACGTCCGGATCATGCGGCTGCATCTGCAACGGATCCCAAAAAAAGACAACGGCGTCTATCTCCCCTTCCGCAACTTTGGCGCCGATCTGCTGATCGCCCCCGAGCGGTCCGGAAAGATATGCCTTAACAGGCAGCCCCGTAGCTTCTTCCACCAATTTTGCCGTATGCCCAGTGCCGCACAGAGAGTATTCGGAAAGCACCTGTTTGTTGTGGCAAGCCCATTCAACAATTTCCTGTTTTTTGTTGTCGTGCGCGATCAGCGCAATCTTTTTCTTTTCCATTCTATACCTTTTCCTTTTGTCCGCCCGTACAGCGCTCTATTGATATTATTATAACACACAGATTTTCGTTTTGCAAAGGAAAAACAAAATTTCTGTTCTATTTTTCCAAATATTTGTACAGTCTCCGCACTTTTTGCTTAAAAAAACAAAACGGTCTTGCCAAACGGCAAATTCTGTGTTACAATTAGAAAAAAAGGAAACTCAGTATGCAGGAAAAACAGACGAAAACCGCGCCGCCTGCCGAAAAGACGGCTGCGCGCAACTACCACATTGCCACCCGCCCGGACGGGAAATGGCAGGTAAAATTTGCCGAAGGAAAAAAGGCGATCAAGTTGTTTGACACGCAAGCAGAGGCCATCGCCTACGCAAAGCAGCTTGCCAAAAACCAGGAAGGCAGTATTTCCATCCACAAAAAGGACGGGAAAATGCGAAAACAAAAATATTGAGATCTGCGCCGACGGGCACAAGCAAACGCTTGTGCCCGTCAGTTTTTTCCTACAGAAAAGCGCGGCTCAGCAGTAAACCGCACGTGCCGCGCACGTCTGTCCTTTATC
>CASFBD010000015.1 GCA_949292885.1 uncultured Bacillota bacterium
TCTCTTTCCTTTCCCGCTGTCAGAGAAAACAGAGAAATGAAAAAAGTAAAAGTCCGCTGTTATAAGTGCGGCAACGAATTTGAGGTAAACGAGGGCGTACGTTCGGATATTTGCCCTGCGTGTATGTCTTTTGTGGACATTTCCCGCGCTCGCGAGGCTTACGGACAGGCTGCGGATACGCAGTCATCAGAAAAGGAGGTCCGCCCGGGAGAGCCGGAAGAGGTACCGGCGGAAAGTCCTGCCGCAAAGCCGCAGACACGAACGGGTGAGTACGTTCCGAAAGAGGAAATTGCCCCAAGCGAAGAGCCTTTGCAGGCGGAACAAAATGTTCCGGAGGAAGGCACCGCGCCCGCGGAGAGCGATGGCCTCGCACAGGCGGAAAAGCTGTTGGAAGCGGGGATCTGGAATGCCGCGCGTGAGAAGTTTTTGCAGGTGCTTGAAGAGAGGGACTGCTGGCAGGCGCACTGGGGGATCGTCTGCGCCGCAACGCGGCAACTGACCGACTTTTCCGGTTTTTCCGCGGTCAGAGATCACGTGGAAGAGGCATTTTCAGAGATGCCTGCGCAGGAGCGCCATCTGCTGGGTGAAAGGTTTGTTTCCCAGCTGAGCGAACAGCGCCGCCGCACGGTGCAGGCGATCAAAGCCACGGAAAAGGCATTGCCGCCTCCGCAGGAGTCGCAGTACAGGAAAAAGAAGTCTGTACTCTTTTTTGCGGGCGGAATCGTATTTTTTGTTTTTCTTTTTGTTGCGGTCACTCTTCTGGGAAATTCCGGGGGGAACGCCGGACTGAGTGCGGCGGGCGGACTTTTTATAATTTTTGACCTTGCAGTGCTTTTATTTCTGATCGGTTTTGCGATCAGGAGATTTTGGCAGGAATACCGCGACAAGCAGGCACTTCAGGCGGTGGAAGATTCCAAGAGAGAACAGCATGAAAGTGAAGTAAAAAAGCTGCGCGAGCGGCTGGACAGCATCGATATACTCTGCGGGTATCTGAAATATTGAGTGCGATCGGAAAATCGCATTGCCGCAATCTATATTATCCGATTTATAAATTATTTACAAATGCGGGTAAATGTGATATAATACGAAAAAAACGAAGGGGGACTCCCTCCGCGTAAAAGAAGGGTAAACATATGAAATTTATCGAATCGAAAAATTTGAAGGCGAAACCCGCCGACGAGAGCAAGCTGGGGTTCGGCAAGATCTTTACCGACTATATGCTGACCATGCGCTATAAAAACGGGGCTTGGCAGGAAATGCAGATAGAGCCGTATGGTCCCGTTGAATTTGACCTCGCTACCACGGTTTTCCATTACGCGCAGGGCATTTTCGAGGGACTGAAAGCTTTCCGTAACGAAAAGGGTGAAGTGCGCGTGTTCCGCCCCGAAGAAAACTTCAAACGCATGAACCGCTCCGCCGAGCGCATGTGCATCCCGCTCATCGACGAAAAAGTCGTCCTTGACGGGTTGTTTGAACTTCTGAAAATCGAAAAGGATTGGATTCCCACCGCGCCCGGCACGGCACTGTACATCCGCCCGTCTATCATCGCCACGAACGTGCAGCTCGGCGTGCATGCGGCAACGGAGTACCTGTTCTTCATCATTCTCTCGCCCGTCGGCAGTTATTATGCGCACGGGCTTACTCCCACGCGTCTGTTGGTGGAGGACTATTACACCCGCGCAACTGTGGGCGGCACGGGCGAAGCCAAGTGCATCGCTAACTATGCCGTTAGCCTGAAAGCGGGAGAAGAGGCGGAAAAGAAAGGCTTTGACCAGGTTCTTTGGCTGGACGCCAACGAAAAGAAGTACGTGGAAGAAGTTGGCTCGATGAATATGTTCTTCGTTATCGACGGGGAAGTTGTCACGCCTGAGCTTGTCGGTTCTATTCTTCCCGGTATCACGCGCAAGAGCAGCATCGAACTTCTCAAGGCGCACGGTTACCGCGTCAGCGAGCGCCGCGTGTCCATCGACGAAGTCATCGCTGCACAGCAGGCAGGCAAGCTGGACGAAGCGTTCGGTACGGGTACCGCGGCTGTCATTTCTCCTGTCGGAATGATGGAATACAAGGGCAAGGATTACGTCGTCAACAACGGAGAAATGGGCAAGATCACCAAATGGCTGTACGATACCATCACGGGCATTCAGTCGGGTAAACTGGAAGACAAATACGGTTGGGTAGTGAAACTCTGATGTTTTTCGATAAATTGTTCAAAAAAAAGCCGAACGAAAAGGCGATCAAAAAATTCTGGGCGGAGTTTGAATCCCGCGCCGATCTGTTTTCGGACATCCTGCAAAAGGAAGAGGAAGACGGGGAAGATTTCCTGTGGATGGAAGGGATGGTGCGCAAGTCTTTGAAATTGTGCGTGCTCGATTCCACCGTCGGCTTTGAATTTTCCTTTGAGCGCAATCGCGATCCCGTTCGTCTTGTGTTTTATACGAAAGGCGATAATTATCTGCGCGCCGTGGGCGAAAAGCTTACGGAATTTTATCCGCAGTCCCTTTCCCAGAAGATCCAGTTTGCAGTGGAAGAATAACGTTCTTTTTTCCGCACCCGTCAGGGTGCGGAATTTTCACAAAACGGGGGTACGTATGTCAGAAATCACGTCGATCGTACAACAGAAAAAGGACAAAGAGCGCGTCAGCGTTTATGTGGACGGCAGGTTTTATTGCGGCATGATGCTGGAAACGGCCATCCGTTGCCGCCTGAAAGAGGGGATGCAGATCGATTGCGCAAAGCTGGACGAGATCCAGTTTGAAAACGAAAAATCGCAGGCGCTGGACAAGGCGATCACCCATCTTTCCGCGTCAATGAAAACGCAGCGTCAGATGCGTGATTTTCTCAAAAAGAAGGGGTATGCGGACGCCGTGTGCGACTACGTGCTGGAAAAACTGCGTGAATACAGGTTTGTGGACGACAGGGAATACTGTACACTTTTTGTGGAAACGGCGGGCAAAAATTACGGTTCGCTGCGCATCGCGCAGGAACTGAAAAAGCGCGGCGCGCAGGAAGAGGACATTGATGCGGCTCTTTCCGAACGCACGGGCGAAGCGGATGCCGCCGAAAAAGCGGTGCGCAAGTATATGAAGAACAAGGAGTTTACGCGGGAAAACCTGTCCAAGGCATTCCGCAACCTGCTTTCTAAGGGGTTCGATTACGAAACGGCAAAAGATGCGCTCGCTTCGCTGGGCGCGGATGAGGAAGATTGAAAAGGGGAAAACATGGAAAAGGTGCTCACTTGCGCGCAGATGCGCGCCGCAGATGAATACACCATCCGCACGTTGGGTGTTCCTTCGCAGGAATTGATGGAACGTGCGGGCGCGGCGATCGCCGAGGAAACGGAAAAACTGCTCAAAGAATGCGGAGGAAACAGGGTGCTCGCCGTGTGCGGCGGAGGCAACAACGGCGGTGACGGTTGGTGTGCGGCGAGGCTTTTGCTGGAAAAGGGATATGACGTGAGCGTGCTTTCCATTGCGGATGAACTGTCTCCCGACTGCGCCGTTCAGCGTGAAAAATACGTCGGCAAAACGGTGCAGACGTTTGCAGGGGACGCCGACGTTGTGATCGATGCCATCTTCGGCACGGGGTTTCACGGCGAGCCGCAGGGCGTTTTTGCGGAGGCGATCAGGAACATCAACCGCAGCCGCGCAAAAGTGGTTTCGGCGGACATTCCCAGCGGTCTCAGCGGCGATTCGGGACTTTGCGCGCTGTCTGTCCGTGCGGACGTCACCGTCGCCGTGGGAGAACTGAAAACGGGGCTTTTGCTCGCAAACGGTGCGGACGTATGCGGAAAAATCGTGCGAAAGGACATCGGGATCTCCGCGGAAGAATGCCATATCTGGCGCACACAGGCGCAGGATTTTGCGCCGTTGTTTCCGCCCCGCAAAAAAAACAGCAACAAGGGCAATTTCGGCAAAGCGGTCATTCTTGCGGGCAGTCTGCGCTATTCCGGTGCCCCTCTTTTGTCTGCCGGTGCGGCGCTGCGCGCAGGGTGCGGCTATACCTGCCTTGCTCTGCCCGAAGAGCTGTTTTCCGCCTGCATCGGAAAATTCCCGGAGGCGATCCTTACCCGCGCGCCTTCAGAAAAGGGCGTTTTGCGCTTTGACGAATCTTTTTTGCGTTCCCTGACCGCGGGTGCGGATTGTATTGCCGTCGGTATGGGGTGTGGCGTTTCGCGTGGCGTATACGATATCCTCTGTTTTTTGCTGCGCGAGTATAAAGGGACTTTGCTGGTAGATGCGGACGGCATCAATTCACTTGCGGCGTTTGGGGTGCAGGCACTGGAAAATGCAGCTTGCAAGGTAATCGTTACCCCTCATCCCAAGGAATTTTCCCGCCTTTCGGACAGCGATTTTTACGACGTGCTGGAAAACGGGATCAGCCTCGCACAATCGTTCGCAAAGCAGTACGGCTGTACGGTGCTTTTGAAAGGGAATACCACTGTTATTACTGACGGGGAAACGACTTTGCTCAATACGGAAGGGACTCCCGCGCTTGCCAAGGGCGGGAGCGGCGACGTCCTGTCCGGCATCATCGCGGCGATCGCGGCGCGCGGCATTCAGCCCTTGCAGGCGGCTGCGTGCGGGGCATTTCTTCTCGGCAGGGCGGGTTTGTATGCCGCTCGCGAAAAGGGCGAGTATTCCGTGATCGGTTCGGATGTGACGGATAAACTTCCGCAGGCGATCTTGTCTTTGCAGGTATAAAGAAAGGACTTCGCGGCAATACTATGTGACGGAAACCCATTCTTCTTACATATACTGACAGGGGAGGGGTATTCCGAAAGACAAAGCGAGGTCGCGAGCATGGAAATTCATAGGGGGGAACTGTATTACGCGGACCTGAGTCCCGTTGTCGGCAGTGAACAGGGCGGAGTCCGTCCCGTGTTGGTGGTACAAAACGACGTAGGCAACAAGTATTCGCCCACCGTCATAGCGGCGGCAGTGACGAGTAAGCTTACAAAGGCAAAGCTGCCCACGCACATTGAAATTTCCGGCAAGACGTTCGGGCTGCAGCGCGATTCTGTCATCCTTCTCGAACAGATCCGCACGCTCGACAAGCGGAGATTAAAAGAGCGCATCGGCGTTCTTCCCGTGTCCACCATGCGCCGTGTAGACGGCGCACTGCTGATCAGTCTCGGCTGTACGGCGCAGAATACGGCGATCAATTAAAAATATAAAGAGCGCGGCTTTTTGCCGCGCTCTTTTTGAATGCAGGGTAAAATATATTGTTAAGTGCAACACTTGAAAAAAGATGTGATCATACAGATCAGCGCTGAAACAGAGTTGCAAAACAAACATTTTTTCAGGGAGATTTGTATGAAATGCAAGCATTTTAACAGGGTTCAGATTTTCAATTCGCCGACGCCGATCCTGTTTCTGGATTCTTTGTCGAACAAAAGAATGTCTTTGCCGCGGAAGGAGAAATGAATTGTTTGATTGACTTTAAAATCCACGCCTCCGAATTCCACGGACGTGAGAAGCTGTCCGGCGTAATCAATTTTGACGGTCGTTTCCATACCGGAGGGGAGAGTGGAATAAACTTTTCCTTCGATTCCCTTGCCTTGTTCGTTGACGTCAATAAATTCAGGACGGATCCCGACAACTACATTGGTCCCTTCCGCTTCCGGAACGGTAACGTCCTCATCGCATTCCAGTACCGCTTGCAACCCGTAAATATCAAGTTTGACTTTGCGGGGAGCGACTTGCTGCGCATGAGCATCGAGGAAATTCATGGTCGGATTTCCTACAAAATCTGCAACGAACAAGTTGTTCGGGCGGCTGTAAGTGATCAGCGGCGGATCGTATTGCTGCATCACACCCGTTTCCATCAGGCAGATCTTTGTAGCAAGAGTCATAGCTTCCAACTGATCGTGCGTGACATAGACAAATGTGCTGTCCGTATCCACGTGCAGACGTTTTAACTCCGTGCGCATTTCCAGGCGGAGTTTTGCGTCCAGGTTGGAAAGCGGTTCATCCATGAACAGTACTTTGGGCTTGGGGGCAAGCGTACGGGCGATTGCCACGCGTTGCTGTTGTCCGCCGGAAAGTTCGGAAGGGTATCTCTGTTTGAACTGTTCGATTTTAAGCATTTTGCACAGTTCGTCAACGCGTGCTTCGATGTCAGGTTTTTTCCAGCGCAGGTTTTCCAGCCCGAAAGAGATATTTTTGTACACGGTCATGTGCGGCCACAGTGCGTAGTTTTGGAACAGGAAGCCGATGTCGCGTTTTTGCGGCGGGACGTTGATTCCGCGCTCGGAATCGAAAACGGGTACTCCGTCAATGGAAATAAAGCCGGAGGTAGGAGTTTCCAGGCCTGCGATCATGCGTAAGGTAGTCGTTTTTCCGCAGCCGGAAGGCCCGAGCAGGGTAATAAACGCCCTGTCTTCAATGGTCATAGTCAGATCTTTTACGCCAAAGAAATCTCCCCAGCGTTTTGTAACGTTTTTAAGAATAATTTCAGGCATCTTGATTAACCTCCTACGCCTTTATCAATGGAAGCGCCCGTAAGTTTATTGACCGCAAAGTTGATGACGAGCACGGTAACGATGATGAGCAGGTTGAGTGCGTTCGCCGACTGGGGCCACCACTGCGACCAGTTGTCCAGCAGGGTTGCAAGCAAAGTCGTGGAACCTGCGGAAAGCAGGACGAACAGGGACAGCTCGCGCATACACGACGTGAAGGGGAGCAGATATCCGGAAATAAATGTGGATTTCTGGATGGGGAAAATGACGCGGATCATTCTCTTCCACCAGGGAACGCCGACAATGATCGCCGCTTCTTCTATTTCTCCGGAAAGCTGAAGCATAGCGTTGATTCCGCTTCTGGAAGCAAACGGCAGATATTTGAGCGAGCCGACCAGCACAAGCACGATAAACGACTTTGCCAATCCGAAAGTGAATGCCATGGTCAGGAACGCTGCGCCCAACGCCATCGAAGGCATCAGGTAGGGCAGGAAGGCAAGGCTGTCCACCGCTCTTGCCATGCGCGTCGCGCGCTTGCGTGCAACGGCATAACCGATCAGGACGCCGCTGCTTCCTGCAATGATAGCGCACAGGAATGCCAGAAGGATGCTGTTTCCGAAGGCGCGCCAGACTTGTTTTTCAAACAGGATGCCGACCAGTCCGTTTCCGGTGCCCACCTGTTCTCTGGAGATCCAGTACTCAAGAGTGAGAGTGGAGTAATCGCCCGGAATGACGCAGCAGGATTCAAGTGCAAAGGTGATCAGTGGCAGAACGGCACAGAACAGGCTGAGAATGGTCAGAATGGCTGCAACAACATAGTTTGCCTTGTGCAGATTGATGTAGGAAACCTGTCCCGATTTACCCGAAACGGTGGTAAAGGATTTACGTTTTCCGGTGATGTATTGGTTAGCCGCGAGGATCGCGACTCCGAGCACGATCATGACAAGCGCCATGATGTAACCCTGCCCGTAGTATCCGTTGTTGAGGAAGTTTTTCATGTACGTTGTCAGAACCGTCATGTCTCCGCCGATGTATTTCGGCACTGCATACGAGCTCATGGAGCTGGCAAATACCAAAAGGAAGGTGGATACGAGCGCGGGCAGGACGATGGGCAGCGTAATGCGGTAAATGATCTTTGCCCGGGAAGCTTTGAGGATGGTTGCCGCTTCTTCCAGGTTAGCATCCATGTTGCGCAGGATGCCGCCGATCAGGATATAAGCGAAGGGCGCGTAGTGCAAGCCGAGCACGATCGCGCAGGGGACAAGTCCGTAAACAAAAGAAGAAGGAACGGAAATTCCTGTCAGGTTATACAGCATTCCGCCGGTACCCGTTCCGATGGAAGGGTTCTGCCAGAAGTTCTGCCAGAATGTTGCCAGCGTCCAGCTGGGCATGATGTAGGGGAACACGAAGATGGCAGAAATAAATCTTTTCCCTTTCATGTTGGTTCTGGTAATAAAGAAAGCGACAACGCCGCCGTAAAGAATAGCGATGACGCTTGCAAGAAGGGACATGAGTATGGAATTGAGAAGGGGCATCCAGAAATAAGTGGAACTCATATCGGATGCAAACATTCTGTACCACCAAAGTCCTGTCAGTTCTCCGTACTTTACCCCGAAGAGGGTTTCCGTGATACTGCTTACCTGAAAGGTGCTCAGGATCAGCGTAAACAGCGGGTAGAAGATCATAAAGACAAGGATGATAAGAAAAACAACAAGAATTATGTTTGCGGGGTTTGAGAGAAAACGCTTTACATGGTTAAAAAACTTTCTTTTTTTACTGATGGGGGCATTTTCTTCGACTGCATTGTCTATCTTTTTTTTCATTGGCGCCTCCTAAAAAAAATCCGAACGGGGAGGCAGGCTGACGCCGCCTCCCCGCTGTCATTCGGATAAGTTGTTTAAGCCTTATTTAAGCAGACCGTTGATGTAGTCTTCTACTTTTGTCTTGACGCTGATGATGTACTTTCCGTCTTCAAAGACAAGGTTGTCGCGCCAGAAAGAAAGTTCGCTGTCGCCTTCAGTCACGGGGATAGAAGAGTTGGAAGAATATCCGCCCAGGGAAGCCCAAGGTTCAAACCCTTCGTCTGTCATCAGATAATTGATAAACAGCATGGCGGTGTAGGGGCGGGGACCGTAGGAGGCGAGCTGTGCATACAGTGCATACATAAATCCGGCAAACGGTTCGATCTTGACGTATTTGTTGTCGGACCCTTCTTTCCATGCCGCAACCTGCAGATTTTCGGTAATGACGGATTCGTCGCGCAGTTTGGAAAGAACAAACAAGCCCATGCGTCCCTCGTTTTCAGGCTTGGAAAGGCTCTGTGCTATCGTCGTGTCACTGTTGATGCTGAAATTGCAGTTTGCTATGAACTCGGTGATCCACTTATAGCCGTAGTTTTCGTATTTTTTGCCTTCGCCTACGTCGGTTGCCGCAACGTTGTCGTTGAGCGCGAGATAAGCGTCTTCCAGCTTTCCGGACCATTCTTCGCCTGTCAGCATGATCAGGAAGTTCATGTTGACCTGTTCGCTCTTAGGACTCTTGAAGAAGATCTTATCCTTATAGGAGGCATCCGTCAGTTCCCAAACGTTGGAAAATTCGGGGACTTCGCTGCCTTGCGTGTTCCACATAAACAGCTTGTTGATGTATTGCTGCGCCAAAGGCACTTTGTCTGCATCGGAAATGTTGCTGCCCAGAGAGGAGGGGACATAGTTATAGAACAAATCGGTGCTTGTCCTGTACAGATCGAGGGAAGCGCTGTCCTGAATGAGTACCATGGACGCATTCTGTGCGTTGCTGCTTGCCTTGGATTCTGTATCGATCAGGGTAAAGATTTCGGTATCGGTTTGTTTTGTGGCTGTAGCGTTATTGGACGACAGATTGAGCTTTGTGCCGTATTTTGCAACAAAACCTTCCATCGCATCGACGATACGCGAGGAATTTCCGTAGGCGACAAATTTTCCGGTTTCTTTTGCAGCTTCAGCAATGAGTTCGTCTTCGGTCATGGTCGCCGCGGCTTCCACTTTGTCTGCAATGCCGGATGCTTCTCCATTGTTCCTGCATGCGGACAGGGCGCCTGCTGCGCTGATCATAAAAGCACCGGCGAGCAGAACAGATAACAGTTTTCTCATAACATCTTCTCCTTACATATAGTTTTTATTCAACCGCGCAATGAGAAAACGCGGGCCGAATCAGTTAAAAAACCCGTAAGAGTTTTGTAAGAAAACGCCAGAAATTCGCTGAGAGTACATTTTTTGTAATAGCGGCTTTGTTCGTCGCAATAGGATTCGAGATTATAATATTTCACGCCCATTTCCCTTAATCTTTTGAAAATAGGAACAAAATCGATGTTGCCCTCGCCTATCAGATGGTGTTGGTCGCTTGACCCGTTGTTGTCGTGAATGTGCGTCGTGGAAAGCTTGTCCCCAAACATATTTAAAATGTTTTTGTCTTTGGTGTAACAATGCTCGTGTCCGGTATCGTAACAAAGTGTCAGTCTGGAAGATCGGATGTTGTCATAAATATAGGCATTGTACGCGGGAAATCTCGTATTTTCCAAGGCAATGTTGACGCCCAGTTTCTCTGCCTCAACGGTTGCTCGGCCGATTGCGTTTAAACCGTCCTCGTTGAAAGGGGGCGTGATCAGTTTCTTCGTTGTGTGCAGAACCAAATTTTCAACACCGTATTTTGCACAATCGCGCAGGGCATCGATGATCTCGTCTGCGTATTGTTCGCAAAATTCTTTCCGCCACAGCCTGTCCGCAAAGGTGGAGGGAAAATGAAGAGTGTTTACTTTCAGCCTGTTTTTTATGGCAAGCCGCATCCTCAGATGTTTGTCCCCGTCGGTGGAATCAAAATCGTTTCCCCACCAGAACATGACGGCGTCAAATCCCGCTCTGCGTATAGCGTCCATGCGTTCTGCGGGAGCAATATCGTAAAATCCGCATCGAAAATTTTGTCCAAGTATCATTTGTTCTCCTGTTTTCCCCGTTTCGCGTAAAGACAAAAGGCGCTTTTTTCTTGACCGTAGGAGCAACTTGCGGACCGGCCTCGCTTTTTCTCTCCTGCGGAGAGAAAAAGGGTACCCTTTTTAGCTAAATTATAAATCTGATCTCTTATTGATCATATTTTAACACGCGATTTGGGAAATTTCAATAGCATTTCAAAAAAATTTTTACAATTTTATTACAATTTCATCATTCATCGTCACAGCGCTCAATTTCACAAATGTAGTTGTTTTCACATAAAATAGTGCTCAGTTTGCTGGCCGGTAGTTCTTTGTCTGTTGTAACGGTTCCAGTGCAGAGAATGTTGCCGCCTTTTCGTTCAACATGGAGTTTGTTAAACCTTTCCACGCCGAAAAGTTCCGTAACTTTGTTTGCGTTTTGGCTGAGGGGATCCTCAAACACAATTTTCAGACGCACGTATTTTTTGGTGGAAAATAACTTGCAGCGCAGGTGCAGAATACATTGAATGGCAATGAGTATTACTGTTGCGCCCGCCGCAACAATATACAATCCTCCTCCTGCGGCCATGCCGACGCCGGAAGTTGCCCATACGCCGGCCGCCGTTGTAAGCCCGTGTACAACTTGCTTGCGGTAGATGATAATGCCGGCACCCAGAAACCCGATGCCGGAAACAATTTGGGCTGCAACGCGCGAAGAATCAAACTCCGCCGTGTCCGAAAAGGCGTACTTTGATACGATCATGATCAGCGCAGACCCGCCGCTTACAATGGTATGGGTGCGGATCCCGGCTTCTTTGAAACGCAACTTCCTTTCAAAGCCGATTGCAAAGCCGAGAACTACGGCAAATACAATGCGCAGAAGATAAATCAATTCATCAATCATTTTCCCACCTGTCTCCGTAATCTATTTTTGCATATTGACAGAATACATTTCAGGTATTATAATATGATTATAAAGCAAAAACATATAATGTCAAATAACAATTTTCTAATAAGATATAAAAACTGCTTATAAAACAAGGTAGGGGCGGAAATGTTAAATAATAAATTGTATACATTTTTGGAAATGGCCGAGTCCGGAAGCTTCTCTGTGGCTGCAAAAAAACTGAATCTTACACAACCTGCCGTCAGCCAGCAAATCCGCGCATTGGAGGAGGAGCTTGGCACAAAATTATATGTACGTTCGGAAAAAGGTATCATTCTTACGAATACAGGGGAAATTGCGTTTAAATATGCCAATCGCATTGCCAATTTGTATCACAGTATGCAGGAAGAGCTCAGAAGTGAGAAAAGTCAGTCCCGCAAACTTGTGATCGGCGTTACGCAGACAATCGAATTCAGTATCGTTTCCGAAATTCTGGCAGAATTTTGTACCAGAAATAAGGGAACTCATATAAAAATTATTTCTGATACTATAAAAAATCTTTATACAAAACTCAAACTTTACGAAGTGGATCTGATCATCGTAAACGGAAACGCCAGTCTTGATAATCAGTTTAACAGGATCCTGCTTTCTACGGATTATCTCGTGTATGTTGTCGGAAAAAATGATCCGCTTGCCAATAAAAGCATGATCAGCATGAGCAAGCTCAGGGAGCAGAGCCTGATCCTGCGCACAAAGGGGAGCAGTACGCGCGAACTTTTTGAGGCGTGCCTGGAAAGTCTCAACGATAATATTTTGAATTATAACGTGATCATGGAAGTAGACAACATAGCAACCATCAAGTCGCTTGTGGCAAACGGGTTCGGGAGTTCCGTTTTGTCGCACAGCGTATGCACGCAGGAGATCAAGAAAGGAAAACTTGTCGTTGTGCCTATTGAAAATCTGAGCATTGTCAGAGAGATCAATATTGTCTATCACAAAGATTTTGAATACACGGAGCAGATCGATCAGATACGAAGTATTTATACTGCCCGTATGGCAGGTTTATAAATTTGGAATTGTTTCCGAAAAAAACAGATGTATTGCTGTGATACAATGATTGATTTTCGGTTGTTTTTGAGGTACGGTTTTTTGTCGGGGCGTAGTGTCGGCTGAAATTAAAAAACGGCAAAAAGTTAAGCTTTTTGAATGGTGCAAAATATTTGGATACGTTTGTGGAGATCATTCACAGGACAGCTCAAAACCACAACCTTCATTTTTTAGATCTTTTCGGGGAAAAGGCGCTCGATCCGTTTCAGGAAGGGAAAAAATTATTTACAGACGGATTGCACCTGAACGGAAAAGGTCAGGAAGTGCTTGCAAATCTGATCTGTGAGTATCTGTTGAGTGTAAAGTGAATTTGTTTGCGAGATCTTTCGGAATCCGTTGCGCCGTGGCTGACCTTGTATGTCAGCCTGTTTCCGGGATGTACGGAATGTCAAGTAAAAAAGGAAAAGCCGACGTTTGAAAAAACAGTCGGCTTTTTGATTGGTAAGAGTTGACAGGCAAAAGAAATTACTTTTTTGTTTTCTTTCGGAATTCACTGGGCGTCATATTCTCGGTTTTTTTGAAGGTTCTCAAAAACGAGGTCTCTTCCGTATAACCGGTCAGTTCGGCTATTTCATGTACGGAAAGGGAAGTGTCGCAAAGAAGCTGTTTTGCTTTTTCCATGCGTTTGGAAATGATATATTGGACAGGGGAGATCCCGCTGTATTCTTTGAACAGGTGTGTCAGATAATAGCGGGAAATATAAACCGATTTGCAAATATCTTCAATGCTTTCTATCTTTTGAAAATTCTCATCAATGAACTTTCTGGCGCACAGATAAAATTCGTTTGTTTTGAAATTCTCTTCGTCTTTTTGGGCAAGAAGACGCAAGATCAAATTGAGTATGATTTTGACAAGAGAGCGTGAAATTTCATCGTGATAAAAGGATTTTATCTGTAACTCTTGGATCAGTAAAGAAAAATACATTTCAAAAGTATTTTTCAGATCGTTGGTTTTTAAGATGGGATTATCATCCGTAAAAATTGTATTTTTTTCTTTGTCTTTCAAATGAAAATCATCGATCCCGCAAAAGTAAAGAGAGAGTTCTTCTTTTTCCAGCGATGATTCACTATGGACAAAATTGGGAGAATATACAAGCAGATCGCCCTCGTGGATCATAAGGCGGTTATGGTTTGTATGTAAAAAACCTGTTCCTGATTTTACGTAAACAATTTCACAAAAATCATGGGAATGCATTTCTTCTTTCCAGTTGGCTGTTTTTTTTAATTCACCCGCATAGAGGAGTTTTGCATTTCCGCAGCCTGTGCTGTTTTTATTGGCAGTATAATGCTTGCGCACTTCTGTGTTTTGTCGATGTACTTGTTTCATGGAAAAATTATATCATACGTTTTAAATAAAATCCATGTTTCATCTGAAAATATTTAATTTTTTTGCTATTTTTTTTTGGCAAACGTGGGTATTGTAAAGATTCTTATAAAATGATATGATGTTACAAAAACAGGAGATTCATATGCTGAAAAATATTCCGAAGGAGCTTTCTCCCGAACTTTTAAAAATTCTCTGCGAAATGGGGCACGGCGATGAACTTGTCATTGCCGACGGGAATTTCCCTGCAGAAAGTTGCGGGCAGAGGGTGGTTCGGGCGGACGGGCATGGCGGAGAAAAGATGCTGGAAGCGATTTTGTCCGTTATTCCGCTGGATACCTATGCTAAGGAAAATTTTGTGTTGATGCAGGTGGTTCCGGGCGACGACGTTAAACCGGACATCTGGGCAAGGTATAAAAAGATCGCCGAGGCAAAGGATCCCAACGTCAGGATGGGATTTGAAGAGCGGTTTGCCTTTTACGAACGTGCAAAAAAAGCGTATGCGATCGTTGCGACGGGAGAAGGCGCGATCTATGCAAATATAATTTTGAAAAAAGGAGTGATACAATGAAAGCGAAAATCGGTATTCGTCCTACCATCGACGGAAGATGGGGCGGGATCAGAGAAGGATTGGAAGAACAGACCATGCAGATGGCGAAAGACGCCAAAAAACTGATCGAGGAAAATGTATTTTACGCGGACGGCACGCCTGCGGAAGTTGTCATTTCGCCCTGCACCATCGGCGGCGGCAAAGAAGCGGCGGTGTGTGCGGCTTATTTCCGGGAACAGAACGTGACGGCAACGCTTACGGTCACGCCCTGCTGGTGCTATGGCAGTGAGACGATGGATCTCGACCCGCTTACGACCAAAGCGGTATGGGGCTTTAACGGGACGGAACGCCCCGGTGCGGTGTATCTTGCCGCCTGCATGGCGGCGCACGCGCAGCGCGGACTTCCCGCCTTTGCCATTTACGGGCAGGACGTGCAGGACGTGGGTATGAGCGGCATTACGCCTGACGTAGAGGAAAAGATCCTGCGCTTTGCCCGCTGTGCGCTGGCGGTGGGGCAGATCAGGAACAAGGCGTATGTCTCTATCGGCTCGGTGGCAATGGGTATCGGCGGGTCCTTCCTTGACGCAAACATGATGCAGAAATATTTCGGTATCCGCGCGGAATGGGTGGATATGACGGAAATTCTGCGCCGTATCGATCTGGAAATTTACGACAAAGAGGAGTACAAAAAGGAACTTGCCTGGATCAAAGCAAAATGCAAAGAGGGCAAAGACCATAACGGTGACATCTGGGGTCAGAAATATTTCACCCGCGAAGAGCTGGACAAACAGTGGGAGTTTGTCGCCAAGATGACGCTGATCATCAAGGACATCATGCTCGGCAACGAAAAGCTGAACGACATCGGCTGGCATGAAGAGGCGCTGGGCAGAAACGCCATTCTTGCAGGCTTCCAGGGGCAGAGAATGTGGACAGACTATAAGCCCAACGGCGACTTTGCCGAGGCTATTCTCAATTCCACGTTTGATTGGAACGGTAAAAAGCAGCCCATCCTTCTCGCAACGGAAAGTGATAACTGCAACGGGCTCGCCATGCTTTTTGGAAATCTTCTGACGGGACGTGCCAGTGTTTTTGCGGACGTGCGCACGTTCTGGTCTCCCGAATCTGTCAAGCGCGTTACGGGCTGGAAGCCGACCGGGAAAGCTGCCAACGGGTTCATGCACCTCATCAACAGCGGTGCGGCGGCACTTGACGGAACGGGCGCCTGCAAGGATAAGGACGGAAGCTCCGTAATGAAAGAGTGGTGGAATGTCACCGATAAGGATATTGATGCCATGCTGGACTCCACTCAGTTTTCGCCTGCAAACCGCGGCTATTTCCGCGGCGGCGGATTTTCCAGCACCTTTTCGACGCAAGGGGAAATGCCCGTCACGCTCGTGCGCGTGAATATGGTGGACGGTATCGGCTACACCATGCAGATCGCCGAGGGTTGGACGGTGGAACTCCCCGAAAAAGTCAATAAAACATTGCTCGATCGCACAGACCCCACCTGGCCTTCTACGTGGTTTGTTCCTCGCCTGAACGACACAAACGCGTTCTCCTGCGTGTACAACGTGATGGCAAACTGGGGCGCCAATCACGGTGCGTTCGTATACGGACATATCGGTAAAGATCTCATTACCCTTGCCAGTATGTTCCGCATCCCCGTGTCGCTGCACAACATCGACGACAAGGACATCTATCGTCCTCACAGCTGGTGTGCGTTCGGCACGAAAGACCTCGAAGCCGCCGATTACAGGGCTTGCGCAAATTATAAGGAACTGTACAAATAATGGATATACGTACACTTACGGTCAAAGAACAGGTTCTGGAAGCCATGCGGCGTGTGTATTCCAATGCGCTTACAACGACGTCCGGAGGAAATATTTCCGCCATGGACGAGCGCGGACACATCTTCATCACGCCCAGCGGAATCGATAAGGGTACGCTTACCATCGACGACATTGTGGAGGTTCTGCCTGACGGCACAAAGATCGGCAGGCACGCCCCCTCGATGGAACTGCCTTTTCATTCCAATATTTATAAGGCGTGTCCCGACATCAAGGCGGTCGTGCACGCGCACGCTCCTGCGGCAGTCGCTTATGCCTGCATGAATATTGCGCCCGATCCCCGATGCGCAAGGGTTTACGCGGACGCGTTGGGGAAAATCGTCACCACAAAATATGCGCTTCCGGGAAGTTTGCGGTTGGGCGACATTGTGATGAGTGGCTTTAAAGACGGCTATCGTACAGTCATGATGGATAACCATGGAGCAACGGTGGGGGCTCCCGATATGGCCAAAGCATTGGTAAAATATGAAACGCTGGATTATTTGTGCCGTACGCTTTTCCACGCATCGGGACTCGGCGGCGCAAAGATGATCGAAAATCCTATCGCACTGCCCCGGACAGAATATGAGATCCGGCCTTTGCCGTGCGACGCGTCAAAAAGCCGGGAAATCGTTACGTTTATAAAGCGTGCCTATAAAGGGCAACTCGTCGGCGGGGGCTGGGGCACGTTTGCTCTGCGCGACGGAGAAGGATTTTTGTTCAATTCTGCGGACGTGTCGCCCGAAGATGTTTCGGAAAAAGACGTTGTCAAGTGCGAAAATGGTTGTCTGTCAAAGAAGGACAGCTGCGCATATGTACAGCTGATAGGGGAAATTTTTGAAAAAAATCCGGAAGCAAACGCGGTATTTTTGTCTATGCCTGCGGCGGCGATGGGTTTTGCGGTCGCAAACAAACTGATGGACGCGCGCCTTATCCCCGAAAGCTATATTATGCTCAAAGATGTGGTACGCCTGCCTTATACCGCCGTGGCGGATCTTTCGCAAATTGCGGGCACGCTCTCCAAAAAAACGCCCGTTGTCGTTATAGACAACGAGTGCGCGATCTCGATCGGCAAAAATGCCACCAAAGCGTTTGACAGGATGGAGGTGCTCGATTATTCCGCACGCTCGGTGCTCCTTGCAAATTCGGTGGCAAAGATCAGGCCCATCTGTCAAAAAGAGATCGACGAGATCGATGCTGTTTTCAACGGCTGGTGATAGGATGAAAAAAATTTATAACGTACTGGCGATCGATCTGGGCGCAAGTTCGGGTCGGGGAATCGTCTATACCTATGACGGTGAGGATATGCGCGAAACGGTTGTGCATCGTTTTGCCAACGGTGCCGAAGAGGAGGGCGGACATCTCGTCTGGAATGTCGCACGGATATACGAAGAGATCTGTAAAGCTATCCGCCTGGCAGATGAAGCGTTCGGAATAGACAGTATCGGAATAGACACCTGGGGCGTGGATTTCGGGTTGATCGGACAAGACGGAAAAATTTTGGAAAATCCGCGCCATTACCGCGATCCTGCCAATGCGCGTATGCGTCTGAAATATGCGGACAAGGACAGGCGGTTTTTTGACATTGCAGGCATTTCTGTCAACGATTTCAATACTACCTACCAGCTTCTGGCACGCAAAGAGGAGAATTTCGACTGGTCAAAGGTTCGGCATCTGCTATTTATGCCGCAGCTTTTCGGGTATCTTCTGACGGGAGTTGCCGTCACCGAACCGACCATTGCATCCACCAGCGGATTCTTTGCGAACGGTGTATTCGATGCGGCGTTTTTGCGGGATGCAGGTGTACCTGCAAGCGTCTTTCCCGAGGTGCGGCCTGCTTTTGCCAAACTGGGGAATCTCAACGGCTCCTCCCAAAAGCTTGCGGGAATTTCGTATGCGCCGCCGGTCTTTCTTACTCCCGGGCACGATACCGCCTGTGCGGTGCTTTGTTGTAAAGAGAAGAAAGATCCCTTGTATTTAAGCAGCGGAACGTGGTCTCTTTTCGGAACGACGGCGGATGCTCCCATTCTTTCAGAGCAGGCGTTTTGCTCGAACTATACAAACGAATTGGGCGGCAATGGAAAGGTTCGCTTCCTTCGCAACATCATGGGGATGTGGGTCATTCAGGAATGCCGCCGCGAGTGGGCGGAAAAGGGCATATCGCTCGATTATCCGCAAATTGTAAGTCTTGCGGAAAAATCCGTACAATCCGGAGCCTGTATCGACCTGAACGATAAAATTTTCTTTGCGCCCGGAAAGATGGCGACAAAGGTAAGACAGTATGTCCTTGAAAGACAGGGCAAAGATCTGGCGACGGTCGGAGAAATCGCCGAATGCGTGTACGAAAGCATGGCAAAAGAGTATCGGAAAGCCTATGAGGAGTTAAAAAAAATCACGGGCAGAAAATACAGCCGGCTGCAGATTTTGGGCGGCGGATCCAACAATGTATATCTGAATCAGAAAATTGAAAAAGAACTGGGCATTCCTGTTTTGGCAGGCCCTGCGGAGGCAAGTTCGCTGGGCAATGCTTTGGGGCAGCTTACAGGGCTTGGTGTTGCAAACTTAATTTAGTTACATGGTTCAATTTAAAAAAGCCGACTGTTTTTAAAACAGTCGGCTTTTTTTATGGCGTTTCAGTTTGTAAAATTTTTTGCTATTGCAAAGCGCCCCAAAAGTTTTCTAACTTTTGGGGCGCTTTGCATCAATTTGTGGCTTTAACTTGTTGCATTGCCGCGTATGGCGGCTATGCTGAACTTTTATTCCGCGTTTTGCGCGGGAGGATCTGACTGGAACGAGCTGACAACAGATCCTTGTTCGTCTCTGTTGCGGAGAAGAATGCAATTTACGATAGACAAAGTCAGTGCAAAGATGGAGAAGATGATAGCGCATATGGGGGAGGCTCCCACCGTTGCGGCGCCTGCAAGGTTCTCCGTGCAGAAAATAATGCTCATTATAAGGTAGGCAATGGACAACGCTGCCGAAACTGCGGAAAAAACACAGGAAAGGATACGCGGGGTCGATTTGTTGTTCAAGGCTCCTTTGGCAAAGGCAATCAATGCAAGCGTTCCTGCGGCAAATGTCAGTATAAACAAGATAAAAATGATGGTCGAGTTTGTAATCATTCCAATCAGGACTTCCATGGTGGCGGGGTTATCGATGGTTCCCATTTCGGCGAGAAGCCCGATGAGCAACAGGGGAGCGGACATACTTCCGGAAACAGAAAATTGGTTTGACCTCGAGTCGACGCTGAGAAGATTTGTGGTAAGTGTGGCGATGAAAAGAACGGCAAGCAACATTCCCGCTGCGTTCAGCACATAATTGAGAATGGTTTTTTTATGTTTCTTTGTATCGATGATTATTTGCAAAATTGCCGCGGTAGCAAATGCAATTGAAACGAGCACAATGTTTACGATCGTCGTTGCGCCGAGCGTCAGTTTAGCTTTTGCACCCTCTTGCGCAATAGAGAGGGAAGCGAAGGAATATAAAAACAAAGTAAGTGCCAGGGTCAAAAGGGCGGGCATAAGCACGTATTTGCTCATGGCAATTTCTTTTTTTGCACGCATACTTTTTACAAATGCCGTTGTACCGATCGCAAAGTATGTTGCACAGATAATGATGATCGCAGCAATGCAGGCAGCGGAAATGCCCGCGTCCAGATACAGTGCTAATGACATTTCCGGATAATACGACTTTTCGGCGAGAAAATCAGAAATTTCCTGGAATTGCGTGATCAGAAAATAAAAAGAGGTACTGTTGATATCTGTGCGCAACGATACGACCTCTACTGTCGTGACGAGCGAAAAAGTAATAAAAAAGGAAAAGATGAACAAAATGCACAGCGCTCCGTACAGCGCGCTCTGTTTTGTTGCGGCGAGGATACGCATTGTCTTCTCCCGGTCGCGGGAGGCGGCAACGGGATGGGGGATCTCCGCCTGTGCGGGGGTTCCGCATTTGGGGCAAAAATTCCCCGTAAAGGCTTCTCCGCATTTCGGACAAGCGGATTTTCCGTCCGTTCGCGCGCCGCAATAGGTACAATATACGGATGTTTCGTTAATGTCCCTCCCGCAATGATTGCAGCGCTTTTTTCCGTCAATACGTTTTCCGCATTTCGGACAGTATACGGCGTCTTTTTCAAGTTCCGCGTTACAGTATTTGCAATTCATATTCTCCTCCCTTTGGTTCAATACTATATCACAATTTTATCACAGAGATCACTGACCGTCAAGCATAAAATAAAAATTCACGGGCCTTCTTCCTGCGTATCATCCCGCTTTTTTTGCATCGTCATCATAAGAATGGAAAGGCGCGCGGACGGAGGAAAAATCCATTGACACAATTAAAAGAGGGGCCAGAAAACTGCTCCCTCTTTTTTCAAAGCATTTGCACAGAAAAAACGGATACGTTGACTGTTTTTTTTTGACAAAACTATAACAAGATATCTGAAAAAAAGCCCTGCAGATGTTTCGTCTGCGGGGCTTTTTTATCGAAGGGATGTTTTTTTGAAACGGGCAAAAGCAGATCATTTATAGTCTGCGGAATAGATGATCCCCTGCGCATAGTCGCCGAATTGTTTGCCGAATAAATTCAGTCCGCCCTGGTGTTTTGCGTCCGGTTTGATTCCGATGCGGAAAGTAATGAAATCTCCTTCCTGGACTTTTAATTTTTGCAAGGTCTGGGTGCTGACGGGCGTCTCGTCGAGGAATACGCATTCCTTTGTAATGAGCAGGGATTTAATAACGCCGTATTGCGTGGAAAAATCCGACCACCATTCGGGATTCAGTCGGCCGCGCCGTCCGCCGAAGTCGCCGGGGGAAAGCCATGTTGCCACTTCCACGCCGTTGATCCAGAAAGTGATGTCACTTTCCCAGTCATTTTTATAGTTGGGTG
>CASFBD010000016.1 GCA_949292885.1 uncultured Bacillota bacterium
AACGGAAGCCTGCTGAGCACTTCCTTGACTTCGCTGATCTCTTTGAGTCTGTCTTTGGAGATCTCCACGGCGCGCAATCCCATCTCCGCATAGCGGTTGAGGACGGCATGAATGGTGGAGGATTTTCCCGTTCCCTTGTCGCCGTAGAGGAGCATATTGGAGTAGGGCAGTCCGTTGAGGAAACTGAGCATATTGTCCACGACCGCCTTTTTTTCCGCTTCGTAATCTTTCAGATCGGCGAGGGTGATCGAGGAAGTGTTATGAACGGGCCTGAGCTGTCCGTTTTCAAAAGTAAAGGCTTTATGTCCGATAAAGATCCCGTATCCGTTACGTTTATGGAACTCAAAAAGTTTGTTCAGCGTGTCTTCGTTGTCCCAGCGGCTGCCGAGGATACCGTCTTCCCCGCGGGAAACGGCTGGAAATCCGCCTTGTATCGCTGCCGCAATCTTTTTGGGAGGGTTGTCCGCAAGAAAGACGAGTTTTTGCAAAATGCGCAGATCGTGCGCATAGGCATGGCGGATGTCCGACGTAAGCGTTCCGGAAAAACTTCTGCGGGCAAACAGATTGTCGCAATGCAGGATCTTGTCCGTTACGTAAGCGGAAAAAGAATGCAGAAGATCGTCTTCAAGCAGCGCTTCTGCGGCGACGGCGTATGCGGATGCATCGTCCTCGCACATTGCCTGCGCAAAGGCGGCCACAGCCTTGTTTTGCATCACTTCTCTCAGCAGGATCAGTTCCTGCGTTTCAGACTTTTCCATAAAACAGTCCCCAAAAAACTTTTTCTAATATTATAGCCCTTTTTGCAGGGAATAGCAATTATTTACGCGCATAAAAGCGCGGATAATTATTTATAAAATCGATTGAATATATCCGATAAATTCATAGATAAAATCAAGGAATTGCTTGACTATCCTCCGCGCAAAAGCTATAATAAATACAGATTCAATCCAGAAATAAATTTGCGGAGGAAACTACAATGGCAAAAATATATTATCAGTCCGATTGCGACATCAACGTTCTGAAAAACAAGACGGTCGCCATCATCGGTTACGGCAGCCAGGGCCATGCCCATGCGCTCAACCTCAAAGAAAGCGGCGTGAAAGTTGTCGTCGGTCTGTACGAAGGGAGCAAGTCCTGGGCAAAGGCTGAAAAGGCGGGACTGAAGGTGATGACGGCAGCGGAAGCGGCAAAGGCTGCGGACATCATCATGATCCTTACTCCGGACGAAAAGCAGGCGAAGATCTATAAAGAGAGCATCCTGCCCAATTTGACCGAAGGCAAGGCGCTGGCATTTGCGCACGGGTTTAACATTCATTTCAGGCAGATCGTTCCTCCTGCAAACGTCGACGTGTTCATGATCGCGCCTAAGGCTCCCGGTCACACCGTCCGCAGCGAGTACGTTGCGGGTAAAGGAACTCCCTGTCTGGTCGCCATCCATCAGGATGCTACGGGTAAGGCGCTTGACATCGCTCTCGGCTATGCGGCCGGTATCGGCGGTGCGCGTGCGGGCGTTCTGGAAACGACGTTTAAAATCGAAACGGAAACCGACCTGTTCGGTGAACAGGCAGTGCTTTGCGGCGGCGTCACCGCTTTGATGAAAGCGGGCTTTGAAACGCTTGTCGAAGCCGGTTACGACCCGAGAAATGCGTATTTTGAGTGCATCCACGAGATGAAGCTCATCGTCGACCTCATTTATAAGGGCGGATTCAAACTCATGCGTTATTCCATTTCGGATACGGCGGAATTCGGCGATTACGAGATCGGCAAGCGCATCATCACCGAGGACACCAAGAAAGAGATGAAAAAAGTTCTCGAAGAGATCCAGGACGGCACGTTCGCAAGCAAATGGATCGCGGAAAACAACAACGGCCGCGCACATTTCAATGCGAAGAGGGCTCTGGAGGCTTCTCATCAGCTGGAAGAAGTCGGTGCAGAACTGCGCAAGATGTATTCCTGGAGCAACGAAAAGGAAGATATGTAACAAAGACTTTATACATTTGCAAAAGGTTTTCGTTTCGGCGAAAACCTTTTTTTATGCGCGCGCGAAGATTTTCTGATTTTTCTTTCCCAATTCTATTGAAATATCGGCGGGAAAATGGTATAATGAATCATATACGGATTTAAAAATATCTGGCAACAAGAATACATTGCAGAAGGGAGAATCATATTGAATAACTTGGGAAGAGGTTCAGAAAATAAAAACGACAGAGAGGGGATATTCACGCGGGAAACGGCGGGGATCGTACTCATCCTGTTTTCCGTGGTATCGCTCGTATTTTTGATTTCGAGGAGGACGATCTTCGGCGAGGTGGGGTTTGCGGCAAGCTCGTTTTTGCTTGGCGTGTTCGGTTACTGTTCGTATGCGGTCCTTGCGGCGCTCGTATATGGCGGTGTCGTGCTGATCCGCGGAAAGAAATCCTCCGTGCCGCGCAGAAGGGTGCTTTTGTGTGCGCTTCTTTTTGTCCTGCTTGTCTGTCTGGTGCATACCATCACGGCACAGACGGGCGGCCTCTCTTATGAAAGCTACGGGGAATATCTCGCGGCTTGTTACCGTGCCGGGGAAAACAGCTTTTTCCTCACGACGGGCGGCGGGGTCATCGCAGGTCTCATCGTTTATCCCGTTGTCAAACTTACGACGGCGGTCGGCGGCTATATTATTTTTTCGCTGCTCATTCTCGGTTGCGCTTATTTGATTTATGCAACGGAGAGCGCGTCAAAAAATAAAAAGCGCGCACCGCAGCCGCAGCCCGCGGCGGCGGATTTTGCCACGTCCGATACATCCAATCTGTATTCGCTCGGTTATGCAGATCCCGCGATGCAGGCGTCGCAGCAGGCGGCGCAGCAACCCGTGCAGCCGCAGACGTACGCTTCGTACGGATCTCCCGCACAGGGAAATACACCCCAGCCGCAGGAAGAGGATCCCGCCCAGCGTTCCATGCGCCTGTTCTCCGTCGGAGAAGAATTTCCGATGAAGACAAAGCGGGAAATGCGCCAGGAAACGCGCCGCGCAGAACAGACCGCAAGACAGCAGACACCGATGACGCCGTATGCGCAAAGTCACAGCATCCTTTATCCGGACAGATCGGGCGAAGGGTACAGCTGGTACAACGAACGGTTCGGCAACACGTCTTCGGCTCCCGCTCGTTCGTCCCGTTCCGTGGAACCCGCGCCTTACGGCAGTTATACCTCCAACGGGATCTTTGACAAAGATTCGTATTTTAACAATCCTAACAGGCACGCTATCAGCTACGAACAATATTCCAAAAATTTCGGCGGTTCGGGCGACAATATTTCCGAGGGACATCAGCTCTCTTCTCAGCGCACGCCCGCGCCTCAGCCGCAGGCTCCTGCTGCGCCCGCCGCACAGCCGGCGCAACCCGTGCAGCCGGTGCAGGAAGAAAAACCTGCCTCCAATTACTCGGATATGTATGCGCAGGCAGAGGAGAACATAACCTATTCCGAACGTCCGAAAAAGATCGTAACGGACACCACGGCAGAAACTGCCGCCCCGGCACGCGATTTTTACCGTAACGACGTTCCCACAGATTATTCCGCGCCCGCGCAGAACGTTTCCGCGCCGCAGAATACTGTCGCGCCGCAGAATACGGCCGCGGCTCCCGCCGAAACGGCGGCCGCGGACAATCCGCCTCCCGATCTGCCCCAGTACGGCAGAGCAAAGGGAACGCGGCAGGGGATAGACGTTTCCGAAACAATGCGTCGCGCCGGGTTCGGGGGGCTTCCTTCCCGTTCCGCGCACGTCGAAAACCCTTCTTCCCGCCAGGATCTCCCCGAGGAGAACGCCGCGCAGACGCCCTTTGTGCGTCCCGCCGCGCCCCGTCAGGAAGAGCCGCAGGAACCTGCCCGCCCGAGCCGTTTTACGGAAGAGTCTCAGGAGCCGGCTGCCCGTACAAATCGTTTTACGGAAGAACCTCAGCAACCTGCTGCTCGTACAAGTCGTTTTTCCGAAGAGCCTCAGGATGTTTCAGGAACGGAGCGCTCCTCGCGTTTTTCGCGCAGGGAGGAGCGTTCGGAATTTGACGAGCAGGTTTCCCAGGAAGAAGAATCTTCCCTCAAACCCATCAAAGACGAGCTGGATTCCGCCGTCAATATGTTGGATGATCTGGATGATGAAGAACCGGAGTCTTCCGTCATTCCCGATGCGGTCGAACAGACGCGCGGAAGGGAACGCGCACCGCGCGGAGAAGATCGCGGCAGAGATCGCGCCCCCGCGGTACAGCCGCCCGCACAGGAGGAAGTCCGTCCCAAGCACGTTTACGCAAAATATAATCCGCCGCCCTTGGATCTGCTGCAGGATCACAGTTCGTCGGTTGGACTGGATCCGGAAGAGATCGAGGCAAACAAAGATATCATCGTCGACACCTTGTTTGCTTTGAAGATCCAGTGTGAGATCACGGGCGTGATGGCAGGACCTGCTTTTACCAGGTATGACATTGCCGTTCCGGGAAATATCCCGTTGGGAAGGGTGCTCGGGTGCGACAAGGAACTCGCCATGCGCCTCCACGCTAAGGACGGCGTAAACATCACGACAAACTACGAAAACGGAACCATCAGCATAGAAGTTCCTAACAAAACGCGCGCGATCGTCGGATTGAAAGACTTTATCCGTTCGCCTGCGTTCATCAACAGTAAACCCACATCGCTCACATTTGCATTGGGTAAGAAGATCGACGGAGAGGCGGTCTGCGGAGACATCGTCAAGATGAAACACCTTCTTGTTTCCGGTGCGACCGGTTCGGGAAAAAGTATCTCTCTGCACGCGCTTATTCTCAGCCTTCTGTACAAATACAGTCCGGAAGAAATGCGCCTGATCATCATCGATCCCAAACAGGTGGACTTTGCTGCTTACGAAAAGCTGCCGCATTTGCTGATCAATGAGATCCTGGGCAACGATCTGGACAAGATTTTGAACCTGCTTTCGTGGGCGGTTATGGAAATGGACAGACGGTACCAGGTATTCCGCGAAAAGGCGCGCAAAGGCCTGCCCGTCCGTGACCTGGACAGCTACAATGCAAACCTCGATCCTTCCGAAGAGAAGATGCCGAAAATCGTCATCATTATCGACGAGCTTGCCGACCTGATGGCAAGAGCGAAAAAGGACGTGGAAGACCGTATTCAGCTGCTCACGGCAAAGGCGCGTGCGGCGGGAATGCACATGGTGCTCTGCACGCAGAGGCCTTCCGTCAACGTCATCACCGGCGTCATTAAAACCAACCTTCCTACGCGAATTGCACTCAAACTTACGTCTGAAGTGGACTCACGCACCATTCTCGACGAGTCCGGCGCGGAAAAACTGCTTGGGAACGGCGATATGCTGTATAAGACGGACTCCATGACCTTGCCCGAACGTCTGCAGGGACCTTTGGTATCCAACGAGGAGATACAAAACATCGTTGCATATGTAAAGGAGCATAACGAAGCGTACTTTGACGACCGTGTGTCCGACTATCTGAACAACGCGCGTGCAAGCGGCGGCGGAAACGGGGATGCGGACGACGGGGACAATGTGGAAGCTGTCTACATCGATGCGTTGCGTTATGTCGTTTCTATCGGCCAGGCATCCATTTCCATGATCCAGCGCCGCTGTTCCGTCGGGTATCCGAAGGCGGGCAAGATCATCGAATGGATGGAAAACATGGGCTACATTTCGGCTTTTGACGGGGCAAAATCCCGCAAAGTTCTGCTGACGCAGGAAGAATTTGACAGCAAATACGGAGGCTACGGAGAATAGGAATGCCGGAAAATAAGATATTCGGAATGATTTCTCTCGGGTGCGACAAAAACCGCGTGGACGCCGAGCGCCTTCTGGCTATCGTGCGCGAGCGCGGTTATGCCGTGACCGACGACATTTCCGAAGCGAACATTCTTATCGTCAACACCTGCGCTTTTCTGGATTCGGCGCGCAGGGAGGCGATCGAAACAGTGCTCGATTGCAATGCCTATCGCGGCGGCAAGTTGGAAAAAATCGTTGTCACGGGCTGTCTGCCCGAAAAATATATTGACGAACTCTTTCCGTCTTTGACGGAAGGTGACGTCTTTCTCGGCTGCAACGATGCGGATAAGCTGCTTGAAGCCATTGAGCTTTCCTATCGGCAGGGCAGGGTGAACATGGTGCACCGCGGGCACGAGTCGGAGGGAGGCAGAACGCTTACTACCCCTCTGCATTATGCTTATCTGAAGATCGCGGACGGATGCAACAATCATTGCACTTACTGTCTGATCCCCAAGATCCGCGGCAGATACCGTTCCTATCCCATGGAAAAGCTTGTGGAAGAAGCCGCGGCTTTGGGAGATCTGTCCGAACTGATCCTGGTGGCACAGGATACCACGCGGTACGGCGAGGATCTGTACGGCGAAAACAGGTTTGTTCAGCTGATCCGAAAGCTTTCGGCACTGGACAACATAGAGAGTATCCGTTTGCTCTATTGTTACCCGGATGTGATCGGGGAGGAGTTGATCGAAGAGATCGCCTCCAACCCTAAAATTGTAAAATACATCGACATACCTCTGCAGCACAGCGAGGACAGAGTTCTGAAACTGATGAACAGAAAAGGCTCGAGGGAATCTTATCTTTCCCTTATTCGCAAGCTGAAAGAGCGGGTGCCGGGCATAGCCGTCCGCTCCACCTTTATTGCGGGCTTCCCCACGGAAACGGAAGAGGAGGTTGCGGCGCTGGGCAGTTTCCTGCGGGAAGCGCAACTCACCAACTGCGGTTTTTTTGCCTATTCGCGCGAACCGGACACGCCTGCTTACCGTCTGAAAGGCCAGATCCCCGCACGGGTTAAGCAAAAGCGCGTGCGCGAACTGTATCGCATTCAGGAACAGATCTCGGCGGAATTTCTGCGTTCGTTTGTCGGAAAACAGGTAGAAGTTCTCTGCGACGGAATCGATTACGAGCGAAAATGTTTTGTCGGCAGGGCGCAGTGGAGCGCTCCCGACATCGACGGGAAAGTGTATTTTCATGCGCCTGAAGCGGAGCAGGGGGAGCGTTATCTCGTCACAATAACTCATTCGGACAGTTATGATCTGTTCGGAGAAACGGAGGAATACCATGAATCTGCCCAATAAGATCACGCTTTCGCGTATTTTTCTCATCCCCGTATTTGCGGTGGTGTTCTTTCTGGACGTCATTCCGTACAATTATTTTATTTCCGCGGTCATCTTTATTGTCGCGGCGTGTACGGATTTTGTAGACGGACACATTGCGCGTTCGCGAGGGCTCGTTACCAATCTCGGAAAATTTCTCGATCCCATTGCGGACAAGGTGCTCGTTTCCACGGCGCTGATCTTTCTTTTGGTGCGTCAGCAGACGCTTACCGTTCTCTGGGACGGAGGATGGGTCGCCGTGTACGCAGGTATCTGCGTGGCGATCATTCTTGCGCGCGAACTTATCGTCAGCGGATTCCGCATGGTTGCGGCGTCCACGGGACTTGTGCTCGCGGCGGACAAGGTCGGCAAGGTCAAGACCACGTTCCAGGATATTTCCATCGCAGCGCTCCTTGCGGGCGCGGACTTTTTCGGCATTGCGCTGGCAAGCCGCATCCTTAACGGGGTCGGTATTGTTGCGCTGGGCATTGCCACCGTCCTCACCATCTGGTCGGGGTTGGGGTATATCATCAAAAACAGGGCGGTTTTTAAAGAGACAAAGCAATGAAAAACGTCTGTATCGTCGTTCGGAACAAAAGAGATCACTTTAACGGTGAAGAGTTCGAGCCTGCCGCGGCGGCGCTTGCGGACGGCGGTTTCCCCGTCGATAAAATCTTTATCATTGACAGGGCGGATGCGCATGAGTTTGCGCAGACCGTGATCGAATGCAAAAACTTTTTCGATAACACGTTTGTTCTGTCTTCGGATGCGGAAACAGACGTGTTGCGAGGCAGACTGTGCGAACTTGTCAAATGCCCGCCTGCGGCGGGAGTTGCGCTGGAAGCGGGGGCAAAACATTTCTTCTGCCTTCCTTTCGGCAGTGCAGGAGCCGCGCTTGTGCGCGGGGAAGTTCTGCCTTATTTAAAGACAAAGTATGAAGTCAGCGCGGGGAGCGCATTCGTGCGCGCCGTCGGCGTTCCCGCCGATCTGCTTTCCAAGGTCATCGGCGAGGCAAAGGGACAGTCGCAGGGAATAGAGATCTTTTCATCCTGTCTGCACGGAGACGTTCGTATCGAGATCGTGTACGGCAATGCGCCCAAAACACAGGTGGACGAGGTGATGCGCGTGATTGCAGGCGGACTCAAAGAATACGTGTACGCCATCGACGATACGCCCCTCAATAAGAGGGTGTACGACCTTCTCCTGCTGCGCAAACAGACGCTCAGCGTTGCCGAATCATTTACGGGCGGCGGCGTGGCGTCCAAACTGATCGAAGTGCCGGGAATGAGTCAGACTCTCTTTGAAAGCGTCGTCGCGTACGACAACGGTTCCAAAAAGAAGCGGCTGGGGGTTTTGCAGCAGACACTGGATACGCAGGGTGCGGTGTCGGACGAAACGGCATACGAAATGGCGGCGGGACTGCTCGCCACTGGCAACTGTACGGTTGCGCTGGCAACGACGGGCATTGCGGGTCCGCAGTCGGACAACACAAATAAGCCGGTAGGGCTTTGCTATATTGCGGCGGGAACAAAAGAAGCGGTTTACGTCTATAAGTACCTGTTCAAGGGCACGCGCGAAGAGATCACAAGGCGTGCGATCGTGCAGGCGCTGTTCCTGTTGTACAAACAGATCGTGTAATATACGCCGCTCGCGGCGGGAGAACAGTAAATTTTCAGTGAGGTTTCAGAATGGACAACGATAAACTCAGAGCGTTGGATCAGGTGCTTGCTCGCATCGAAAAGAGCTACGGCAAGGGCGCGATCATGAAGCTCGGCGACGAAGCGGGAAACACGGACATTGAAGTCATTCCCACGGGATGCCTTTCTTTGGACATTGCATTGGGCATCGGAGGACTGCCCCGCGGCAGGATCATCGAGGTGTACGGGCCCGAATCTTCCGGTAAAACGACGGTGGCGCTGCACGCGATCGCGGAGATCCAGAAGCAGGGCGGAATTGCGGCATTTGTGGACGCGGAACACGCTCTCGATCCCGTGTATGCAAAAAAACTGGGCGTCGATCTTGACAATCTTTATGTGTCTCAGCCGGACACGGGCGAGCAGGCTTTGGATATCACCGATGCGCTGGTGCGCAGCGGTGCCGTCGACCTCATCGTCATCGACTCCGTTGCGGCGCTTACGCCCAAGGCGGAGATCGAAGGGGATATGGGCGATTCTCATGTCGGATTGCAGGCGCGCCTGATGTCGCAGGCACTGCGTAAACTGACGGGCATCATCAATAAATCCAACTGCTGTGTCATTTTTATCAACCAACTGCGCGAAAAGGTGGGCGTCATGTTCGGCAATCCGGAAACCACGCCCGGCGGCAAAGCGCTCAAATTCTACGCATCCGTGCGCATTGACGTGCGCAAAGCAGATGCCCTTAAAGACAGCGAAGGGATCATGGGCAACCGTACCAAAGCCAAGATCGTCAAAAACAAACTTGCGCCTCCGTTCAAGACGGCGGAGTTTGACATTTTGTACGGGCAGGGCATTTCGCAGGAAGGGTGCCTGATCGATCTCGGATGTGCGTGCGAAGTTATCGGCAAGAGCGGCGCATGGTTCTCCTATAACGGAGAAAAGGTTGCGCAGGGCAGAGAACGTATGCGCGAATGGCTCAAGAGCAATCCAGAGCAGGCAAAGGAGATCGAGGAAAAGATCCGTGCCGCCTATAAACCCTCCAGGGAGGAAGAAGAGGCGGAAGAGGAACCTGAAACGGACGAGGAAGACTGATCTAAATGAAATACGGTTTCGTAAAAGTTGCGGCGGCAACGCCGCATATCCGCGTTGCGGACACGCAATTTAATACGCAGCAGATCGTAGAGCAGATCGGGCTCGCCGCAGGCGAAGGCGCGGAACTGCTTGTCTTTCCGGAACTTTGCGTGTGCGGCTACACGTGCGGCGATCTGTTCGGGCAGGATGTGCTCCTCAACGGTTGCGTCGCGGCTCTGAAGGAGATCGCCGAGAGCACAAAAGACAGCAATATTCTTGTTTTTGTCGGCGTTCCTTATCGGATGGACGGTGTGCTGTATAACTGTGCCGCCGTACTCAACCGCGGAAAAGTTCTGGCGCTCATTCCCAAACGTCACCTTCCCAACTACGCGGAATTTTACGAAAAGAGAAATTTTCAGCCTTATAAAGGTGAAAACAGAACGGTTGTCTTTGACGGCAAGGAGATCCCTTTCGGAAACAAGATCATCCTGCGCAATGAAAAGGATGCGGATTTTTCCGTTGCGGCGGAACTTTGCGAGGATCTGTGGGTTCCCGCGCCGCCGTCCGCATCTCACGCGCTGATGGGAGCAAACATTATCGTCAACCTGTCTGCCAGCGACGAAACAGCCGGAAAGGCGGAATATCGCCGTATGATCGTCGGCACGCAGTCCGCAAAAACCGTTTCCGGCTATGTGTATGCGGATGCGGGGGAAGGGGAATCCACGACCGACATGGTGTTTTCGGGGCATAACATGATCTGCGAAAACGGTTCGGTCCTTGCCGAGAGCAAACCGTTCGAGGATAAGGGGATTTTGTATGCTGAGATAGATGTGCATAAACTTGCTTTCGAGCGTCGCCGCATCAATACTTTTTATGACACCTCATCTCTGAGCGGATATGCGTTCGTGAATTTTTGCGCTGAGGGAAACTGGGAAAAACTTTCCCGTGTTCCCGCGCGGCTTCCGTTTGTTCCGCAGGGGGAGGCTGCGCTCGGCGAGCGAGCAGAACTTATTCTGTCTATTCAGGCGGCAGGTCTGAAAAAGAGACTGGAGCACACCTGTGCGCAGAGCGCTGTTCTGGGCGTATCGGGCGGGCTGGACAGCGCACTGGCGCTCCTGGTCACGGTGCGCGCATTCGATGCGTTGAAAAAAGACCGCAAGGACATCCTTGCGGTGACGATGCCCTGTTTCGGCACGACCAAAAAGACAAAGGACAACGCCTTGCGGCTGATGCGCGAATTGGGCGTCACGTTCCGCACGGTTCCCATCGGGGACGCTGTTTTGCAGCATTTCAAGGACATCGGTCACGACGAAAAGGTGCGAAACGCCGCATATGAAAATGCGCAGGCGCGTATGCGTACAATGGTGCTGATGGATCTTGCCAATGATTACAACGGGCTTGTCATCGGTACGGGCGATCTCAGCGAGTTGGCTCTCGGCTGGGCAACGTACAACGGCGATCATATGTCCATGTATGCGGTCAACGGGTCTGTGCCTAAAACACTGGTCAAATTTCTGATCGGTTACGAGGCAAAGCGCCTGGGCGGGGAGGCGGAAAAGGCGCTTACTGATATACTCAACACCGAGATCAGCCCCGAACTCCTTCCGCCCGAAAACGGCAAGATCGCACAAAAGACAGAGGAACTTGTGGGGCCGTACGAACTTCACGATTACTACCTGTATTATGCCGTTCGTTGGGGATTTTCTCCCGCAAAGGTGTTTTACCTTGCAAAACAGACTTTTGAAGGGGCATACGACGTTCAGACGCTGAAAAAATGGCTGGTGAACTTTTACAGAAGATTTTTCTCCCAGCAGTTCAAGCGTTCGTGTATGCCGGACGGAGCAAAGGTCGGAACAGTCTCCCTTTCCCCGCGCGGCGACTGGAGAATGCCTTCGGATGCGTCGGTGCGGCTGTGGATGGAAGAGTTGGAAAAACTTTAAAAAGAGCAAAAGTTCTGCCCCTTTTTTCGGGCAGAACTTTTTTGCTTTCTGCGGCCTTTATTTTTGAGATAGCGTTGACTTTTTATGAAAAATAAGTTATAATTATTTTGATATAAATGATAAAAGGGTGATTTTATAGTCTTCTTGTTCTTTTTGTTCAAAGGAGCCGTAAAAATTCTGTTTTTCGTTTATATAAAGTTCATTTCATGGGAGGCTATTCGATGTTTACAGCGAATTTAAGCTCCCTGTTTCTGGCAGCAACGGCGCCTGTCTGGGTGGTAGTCGTGCTTGCCGTCGCTATTGTAGTTGTTGGTGCGGCCTGCGTTTTTGTCGGTTGGATTCTCAATAAGAAGGCCACCGAAAAAAAGGTGGGAGAAGTAAATCAAAGAATCAAATTGATGCTGGACGAGGCGGAAACCGAAGCGAAAGCATTAAAGAAAGAAGCTATTTTAGAGGCTAAGGAACAGGACTTAAAGTTAAGAAACGAATTTGAAAGGGAAACCAAAGAGAAGAAAGCCGAACTGCAGAAAGCCGAACAGCGCCTGATGCAGAAAGAGGACAACCTCGACAAAAAAGAGGATGCAGTCCAGAAAAAATCGGATGCTTTGGAGCAGCAGCAAAAAAATCTTGCCCGCCAGGAAGGCGAGATCAAAAAAATGCAGGAAAAGGTCAACCATCAGCACGACCTTATGATTCAGGAACTGGAAAAAGTTGCCCAGCTCACCCGTGAAGAGGCGAAAAAAGCGCTCACGGACAACATTCTGGAAGAAACGCGTCACGACGTTGCCCTGCAGGTGCGCAACATAGAACAGCAGGCCAAGGACGAGGCAGACCAGAACGCAAAGAAGATCATCAGCCTTGCCATTCAGCGCTGTGCCAGCGATCACGCATCGGAGATCACTGTTTCCGTGGTGCCGCTGCCTAACGATGACATGAAGGCTCGTATCATCGGCAGAGAGGGCAGAAACATTCGCGCTCTCGAAAATGCAACGGGCATCGAACTTATCATCGACGATACCCCGGAAGTGGTCATTTTGTCCGGTTTTGATCCTGTCCGCAGGGAAGTTGCCCGTCTGTCTTTGGAAAAGCTGATCAGCGACGGCAGGATCCATCCCGCCCGCATCGAAGAGACGGTGGAAAAGGTCCGCAAAGAACTTGACCAGCAGATCAAGGAAAACGGCGAAGCGGCGATGTTTGAAGTGGGCATCTTCGGTTTGCATCCCGAACTGATCAAACTTCTCGGCAGGCTCAAATACAGGACCAGTTATGGACAGAACGTCTATAAGCATTCCATCGAAGTTGCACAGCTTGCCGGCATGATGGCGGCGGAACTGGGGCTGGACGTCAATCTTGCAAAGCGTGCGGGACTTCTGCACGACATCGGCAAGGCGGTCGACCACGAACAGGAAGGCACGCACATTCAGATCGGCGCGGATATTGCCAAAAAGTACAAGGAAAGCAATAACGTTGTCAACGCCATCATGGCACACCACGGCGACGTAGAGCCGAAAACGGTGGAAGCGGTACTTGTGCAGGCGGCAGACGCCATTTCGGGCGCACGCCCCGGCGCGCGCAGGGAAACGAGTACCAATTATGTAAAACGTCTCGAACAGCTTGAACAGATCGCGTCCTCCTTCAAGGGTGTGGACAAGAGCTATGCGATTCAGGCAGGCAGGGAAGTCCGCGTGATCGTCAAGCCCGAACAGATCGACGACGCACATACGCTTTTCCTCGCAAAGGACATTGCCAAAAAGATCGAACAGGAATTGGAATATCCCGGTCAGATCAAGGTCAACGTCATACGCGAATTCCGCGGCGTAGAGTACGCAAAATAATCAAAAAGACAATAAGTATTCGCAAAATCAAAACAAGCGAGCCGGAAAACCGGCTCGCTTTTGTATCTGTTGCAGATTTGGGGCATGGAGTGCAAAATGTATGCAGATACTAAAAGCGGAGCCGCATGAGCGGCTCCGCAGTTTTATACATTGAAATCGTCTGTATCGTCGGAATCGGTTGTTGAAACGTCGTATCGGATGTCCTTGTTGGCGTTGCAGATGTCCTTTATAAACTCGTTGTACCAATCGGGTTTGACCACGATGACGGTGTAGCGGTCGTCTTTGAAATAAACGACGAGTTTGTTGGTCTTTGTAAAAAGATGTACGGATTCTATATCCTTTAAAAGGAAGGTAGATTTGATAATTCCGAACCAGAGGATGATTTCCGTATCCGTCACCTTATATACGGAATGGATGAGGATGGCGGGGAAGAGCACAAGGGCAAGCAGGGAAGCAATGATGATGACGATGTGCTGGATGATCAGCTGCGGCGAAGAAAAACCCAAAGAAGGCGAAAGCATCCTGTAGATGGTAAAAGCGATGCCGCCGATGCCCAAAAGAATGCCGAGGATACACCCGGCAAAGGCGAGCTTGGACAGTTTGAATTTATAAGATTTCATAAAGAGCACTCTCCTTTGAAAAAATTGTAACACATTCCCCCGTAAAAAGCAAGGGCATGAGCGGAAAAAGACAAAAAAGGAAGGGCAAATTTCCATAGGAAGGGCGTTCTGTATAAGGTTGCTATGGCACAATGGCTGAAGGTATAAATTTTTTTTAACCTTCTGATAAGTTTATTCGCTTGAAAAATAAGCGCAAATGGTGTAGAATTACAGTAGTTTAAAGAATTAAGAGGTCTGCTTCATGTTAAATATGACGGCTCAGCTTCTGTCGACAAACAAATTCGACGGACTGAAAGACAAAATATTTCCCAGTGACGTCATCGTGATCGGCGGGTTCCGCATCAACGACAGCGTCATCTCCGGGTTTATTGTGGTGTTTGTACTGCTTGTCGTCGCGCTCATACTGCGGCTCACGGTCATCCGCCACTGGAAAACGACGCCTTCCGCGGCGCAGATGTTCCTGGAATGGCTTGTTTCCTTTTTCGACAAGAGTGCAGACGAGATGACGGAAGAATACAGCGGATTGATGGGCCCGTATACACTCGGTGCCGCTGCGTATATCTGTTGCGGCGTGCTTATCGAAATGTTCGGCCTGCGCCCCGCCATTGCAGACATTGGTGCCTGCTTTGCGCTTGCGCTCTGCACCTTCCTGTTTATCCATACCCTCGGATTTCATAAAAACAAGGCGCGGCGTCTGCTTCATTTCCTTAATCCTATCAACATTGTCACGGATCTCTCCGTGCCCGTGTCCATGACTTTCCGTCTGTTCGGCAGTATCCTCAGCGGTATGGTCATCATGGACATGATCTATATTCTCGTGGAGGGGATCTGGTACATCGGGCTGCCTCTCATTCTTCCGGCGGTGCTGACGCCGCTGTTTACGCTTTTCCATGCGTTCATCCAGTCGTACGTCTTTGCGTCGCTCACGCTGACCTTTGTACAGGAAGCGATAGAAACGCCGCCTAAAAAGCCAAAGCGACGGAAGGACAAAAAGCTTTCTGCGGTAAAGGACGCATAGCCCTCTGCCCGATCAAACAGTTTAAAAATATATTCACATAAATCCTGAACGGAGGTAAAAAAATGGAACTTTTGGTTACCATGATCGCGAATCTTCTCGCAACGGACGGGGCGCTTTTGGGCGCCGGCATTGCTGCGCTGACCGGTCTCGGCGCAGGTATCGGTATGGGCATTGCAACGGGCAAAGCTGTTGAGGCTACGGCGCGTCAGCCCGAAGCTGTAGGCAAAATCAGGACGATGCTCCTGCTCGGTCTTGCATTTGCGGAAACGACGGCAATTTACGGATTGCTCGTCAGCATTCTTCTTATCTTTGTTGCCTGATCTGAAAAAATCGAAAATAGGTGTGAAATGTTTATGAATTTTTACGAAGCAGGACTTGCCGCCAACATCGGCGATCTTGTGGAATGGGAGAGCCTTGTCTGTCATCTCATAGCGCTGATCATTCTTACGGTGGGATTGTATCTTTTGTTGTTCAAGCCTGTCAAACGCATGATCAAGGAACGGCAGGACAAGATCAAAAAAATCGAGAAGGAAAATTCCGACCTGAATGCGGAAGTGAGGCAGATGAAAGAGAGTTCATCCGTCCTGCTTTCTGATGCAAAAAAACAGGCGGCAGTCATTCACGAAAACGCCGTGAAGTCCGCTAACCAGAAAGCGGACGAGATCGTTGCCGATGCGCGCAGACAGGCTAAAAACATTGTGGAACGCGCGGAAACGGAGCTGGAAGAAGAGCGCCGCAACCTCCAATCGGACATCGAACAGCAGATCACGGACGTATCCATGGCTGTTGCGCGGAAGATCCTTGCAAGAGACATTTCTGCCGAAGACGACAAGAAATTGATAGAAGAGAGCCTTGCGCAATGGAGTAAGGAATGAAAAACAACCAGGCACAGACGGCTAAAGTCATTCTCGCCAGAAAGCCGGACAGCGAAACAGCTGCCAAAATAGAAGCTTTTGCCAAGGGCAAAGGCTGTTCTTCGGTCGAATACACGATCGACGGCAAAATCATCGGCGGGATCATCGTATACATCGGAGATACCGTTTACGACGGGTCGGTGAAGAGCCGTCTCGAAGAGATGAAACGGGATATATCCGATTGAAAAGGTATTTATGATTGACGTAAAAACAATAGGAAAATCGATCGTCGAAAAAGTGGAGAGATCCGAAAGTCATCCCGACGAGCGCACCTGCGGCAGGATCATCTATTCGGGCGACGGGATCATCCATGTATCCGGGCTCAGCGACGTAAAATACAACGAGCTTCTTGAAATCGAGGGCGGATATCATGCCCTTGCGCTCAATCTGGAAGAGGACTGCGTGGGCGCCGTTCTCTTTTCCGGAGAGGACAAAGTGCGCTATGGTGACTTTGTCTATACGACGGGCAAGACGGTTCAGATGCCGGTCGGAGAAGAATTTCTCGGCAGGATTGTCGATCCGCTCGGCGAACCTCTTGACGGGCTCGCGGACATCAAGGCAAAGGAATTGCGTCCCGTCGAGTTCCCCGCTCCGTCCATTATGGACAGGGGCAAAGTCAACAAGCCTTTGCAGACAGGTATTCTTGCCATCGACAGCATGATCCCGATCGGCAGGGGACAGCGTGAACTGATCATCGGCGATCGTCAGACAGGTAAGACGGCTATCGCCGTAGATGCCATTCTCAACCAAAAAAACGAGGACGTGATCTGTATTTACGTATCCATCGGACAGAAAGCTTCCTCGCTTGCCAAGATCATATCGACGCTCCACAACTCGGACGCGATGAAATACACCTGCGTCGTTTGCTCCACAGCGGATGACGATGCGCCTTTGCAGTATCTTGCGCCGTACAGCGGCTGCGCCTTGGCGGAGTATTTCATGTATCAGGGGAAGGACGTTCTCATTGTCTACGACGATCTTTCCAAGCACGCGGTGGCATATCGCACCATGAGCCTTCTGTTAAAGCGCCCCGCGGGCAGGGAAGCGTACCCCGGCGATGTCTTTTATCTGCATTCAAGGCTGCTGGAGCGTGCGGCAAAGCTTTCCGAGGAAAAGGGCGGCGGTTCCATCACTGCGCTTCCCATTGTGGAAACGCTGGCTGGGGACATTTCCGCATACATTCCCACAAACGTCATTTCCATCACGGACGGGCAGATTTATCTGGAAAGTGAACTGTTTAACAGCGGAGTGCGTCCTGCCGTCAATGTGGGACTTTCCGTTTCGCGTGTCGGCGGCAGTGCACAGCGCGCCGCGATCCGTCAGATCTCCGGACAGCTGCGTGTCAACCTCGCGCAGTATCGTGAACTTGCCATTTTCATGCAGTTCGGTTCCGATCTCGACGCGGAGACGCAGAAAACACTCAGCCGCGGCGCAAAAATGACGGATACGCTCAAACAAAGGCAGTACCTGAACTATTCCGTGCGGGAGATGATCGTACTCCTTGCCGTTTCGCAGAGTGATCTCGTGGACAAAGTTCCCGAACGCAAGATGAGCACTTTTGTGGACGGTTTGCTCGATTATCTGCACATCAATTATTCCGAACTTTTGGAAAGCATCGATCCGGACAAAAAACTTTCGGACGAACTGAAAGAAAAGATCTTCCGCGTTGCGGAGGAATACATCGACTGTTCGCTCGGCGAAGCGTTCGGGCAACCGCGCGCGGAGGGCGAAGAGCAGGGCTCTTCGGAGAATTGATATGGCGGATATTGCTGAGATCAGACATCGTATCAAGAGCGTGCAGGACACCCATCAGATCACAAAGGCAATGGAGCTGATCTCTGTGTCGAAAATGCGCAAGGCGATGGTCAAGCAGTCGTTCAGTTCCGTCTATTTCGACTCGGTTCGCTACACACTCAAGGACAGTCTCCGTCACAGCAGCGACGTACGCAACCGTTATACGGTACACAGGCCAGACACTCGCGCGGCGTACATCGTCATCGCGGGCGACAAGGGCCTGGCAGGTTCTTTTAACAACAACGTACTCAATCTGGCATGGGAGCACATGAAAAAGCGCCCCGTGCATTATGTGGTGACCATCGGGCAGATGGCGCGCGCTTTCTTTGAAAGCAGGGAACAGCAGGTCGATCTGGAATTTACCCACGCGGTCACCAATCCGACGTTGCACGACGCGCGCGGCATCATGCGCGACATCCTCGAATTGTACGACAGAAATCTGATGGACGAGGTCTATGTCGTGTTTACGAGAATGCTTTCCGCGTCCACGCACAAACCGGAACTAGTCAAACTGCTTCCGATCGAGGCGGACGACATCGAGGCGGACGTGAAATCCACTTTTTCGGGGGAGATCTATTATGACCCGTCCCCCAAGGAAGTCATGGACGTGCTTGTTCCCGAATATCTCGTCGGAATGATTTATTCTACACTTATCCATTCTTCTGCAAGTGAACACGCCGCGCGCATGATGGCGATGTCCAATGCAAACAAGAACGCGGAAAAGATGCTGGATGCGCTCAATCTCGAGTACAACAGACTGCGTCAGAGCGCCATTACAACGGAATTGCTCGACCTCTCTTCCGGCAGGTTCTTTTCCGAAAACGACTTACACAGAAAGGTAAAACAACATGGTAAATCCCGGTAAGATCAGTCAGATCATCGGCCCTGTGGTCGATGTCCGGTTTGAAGGGGAAATGCCCCCCGTATATCAGAAACTTGTCATCAGCGAGACGCAGACGGTTCTGGAAGTGCTTTCGCACATTTCTCAGGGCGTCGTGCGCTGTATTTCCATGACGGCAACGGACGGGCTTTCCCGCGGAATGCAGGTACTCGACACGGGCGGACAGATCACTGTCCCCGTCGGGGAAGGCGTTCTCGGCAGAGTGCTTAACGTTCTCGGCGAGCCCATCGACCATAAGGGCGAAGTCAAGACGCAGGAGCGCTGGAATATTCACAGAAAACCTCCCGCATTTTACGATCAGAACCCTTCCACGGAAATTTTTGAAACGGGTATCAAGGTCATCGACCTGATCGCTCCGTACAGCAAGGGCGGCAAGATCGGCCTGTTTGGGGGTGCGGGCGTCGGTAAGACCGTGCTCATCATGGAGCTGATGCACAATATATCCAAAGAGCACGGCGGCTACTCTATTTTCACGGGTGTCGGCGAACGTTCGCGTGAAGGCAACGATATGATCGCGGACATGACCGAATCGGGCGTTCTGGGTAACTCCGCGCTCGTTTACGGGCAGATGAACGAACCGCCCGGAAGCCGTATGAGAACGGCGTTTACGGGACTCACGCTTGCGGAATATTTCCGCGACGTAAACCGTCAGGATGTCCTTCTCTTTATCGACAACATTTATCGTTATATTCAGGCGGGCAGTGAGGTTTCGGCTCTGCTGGGCAGAATGCCCTCCGCGGTCGGTTATCAGCCTACTCTCTCGCTGGAAATGGGACTTTTGCAGGAACGCATCGCAAGCACGCGCCGCGGCTCCATTACTTCCATCCAGGCAGTGTATGTTCCTGCGGATGACATTACCGACCCTGCGCCTGCGGCTATCTTTTCGCACTTGGATGCGACGACGGTGCTCTCGCGAAAAGTGGTGGAAATGGGTATTTATCCCGCCGTCGATCCTTTGGAATCTTCCTCCCGCATCCTCGATCCGCAGATCGTAGGCAGGGAACACTACGACGTGGCAAACAAAGTCATCGCAACGCTGCAACGGTATAAGGAATTGCAGGATATCATCGCCATTCTCGGCATGGACGAATTGTCCGAAGAGGACAAAAACGCTGTATTCCGCGCCCGTAAAATTCAGAAATTCATGTCCCAGCCTTTCTCTGTTTCCAAGGTTTATACGGGGCTGGAAGGCAGGTACGTTCCTTTGCAGGCGACCATCGAAAGTTTCAAGACCATTTTGTCGGGTGAGGTGGATGATCTTCCCGAAAATGCTTTCTTCAATGTCGGTGACATCGACGAGGCGAAAGCAAAGGCAAAGACGATGCGCGTCGATTCCTGACAAGCGCACAGACCATAGGAGGGCATGAAAATTGAATAAGTTTTTTCTTGAGATCATCACGCCCGAAAAGACCTTTTACCGCGGCGAAGTGGAGGAACTGGACATTCCCGCCATCGGCGGAGCGTGTACCATCCTCGCGGGGCATCAGCCCATGGTTTTTGCTACGGAACCCGGTTCCATTTACATCACTGCGGACGGTGCAAAGCGGGAAGCGTTCATGAGCGACGGTTTTATAGAAGTGCGCCCTGACGAAACGATCGTCTTTTCTCAGGCGGTGGAATGGCCGGAAGAGATCAATGAATTGCGCGCCAAGGAAGCGAAAGACCGCGCGGAAGAGCAGTTGCGCCGCAACAGGAGCGCGGCAGAATACAGGCTCAATCGTATGGCGTTACAACGTGCGTTTGCGCGCCTGCGCGTAAAAAAACACAATCATCTCGATGAATTGTCAAGTTAAGTGCAACAGTTAGAGAGATTTAGTTCAAATAAATCTTGCGGAGTTTGGTAATGCAAAACTTTCTTGGGCCTGGCGTTGA
>CASFBD010000017.1 GCA_949292885.1 uncultured Bacillota bacterium
CCGCACGGAACCATGCGGGCGGATCTTGCACACTGCTGACCTGCTCAAACTTTTTGCTTTTATGCGAACTGCCCTGTGTAGCACCGTATCCGAGCGCGATCAGACAGAACAGCTTTTTTCCCTTTCCGACGCAAAGGGACTTCTTTGTCCTTCCCTGCGCAAAGGAAAGGGCAGCCCAACAGGTATTCAAGCCCAACATCTGCGCAAGAAGGACGGCGCGTTCGCCGCAGTATCCCGCGCGCTCCTCCGCTGCAAACGTCTTATCTCCGATGACGGCTATATAATTTCTGACGTTGGAAAACTTTCCGTAATGAGCCAAAAAGGAAGAGAACGCCTGCGGCTCTTCAAGAACCAGCCGCAGGTCCAGCCCGTATTCCGCATTGGAACGAGCCAGTTCCTCCCGCAATGCCTGCACCGCCGAAGGCGATATCTCCTGCCCCGTAAACGCGCGCACGCTGTGCCGAGCACGCATCGCCTGTAAAATATCCATAGTCCTCCTTTTGCCGCAGGCACGGCATTTCTGTACCGGCCTGCATACAAATACCTGGTGCCGTCTCAGTGAGGCGGAAAAGCGAAAAGCGTCGGCGCATTTGCGCCGACGCCTGACGTTTTTTTAATTCTCTGCCGCGGGCGGCTCGATGCCGAACGCTTCCTGCGTTTCCTCTACGAGAGAATCGCTTTCGCGGTGGCCGGTGACGAGCTGAGGGCTCATGTTCTTGTAATCGCGAACACCCGTACCTGCGGGAATAAGTTTACCGATGATGACGTTTTCTTTCAGACCGATGAGCGGGTCAACCTTGCTCTTGATGGCAGCTTCGGTGAGCACGCGCGCCGTTTCCTGGAAAGATGCCGCGGAAAGGAAGGAATCGGTGGAGAGCGCCGCTTTGGTGATACCGAGCAGAACGCGCTTTGCCGTTGCGGGCCTGCCGCCCTGTTCCATTGCCTTTTCGTTTTCGTCCTCAAAGGTGAAGATATCTACCAGTTCGCCGGGGAGCATCGTCGTATCGCCGCAGTTTTCGATGCGGACTTTCCTCATCATCTGGCGAACGATGATCTCGACGTGTTTGTCGTTGATGTCAACGCCCTGCGAACGGTAAACGGACTGCACTTCGCGCAGGATATAGTCCTGAACGCCCTTGACGCCCTGAATGCGCAGGATGTCCTGCGGATTGACGGAACCGCCGTTGAGCTGAGTACCGGGCTCCACTTTCTCGCCCGACTTGATGCGCAGTTCGGCATTGAAGGGAAGGACATACTCTTTCTTCTCTTCGCCCGTGATCTCGTCGCGGATAACGACGTGTTTCTGATTGTCCAGTTCGTTGATGTACGCAACGCCGGGAACTTCGCACAGGGTAGCGACGCCCTTCGGACGACGCGCTTCAAACAGTTCTTCGACACGGGGAAGACCTTGCGTGATGTCGCCCGTGGCAGCGATACCGCCGGTATGGAAGGTACGCATGGTCAGCTGGGTACCCGGTTCACCGATGGACTGCGCAGCGATGGTACCCACCGCTTCACCCACCTGGATGGGGCTGCCCGTTGCCATGTTTTTACCATAGCACTTGGCGCAGACGCCGTGGCGGGAATTGCAGGTGAATACGCTGCGGATAGACACTTCCTTGATGCCTGCGGCGACGATCTCTTTGGCCATATCCTCGGTGATCATCTGGTTGACCGCGACCATCACTTCGCCCGTAGCGGGATTGATGACGTCTTCGGAAACAAACCTGCCCGCAAGACGGTCGGCAAGTCCTTCGATCTCTCCGTTGGGCCCGACGATGGCGGAGATCTTCATGCCGCGCGGCTTTTTGCCCGCGCAGCAGTCGTCCTCACGGACGATGACGTCCTGCGAAACGTCGACGAGACGGCGGGTCAGATACCCGGAGTCAGCCGTTTTCAGAGCCGTATCGGCAAGACCTTTACGGCCGCCGTGCGAGGAAATAAAGTATTCGAGAACGGTAAGACCTTCGCGGAAGCAGGATTTGACGGGGATCTCGATCATTTTACCCTGAGGGTTGACCATGAGTCCGCGCATACCTGCCAGCTGTTTGATCTGGTCGATGGAGCCGCGGGCACCGGAGTTTGCCATCATCCAGATAGGGTTGAAATCGTCCGCGCTCTTTTTAAGTTCTGCGGTAACGGCATCCGTCGTTTCCTTCCAGACGGAAACCACCGCATTGTAGCGTTCTTCGTCCTTCAACAGACCGCGCGCAAATTTCTTTTCGATCGTTTCCACCTTGTGTTCGGCTTCCGCGATCTTCTCTTTCTTGCTGCCCGGGATGTGCATATCGAACACGGACGTTGTGAGAGCGCCGATGGTCGAATATTTGAAACCGAGAGCCTTGATCTCATCCAGAACGTGCGCAGCCTTGCCCGCGCCGCCCTTTGCATTGAGCTTTGCAATGGGGCTTTCGGGATCGGCATATACCCAGTTCTTGCGGTCGTTGCCCGTCTTGAAGCAGCGGTCGACGATCTTGGAGATCATCTTCTTATCGACAGGAACACTCTTTTCCCTGCCGTCATCGCCCTTCTTGTAGCCGGAAATTTCGTATTGCAGGTAATCTTCCTTCGTCTTTCTCTCCACAAAGCCCAGATCCTGAGGGATAGCGCCGTTGTAGATGATCCTGCCGACGGAAGTTTTGACTCTGCCCGTCACTTCCTGACCGTCAAACTCGCTGGACGCGTCGCTGATCTTCACGGTACGGCGAACATAAATTTCGTCCTGCAAAGTAATGAACTTTGTCTGGTAAGCCATGATGGCTTCGTCCTCGGAGGTGTACAGGCCTGCATGGTACTGCACAGCCCCTTCCGTGCCTTCGGGAACTTCGTTGTGGTCCTTGTCGTACCATCTGCCGTCGTAACGTTTGATGATGGTAAGATAGTAAGCGCCCAAGATCATGTCCTGCGTAGGCGTCATGACAGGTTTGCCGTCCGACAATTTGAGAATATTGTTGGAGGAAAGCATGAGGAAGCGCGCTTCCGCCTGCGCCTCAATGGACAGCGGAACGTGCACAGCCATCTGGTCGCCGTCGAAGTCGGCGTTGAACGCGCCGCAGACGAGCGGATGGATCTTGATCGCCCTGCCCTCGATGAGGACGGGTTCAAACGCCTGAATGGACAGGCGGTGCAGCGTAGGCGCACGGTTGAGCAGGACGGGGTGTTCCTTGATGACACCTTCCAGCACGTCCCAGACGGCAGGTTTTGCCTTTTCGACGGCGCGCTTTGCGCTCTTGATGTTATGGCACTGGCCGCTTTCGACCAGTTTTTTCATGATAAACGGCTTGAACAGCTCGATCGCCATTTCCTTAGGCAGACCGCACTGGTACAGTTTGAGTTCAGGCCCGACGATGATAACCGAACGTCCGGAATAGTCGACACGTTTGCCGAGCAGGTTCTGACGGAAACGACCCTGTTTGCCGCGCAGAAGTCCGGACAGAGATTTGAGTTCGCGGTTGGAAGGTCCGGAGATCGCCTTGCCGCGGCGGCCGTTATCGATGAGGGCGTCCACTGCTTCCTGCAGCATACGCTTCTCGTTTTTAACGATCATGTCGGGCGCGCCCAGTTCCATCAGTTTTTTCAGACGGTTGTTGCGGTTGATGACGCGGCGATACAGGTCGTTGAGGTCGGAAGTGGCAAATCTTCCGCCGTCCAGCTGCACCATGGGGCGCAGTTCGGGCGGAATGACGGGCAGAACGGTAAGGATCATCCATTCGGGCTTATTGCCGCTCTTGCGGAACGACTCGATGACCTCGATGCGCTTGACCGCTTTGATGCGTTTTGCACCGCTCTGGTTGTTTTCGATGATCTCACGCGCCTCTCTGCTCTCCGCTTCGAGGTCGATCGCCTGCAAAAGTTCCTGAATGGCTTCCGCACCCATGCCCGCCTTGATGCCCGTGACGGATTCATCCGCGATCATTTCCTCAAAATCGCGCAGTTCCTTGTCCGTGATCACCTGCTTGTAGACGATGTTGATCTCTTCTGCCTTTGCTTTGAATTCCTGTGCCTGCGCCTCGGAATCCGCTTCATTCCCGAACAGATTGTCGGAAAGAAGTTTGACGGAGCTCTTGAACACGCAGAAAACTTTTCTGTTTTCGCCCACCGTCTTTTCGCGGATCGTGTACACGGATTTGACGGCGCCGCCGCGCACTTCTGCAAACACCTTTGCGGCGGAGTCGGAGAAGATCCCCCCGCTCACTTCCGCCTGCAATCTTTCGCGGTCGGTGTAATTTTTATCACCGTTGTCTTTTGCGATAAATTCGCGCGCCTCGTCCTTGCTCTTGCATTCTGCCACCTGCTTGCGCTCGGTGAAGCCGAGCGTATAGGCATGAACGCCTTCCGCGTCCTTGCTGACGTACACGGAGACCTCGTTCAGCCAGCCGGCATCCAGTACGATGTAAGCCGCAAAGTAGATGACCTGTTCCAGCTGTTTGGGTCCCATATCGAGCAACAGGCCGATACGGGAGGGAACGCCCTTGAAATACCAGATGTGGGAAACGGGGGCGGCGAGTTCGATATGTCCCATGCGCTCGCGGCGAACCTTAGCGCGAGTGACTTCCACGCCGCACTTTTCGCACACGATGCCCTTATAGCGGATGCGTTTATATTTACCGCAGTGGCATTCCCAGTCCTTGGTCGGTCCGAAGATCTTTTCGCAGAACAGGCCGTCCTTTTCGGGTTTTTGCGTGCGGTAGTTGATGGTCTCCGGCTTGGTGACCTCGCCGTACGACCATTCTCTGATCTTTTCGGGAGAAGCTACTCCGATCTGGATCGAGTCAAAATCGTTTAATTCGTACATACTGTATCCTCCCGCTGATTATTCTTTGTCCTCGTCGTCGAGGTCGTCGAGATCGTCCAAATCGTCCAGATCGTCGAGATCTTCGTCGTCGAACAGCTCTGCGGAGCTGAAATCTTCGTCCTCGGCAGGTTCTTCCTCTTCTTCCTCGAAGATGGAATCGACGTCCATATCCCCTTCGTCCTCTTCTTCCTCGTCGTCGAAGTTGAAGTCGATCTCTTCCGTCTCTTCGTCGTGACGTTCCTGACGCTCCTCTTCTTCGAGTTCGGCATCCGAAAGGTCTTTCAGCTGCAGTTCGTCCTTGTTGTCGTTGAGCACGCGCACATCGAGGGCGAGGGACTGCAATTCCTTGAGCAGCACCTTAAATGCTTCGGGAATGCCCGGTTCGGAAATGTTGTTGCCCTTGACGATGCTCTCATACGTCTTGACACGGCCGTTGATGTCGTCCGACTTGACGGTGAGGATCTCCTGCAGAATGTGCGCTGCGCCGTAAGCTTCCAGCGCCCAAACTTCCATTTCACCGAAACGCTGGCCGCCGAACTGCGCCTTACCGCCGAGCGGCTGCTGCGTGACGAGGGAGTACGGTCCGATGGAACGGGCATGGATCTTGTCGTCGACGAGGTGGATGAGCTTGATCATGTACATCTGGCCGACGGTCGTGCGGTTTTCAAAAGGTTCGCCCGTGCGTCCGTCGTACAGCTGGATCTTGCCGTCTACCTTGCCGTTGGGGTTGACGATGTTGTTTTCCGCAAAGAGTTTGCGGATGTCCTGCTCGGTGGCACCGTCAAAGACAGGTGTGGCGATCTTCCAGCCGAGCTGTTTGCAGACGTGACCGAGGTGCACTTCCAGCACCTGACCGATGTTCATTCGGGAAGGAACGCCCAGCGGGTTGAGCACGATCTGCATGGGGGTGCCGTCCGCCATGAACGGCATATCGCTTTCGGGCAGGATGCGCGAAATGACGCCCTTGTTACCGTGACGTCCCGCCATCTTGTCGCCGACGGAAATTTTACGTTTCTGCGCGATGTACACGCGCACGAGTTTGTTGACGCCGGGAGAGAGCTCGTCCTTGTTTTCGCGCGTGAAGATCTTCACGTCGACGACGATGCCGCCCTCGCCATGCGGCACTTTAAGGGAGGTATCGCGCACCTCTCTCGCCTTTTCACCGAAGATGGCGCGGAGCAGCCGCTCTTCGGGAGTGAGTTCCGCCTCGCCCTTGGGGGTGACTTTTCCGACCAGGATGTCGCCGCTGGTGACAGCCGCGCCGATGCGGATGATACCGTCCTCGTCGAGGTCTTTGAGTGCCTCGTCGCTGACATTGGGGATGTCGCGCGTGATCTCTTCTTCACCCAGTTTGGTGTCGCGCGCTTCCGTTTCATATTCCTCGATGTGCAGGGAGGTGAACACGTCCTCGCGCACGAGTTTTTCGGAAATCAGGATAGCGTCCTCGTAGTTGTAACCTTCCCATTCCATGAAGCCGATGAGAATGTTTTTACCGAGGGCAAGCTCGCCGTTGTTGGTGGAAGGGCCGTCTGCGATGATCTCGCCCTTTTCCACGCGGTCGCCGGTATTGATGATCGGGCGCTGGTTGAGGCAGGTGCCCTGGTTGGAGCGCTCGAACTTTTTGAGTTTATACTCGTCCACGATGCCGTCGTCGCGGCGGATGCGGATGAGGTCGGACGCGACGCCGATCGCCGTGCCCGCTTCGCGCGCCTTGACCATGACGCCCGAGTCGCGCGCGATCGCCGCTTCGATGCCCGTTGCAACGATGGCGCTTTCCGTCTTGAGCAGAGGCACCGCCTGGCGCTGCATGTTGGAGCCCATCAGTGCGCGGTTGGTATCGTCGTTTTCCAGGAACGGAATGAGCGCGGTAGCAACGGAAACAAGCTGTTTAGGCGAAACGTCCATATAGTCGATCATTTCGCGGGGCAGCTGAGTGATCTCTTCCCTTCTGCGGCAGGAAACGCGGTCGTTGACGAAGGAACCGTCCGGATTGAGCGGTTCGTTCGCCTGCGCGACGACGTATTTATCCTCTTCATCTGCGGTAAGATAATCCACCTCGTCCGTGACGCGGATGATCGTGGGATGACCGTGCTCGTCCCTCCCCTCTTTATGCACCCTGCGATACGGGGACATGATGAACCCGTACTCGTTGACTTTTGCAAAAGTAGCGAGGGAGGAGATCAGACCGATGTTCTGACCTTCCGGCGTCTCGATGGGGCACATACGGCCGTAATGGCTGTGGTGAACGTCGCGGACGTCGAACGTCGCGCGGTCGCGGTTCAGACCGCCGGGGCCGAGTGCGGACAGCTTGCGCTTGTGCGTGAGTTCCGCGATCGGGTTGGTCTGGTCCATGAACTGGGAGAGCTGGGAGGAACCGAAGAATTCGCGGATGACCGCCGCCACGGGACGGACGTTGATAAGTCCGCTGGGGGTGACGTCATTGGGGTCCTGCGTGCCCATACGTTCGCGGATGAGGCGCTCGAGGCGCGCGATACCCACGCGCAGCTGGTTCTGCAGCAGTTCGCCCACGCTGCGCACGCGACGGTTGCCGAGGTGGTCGATGTTGTCCACCGTGCCGATGCCGTAGCGCAGGTCGAGGTTGGAGGATACGGCGGCGATGACGTCGTCCACCGTGATGTGTCTGTGGTTGAGTTTTTCGATGAGCGGGCGGATGATCTTCTTTTCTTCCGCGGAAACGCTCACTTCGGGGCGGGAAAGGATCTCATGGAAGAGTTTGCACGCCGCCACAAACTTGATGCGGTTCTCGTGCCTCTTTTCGCGGTTTTTGCGCTCTTCGATCTTCTCGTCGTCCGTCTTTTTGGTTTCCTTCGTGTAGTAGACGTCGTTGATCCTGTCGAGATAATGCTCAGCGACCGTCTCGATGTCGCCGTTGTCGCAGGCAGCGGCGATCTCCTTGGAGAACACGAAGTTGGGATAATAAATGGTAGGCAGAAGTCCTAAAGATTTGGGGTTCTTGTCCGACACGGCGGAAAAATCCACCGTATTGTTACCGATGACGCGGTGCGAAATGCGCCCCATCTTCTCGTCGGAAACGAGCACTTCCACCACGTTGATGCCCGCGTTCTGGATGCGTTTTGCCGTAGCGTCCGTGATCTTTTCGTCCTTGGCGACGATGATCTCGCCTGTTTCGGGATCGAAAATATCCTGCGCGGAAATACAGCCGGGCAGACGGTAAGCGATGTTCAGCTTTTTATTGAATTTATAGCGGCCGACCTTGACCACGTCGTAACGGCGGGGATCGAAAAAGAGGTTGTGCAGGTGCTGGCGCACGGAATCGTCCGTCGGCACTTCGCCGGGACGCAGGCGGCGGTACAGTTCGATGAGACCGTCCTGCTCGCTCTTGGCGGTATCCTTTTCGATGGTAGCGGCGATCATGCGGTCGTCCCCGAAAATATCGGTGATGGCGACGTCCGAGCCGAAGCCCAGCGCGCGCAGAAGGACGGTGGCGCAGATCTTGCGCTTGCGGTCGACGTGCACCCACAGCACGCCCTGGGAATCCTGTTCAAATTCCAGCCAGGCGCCGCGGTTGGGGATGACGGTGGTCTTGAACATTTCTCTGCCCGTCTTGTCTTTCTCCGATTCGTTGTACGAACCGGGCGAACGCACGAGCTGAGAAACGATGACGCGCTCCGCGCCGTTGATGATAAAGGAACCGTTTTCCGTCATCAGAGGGAAATCGCCCATGAAAACATCCTGGTCGATGACTTCTTCCTTGACTTTGTTGACAAGACGGACCTTCACGCGCAAGGGCAGCGCATACGTTGCGTCGCGGTTGCGGCACTCCTTTTCGTCGTATTTGGGCTTGGTGCCGAATTCATGGTCGAGAAAATACAGCTCAAAGTGATCGGCATGGTCGGTAATGGGCGAGAAATCCTCGAACACCTCCCCGATGCCCTCTTCGATGAACGTTCTGTACGATTCTTTCTGGATCTCGACGAGGTCGGGAATGTCGATCACTTCGTTGATCTTACCAAACTTCCTTCTCTCCGTCTTGCCGTACTTCTGGATGGGTAAATTCATCAATCACACGCTCCTAAAAATTTTCGTTCCATGGTACGCGAAAACCCGCGGCGCACAGGCAGACGCGAAAAAAAATTTTTTTCGCTCATTTTTCCTCCGCCTCTTTACAACTTTGGAATTTTGCGGTATAATGTTTCGAGCAGACAAAAGCATCGTCGCGGCAAGGTTCCCCTTTCTATATTAAGAAGAAGGGTGCGCAAACTGCGCAGAGATCGCTCCGCTTTTCTCCTCCTTTTCCCCGAAAAAGGACAAAAAGAACATTATACTCCATAATGATACAGATTATCATTATATAGAAATTTAAAAGCCTTGTCAAACGGTTTTTTCCACTTTTTTCAAAAAAAACAAAATTCGTCAAAAATTTTTTCGATTCGACGCGATCGGCAGGAAAGTTTTGCGCCTTTTTTGCACAGAGCGCCGTCGCCCCGGAGGGACTTTTTTTATGAGAATGGACAAATTTTTAAAGGTATCGCGCATCCTCAAACGCCGCACTGTGGCGGGCGAGGCGTGCAAGGCGGGCAAAGTGAGCGTCAACGGAAAGGACGTCAAACCCGCCTACTCTCTCAAGATCGGAGACGTGGTGGAACTTAAATTTGCGGCGGGCTCTTTAAAATTCCGCGTGCTCGACCTCAAAGAGACGGTCAAAAAAGAAGAGGCGTCCTCTCTGTACGAAATTTTGTCCGAATAACGCGCGGCACCCTCGTTCTTTCGTACCGCTGTATATTCGCATCTTTGTGCTGTATTTACGCGCCGTCTGCCTTTTCAGATGTCGCCCTTTTGCGCCGCGTTCGGCGCAGCTTTTTTAAAGGTGAATTTGTGAAGATCTACGTCATTCTCCCCGCCGCAGGCTCGGGCAGCCGCGCCGGGTTTGAAAAAAACAAAATATTGCAGAAAATCGGAGGATCGTGCCCGCTTTTGCGTGCTTTTTCCGCCTTTGCCGCCCTGCCCGAGATCTCAAAGATCGCCGTCTGCGTCAGCGAACGGGACAGGGAAGAGATCCGGGCTCTCCTCTCCCCTTTTCCGCAGGCGATGCTGATTGCGGGAGGACAGACGCGCACGCAGTCGGTAAAGAACGCTCTGGAAAGCTTTGCCCAGGACGCACCCGACTATGTGCTCATCCACGACGCGGCGCGCCCCTTTGTCAGCGAAAAGATCATCCGCGACTGTATCAGAACGGTCGAGTCCTTCGGGAGCGCTGTTTGCGCTCTGCCTTGTACAGATACTCTCGTACGCGCGCATGACGGCGCGGTAAGCGGAACACTCGACCGCGCGGATGCGTACACTGTGCAGACGCCGCAGGGATTTTTCTATCCCGCACTTCTCTCCGCCTACCGCAAAATCACGGATAAGGATGTCTTTACGGACGATTCCGGAGTGTACGCCAAGTACGTTGCGCCGCCCCGCCTGTTTTTGGGGGAGCGCAAAAACATGAAACTCACCTTTCGGGAGGACTTTGCCGTGCAGGAACTGCGCACGGGCGTGGGCATTGACACCCACGCTTTCGGGAAAGACAGCGATCATATCATCCTCGGCGGCGTTTGTGTCCCCAGCGAAAGCGGGCTGATCGCCCACAGCGACGGCGACGTTTTGTGCCATGCGGTGGCGGATGCCCTGCTTTCGGCGGCGGGACTGCACGACATCGGGCACTACTTCCCCGACACCGATCCCAAATACAAGGATGCGGACAGCCTTGTACTGCTGGCAAAGGTGCGGGAACTGATCAAAAAAGAAGGATTCTGTGTGGGAAACGTGTCCGCGGCGATCGTGGCACAGCGCCCCCGCCTGGCGCCGTACATCGCGCAGATGAAACAAAACATTGCGCACGTCCTGCAAATCTGCGAACAAAACGTGGGGATCTCGGCAGGCACCAACGAGGGGCTGGGCTACCTCGGCCGCGGAGAAGGCATCACCGTTACGGCAACCGTTTTGCTGCGTTCTCTCTGAGAGGAAACCGCACATGAGCGAACGATTTACCATCCGTCGCGCTGATCAAAAGGACGCACGGGCGCTTTCCCTTATTTTGACAGCGTCGTGGAAACAAGCCTATCAGAACATCTTATCCGCCGAGGAACTGGAAACTTCCGCAGACGCAGAAAAATACGAAAAGATTTTTTTATCGTTGACAGAAAAACATTCCAACCGTTTTTACATTGCGCATTGCAACGATTTCCCTTGCGGGATGTTATACTCTTGCCCCTCAAGAGATGCCGAATTAAAAGGATTTGCAGAAATTGTTGCGATCTATATTCTTCCGGAGTTCTGGGGACAAGGATTAGGACAGGCTTTGATGAATAAAGTTTTGCAGGAGATCAGTCCGTTTTATGCGGAAGTTTGTCTTTGGGTGTTTAAGGACAATCTGCGCGCCCGACGTTTTTATGAGAAATCAGGGTTTTCTCCGGACGGAAGAGAAAAGACAGAAAAGTTTTCCAACCAGCCCGTTTCGGTACGCTACCGCAAGGTCTTATGCGTAAACCCGGCATTGGAAAGCGCTCTCCCCGACGGAGCACACATCGCGCGCACCTTTTTCAACCCAGATAATACGCGGCGCATACTCATCTACCGCCGAAAGGAAGGCACTTTTTCCTATACAGATCAGGCGCTTCTCTATGATGAATACGAACAGAGTTATTACTGGCAGGGAAAAGACAGCGAACTCAGTTTTTACGAGAGCGAAGAAAGCGTTCTCCGCGACATTTCCCACTTGTTGAAAGGCATGGCAGAATACCGCGAACAGGAGGATTGACCTTGGCAAAATCGAAATCTGTATTTGTATGTTCGGAATGCGGCGCGCAGAGCCCGCAATGGCTGGGCAAATGCCCGTCCTGCGGAAAATTCGGTACCCTTGTGGAAGAAATCACCGAGGCCGCCCCTGCCATACAGAAAACCGCAAAGCGGGAGCGTTCGGCAACAGGACACGTTCCCGTCCCCTTGAACCAGGTACACGAAGAAAAGTTTGAACGGGTATCTTCGGGCATTGCCGAACTGGACACAGTATTGGGCGGCGGCATTGTGCCCGGCTCCCTGGTGCTGATCGGCGGCGATCCGGGCATCGGCAAAAGCACCTTGCTCACCGAAGTTTCCGCTCACCTTTCCAAAACACAGAAAGTTTTATATGTTTCCGCCGAAGAGAGCTGTTCGCAGGTGAAAATGCGCTGTTCCCGCCTAAAGCTGGATTCCGCCAACCTGTTGCTGCTCAACGAAACTTGTCTGGAAGACATCGAAGAGGCGATCACGGACGAAAAATTTGTGGTCATCGACTCCATTCAGGCGGTGTACACCAGCGAACTCTCCTCCGCGGCGGGTTCGGTGGGACAGGTGCGCGAATGTGCGGGAAAATTACAACGCATCGCCAAAAGCCGCAACATCACCTTTTTCATTGTGGGACACGTGACAAAGGAAGGCGCGTTGGCAGGCCCGAAAGTGCTGGAACACATCATGGACACCGTTTTATATTTTGAAGGCGAACGGGAGGAAAATTTCAAGATCCTGCGCGCGTATAAAAACAGGTTCGGCTCCGTGCAGGAAGTGGGCGTGTTTGAAATGACGGGCGAAGGCATTTACGGCGTTTCCGACTATTCCGGGATCTTTCTTTCCGAAAGCCGCGGAGAAGCGGCGGGCAGCTGCGTTACCCCGTCCGAAACGGGCAACCGCTGCATGATGGTGGAGATCCAGACGCTGATGGCAAAGACGGCGTACGGACTTCCGCGCAGAATGCCGCTGGGTATCGACTACAACAAACTGGTCCTGCTCATTGCCGTTCTGGAAAAGCGGTGCGGACTCCCCTTCTTCAACCAGGACGTGTACCTCAACGCGATGGGCGGCATCCGACTAGGCGAACCCGCCGTAGACCTTGCCGTGTGCGCCGCTTTGGCGAGCGGATTCCGCAACCAACCCATCGACAAATACACCGCCGTATTCGGCGAAGTGGGGCTCACGGGCGAAGTGCGCGGCGTTTCCTTTGCGGAAAAGCGCGTAAACGAATGCGTAAAAATGGGTTTCAAACGCGTCATCTTCCCCTCCAAAAACTTTAAAAGCGTCAAAAAATTTGAAGATAAAATCCAACTTATCCCCGTACAGTATGTCAACCAGCTGATCAAAAAACTTTTCCCTGAAGAAGATAAAGCATAAATCATACGAAGTGTCCGCAAAGATTTTGCGGACACTTCGTATTTTTTCACTCTTTTAAAAAGGCCGACCTCGCGCCTTAAAAGGGGTTTTCCACATCTTTTCAAGAATTTGTTGTTAACTTTTCCGTCTGCCGCTGTTTCGGGCTATTTTATTCGGCAAAAAGGCACAGAGCGGAAGACGCGGAACAGTTTTCCTCTTCGGCGTTCGGCTACAAAGTTCTCATCCCCTCCTGCGTCCTGTTTGCCGTCTCTGTCTTTCCCGTCGAGGTCACGAAGAACATTTATTATCTCTACTATGCAATGATCCTCTCATTGCGGGGCTGATCTTATACTTCGTTTACAGGCGTTCCTTCCGCCTGAAAAAGTCCGACCTGATCTCGCTGGGCGCCTCCTTTGCGGGAGGACTTGTACTCAACCTGCTCTGTACGGGGCTGTAATCTGCTCACTCTCCTTTACAAACAGAGAGCCGCGGAAACGCGGCTCTCTATCTTTTATTTTCTCGATTCCAAAACTTTTCTGTCTATTTTTCCGATCAGGCTGACAGGGAGCCTGTCCTCAAACACGATCTCTTTGGGAACGGCATAAGCGATCAACTTACGCCGACATGCCTCCAGAATTTCCCGTTCGCAGGCGGCGCGATCGGCCCCCTGCCTGCACTCGACGAACAGGCGCACCACCTGCCCTTTCACTTCGTCGGGAATGCCCACGGCACACACCTTGGCAACGCCCGCAACGCTGCCCGCCACTTCCTCGATCTCCGAAGGGTACACAGGCACGCCGCTCACCTTGATCATATTTTTGATGCGCTGTTTAAAATATAAAAACCCGTCCGCATCCACATAACCGTAGTCACCCGTTTTCAGCCACTTTTCATTGCCGATGGTGACGAACGGAGCGCTGTTCTCGTGCAAGTATCCCTGCATGAACTGATCGGACTGCAAAAAAATTTCCCCCACTTCGCCCGCAGGGACTTCCGTGCCGTCCTTGTCGATGCGCACTCTTGTGCCAGAAAGCGGATACCCGATGGAATTTTCTCTGTGATGCGCAAGAGTGTTGACGAGGCAGACGGTCACTGTTTCTGTCAGACCGTAGCCGACGTACATTTTTGCGCGGCTCCCGCCCTTTTCAAGGGCGGCGTTAAACGAATCGATGAGCGGCTGCGGAACACTGTCCCCGCCGACGTAAACATCCTTGATATGGGAGAGATCGCCCTGCGTAAAGGTCTTTTCGCCCAGCAATTTGACAAACATTGTAGGAACGCCCGTCAGAATGTTGGCTTTGCCGCGGATGATCTGCTTTGCGCTCATCTTTGCGTTGAATTTGATGCACATAATGTTGGTGCGGCGCATCATCATACACATATGCATATTGATGCACAGCCCGAACCCGTGAAAGATAGGCAAAACGTTATACAGCGCCGAATAATTTTGTACAGGCTCGCTGAGGAACTCCTCTGCCTTGGCACACAGTCTGTTGAACACGAGGTTGTTGTGAACGATGATCTTCGGCTCGCCCGTTGTGCCGCCGCTGGCAAGATACACGGCAGGCTCGTCCGTCTCCCACTTTGCGGAAAAAACGCGGGGATTCCTGCGGTATTTCAGATACTTTTCAAAAGGAATATACCCGAACGCCGTGCGTTTGTTGGTGCACTTGTAATAAAGCTTTGCCGCCGCGCCCATGAAATACGAACTGTCGCTGACCAGCGTGGGAACGCCGAAATCGTAATTTCCGCACTTGTAAAGGTCGTACACCAGCAGCAGACAGCTGTCCGTGCGGCGCACGCTCTCTTTCAGTTTTTCGGGAGGCAGAAAGGGATGCACAAGATTGACACAGGCACCCAGTTTGTTTGCCGCATAAAAAAGCAGAAGCGCCGCGGGAGAGTTGGGCAGACAGAGCGTGACGCACTTACCTTTGCCGATGGAATATTCCGCCGCAAGATTGTCCGCAAGCCTGTCTATCCAAAACAGCACTTTTTCAAAAGAATATTTTTTTCCGTAATAGGAAATTGCCGTGCGTACGGTGCTGTCGGAAATATTTTCCAAAACAGCATCGTACATGGATGCGTTTTCGGGTAACTGTTTCATAGCGTTTCCTTATGGTTTTTGTCCGAAAAAGTGAGATACGTTCCCTTTTTTTTAAAACAAAGAGAACACGTAAGCGCCCAAAGCGAAGTACGCGGGAATGACAAGCATATGCGCGACGTAAATGACGGCGGCGTGCCTGCCTATGGCGCACATTCCCCTGTTCCACGCCCCGTCCAGAGGGCGAAAAGCGTATTTTGCGGAGGTGTGATAGATCAGCCTGCCGAGGATGCCGCCCGCAAGCACGAGCGCCGACCAGGGCAGAATAGGGAAATAATCTCCCGAACGGAAGTAGTAATCCTTGACGTATAAAAAGATAGAATAAATATCCTTTTCGGCGACGGTGGCGCCGTTTGCTTCAAAGTTACCGATCACGTCCCAGATCCCGTTTACCTCGGCAAGACGGGCAAATCCTCCGCAAAAGAGCCAGAAAAGAAACATCAGCCCGACAAGTCCCGGCAGAAGTCGAAGGATCTCCCTTGCAATGTTTGCCTTTTTTCCCTTTCCGAGCAGTTCTCCCACGGAAATTGCCGCTTCGTCCAGGATCGCATACAGGAGCACACCCGCGGCGAGCATATGAATGACGCCGAAACGCACCTGCGCCCCGGCAGAAAGGACTGATCGATCACCGTGGTGACCGCGGTAATGCCTCCCGCGACGATCGCAAGCGGAATAAACCGACGAAAGTTGCCGCGCGTGAGCGTACAGCTGATGCCGCAAATGATGAAAAACGCGGTAATGACGAGCAGCCGTATATTGTTGCGAAAAGGGCTGACCCAGTACTTTGACGCCAGCGGCGCAAGTTCGGAAAGAAAGTTTGTGCCCAGCATCTTGTTTACGGAGGGAATGACGTCCCAGAAACAGTACATGCAATGGTCAAAAACCATCAGAAGGACGCACAGCCCGCGCACGAAATCCAGTTCCCAAAACCTGTACTTTTCCCTGCCGCAGAAGGAGGCGACCATATCTTTGTATCCGGAGCGGCCCGGATGTTTTGCATTGGAAAAATAACGCATCGTCTTGTTTCAGTTTATCATCAAACGCCCCGTTCTGTCAATCAAACGGCGCAAAAAACAGTTTACACCACTCCGTTTTCAAAAATTTCACACAGAATTTCTTCCAGTGCAGAAAGGGACGGGCAGGCAAACAGTCTGTTTTTGTACTGCGCGCAGCCGCGCGTGCCGCGCAAATAAAAGGCGCTCATTTTGCGCATCTGCACCAGCGTGAATTTTTCCCCGTACACGGGCAGCATATCCGCGATCTGCGCTCGGATGGCAGCAGCCTTGTCCCACTCCTTTTTCCCACCGAGGATCTCGGCAAACACGTGCGGATCGTACATCGCCGCCCTTGCGACCATCACGCCGTCCGCACCCGTTTTTTCCAGCATGGACAGCGCATCCGCACGAGTAAAGATCCCGCCGTTTGCCACGACGGGAATGCGCACCGCATTCTTTGCCGCCGCGATCTGCGCAAAATCCGGTTCGCCCGCATAGTACATATCCCGCGTCCTGCCGTGCACGGTGATCAGGTCTGCGCCCGCCCCCTCGCACAGTTTCGCAAATTCCGCGGCAAACGTCTTGCCCCGTTCCAGTCCGATGCGAAACTTGACGCTGACTGTCTTGCCGCTTTTTTTACAGGCGGAAATGATGCGCTCTGCCAGAGGAAAGTTCGCCAAAAGAGCACTCCCTTCCCCGTTTTTGAACACTTTGGGCACGGGACAGCCCATATTCAGATCGACCGCACAAAAGGGAGAGAGTTCCTCGCTTTCGCACGCAGTACGCAAAATGTCCGGATCGGAGCCGAACAGCTGGACGGGCGTATCCCTTTCCCCGTCAAAAGTATGCAATAAAAGTTTGGTCGCTTCGCTGTTGTACAACAGTCCCTTGGCGCTGACCATCTCCGTAAAACAGAGCCCCGCCCCGAAAGAATAGCACAGTTTGCGGAAAGCAAAATCCGTGTATCCCGCAAGCGGCGCCAGAAAGACATTGTTGCGCGCGCGCACCCCGCCGAATACAAGTTTCTGCCCGAGTTCAGCCATTGCGCTTTGCCCTTTCGTAATACGACCACAATTCTTCCGCGCTCATCCCCTGCATGGTTTTTCCGTCCGCCAGGATGAGTTCTTCCGTGCGGCAGAACCGCTGCGTAAATTTTTTCGTGCTTTCGGCAAGCGCCTCCTCGCAGTCGGCACCCGCCAGCCTGCCTACGTTGACGGCGGAAAAGAGCAGATCGCCCGCCTCTTCCGCAATGTGCTTTTCATTCCCCTCGCGCAGGGCGGCAAGCAGTTCGTTCAGTTCTTCCGTCACTTTGCCCGCCGCTTCGTATGCGTCCTTGAAATCGTACCCGAATTTGGCGGCACGCTTTGCCACTTTTTGCGCGCGCATCGCCGCGGGGAGGTTTTTGGGAACGTCGCAAACGGACTGCGAACCCGTCGTCTGTCCCTTTTCCTTGAGTTTGTTTTTATCCCACACGGAGAGGGCGCTCGCCTCGTCCGTCGCCTTGTCCTTGCCGAAAATATGAGAGTGGCGGAAAATAAGTTTTTCGCACACGGCAGAGAGCACGTCGTCCGCCGTAAAGGCGCCGCGCTCCTCGCCCAGAACGGAATGAAACACGCCCTGCATCAGAACGTCGCCCGTCTCCTCGAGGATCTTGTTATCGTCCTTGCTGTCGATGGCATCCACCAGCTCGTACGCCTCTTCGATCATGTTTTTGCGGATGCTCTCGTGCGTCTGAGCGCGATCCCACGGGCAGCCGTCGGGCGCACGCAGAAGGCGCAGAACGTCCACCAGATCGTCAAAATCAAAGCGCGTCTTTTTCAGGAGCGGGATCTTATCGAGCACGAGCACGCAGGAGCAGTCGTATTCTTTCTGGCGGTCAAGTTCGTAAAGTCTGATCTTTTTCGCTTTGCCGCCGCGCACGAAAAAGGCGTCCGCCTCGTCGCCGTACAGCTCGCAGAGGCGCAGCTTCACGTCGCCGGCGATGAGGTCGCAGTCGACGTCGTACACACACAGCGGAAGGGCGGGGCGGCCTTCGGGGAGGGAATAGGCGGAAAACGCCGACCTGCCCACCGCGGGCACGCGCGCCGCCGCAAAGGCGGCGTCATCGACCACAACCACCAGCGGGAAGGATTCGCGGGCCTCCCAGAAACCGAGGGCCTGCGCGAGGGCTTCCATACGCGCGTCCCCCTGCCCACGCGGGCTGTCGTTGCGCGGGCCGCGCAGCGCGACAATGCCGGGGGCCACCACATGCAAATCGCCGAAGCCGTCCGGCAGAGGCGGCAGCGAGCCGGGCTCCGTGCCGAGACGACGGCGGGCATCGCCCACGGCGGCCCATACCAGCTTGGAACCTTCATGCAGCCCCAGCCCCGTATAATCAAGCGTATCCGTGGTTCCGTGCGTGAAGAAATGCAGATCGCGGGCAAAGTCCGTGCGTTCCAGCACATGCAGGAAAAAGGCGGGCACGTCGCGGGCATGCAGTCCGGGCGCGTCCTCGTGCGCGGCAATGACAAGATACTTGGCAAGCGCCGTCTGCGTGGTTCCCAGCAGATGCAGCGCGGCCGTCAGCACTTCGCGCGGCCGCCGCACGGCCTCATAGGGCGTATAGCGTTCGCTGCCCAGCGCCAGAAGCAGAGGATGCACGCCCGCGGCATCCACGGCATGCACCTCGCGCACGCCCGCGAAGACCTGCGGCACCATGCAGCCCGTCAGCTCATGGATGAAATCGCCAAAAACCGTGTCTTCCTGCGGCGGCCGTCCGACAGCCGTAAAGGGCCAGATGGCGTCGGCCCGATGCCGCACGCCCTCGACCTTCAGCACGGGGAAGTCATGGGCAAGGCTGTAGTAGCCCACGTGATCGCCGAACGGCCCTTCGGGCTTCAGTTCCGGCAGCACATGCCCCCACAGGCAGAAATCCGCCTCGGCCGCCACCGGCAACTCAAAGCCCGGCACAGAGGCCATGTCCACGCGCCGCCCTCCCAGCAATCCGGCAAAGCGCAGTTCCGAAAGGCCCTCCGGCAGCGGCATGACGGCGGAAACCGTCAGCGACGGCGGCCCGCCCACAAAAATCATGACCGGCAGCGGCCTGCCCTGCTCCAGCGCCGCCGCATGATGTACGCCGATGCCCCGATGAATCTGGTAATGCAGTCCCACTTCATCCGGCGCATAGGCGTTGCCGCCGAGCTGCACCCGGTACATGCCCAGATTAGAGGCATCCAGACCGGGGCGGCGCGGATCTTCCGAATAAACCAGCGGCAGAGTGATGAAGGGACCGCCGTCCTGCGGCCAGCAGACCAGCCGCGGCAAATCCGCCACGGCGCAGGCATGTTCCAGCACCGGGGCCTGTTTGATCCGTCGCGGCTGCATGTGCGTCACTGCGGGCAGCAACCCCAGCGAGCGCAGAGGATGGCGCAGAGCATCCGCCGGATCGGCCTTGGCGGCAAGAATGCCCTCCACCGCTTTCAGGGCATCCCGAAAAATGAAGTGCAGCCGCTCCCGCGTGCCGTACAGATTGCACAGCATGGGAAACGGCGATCCCTTGACCCGCGTAAACAGCAAGGCAGGCGCGCCCGCGCGAAAGGCCCGCCGCTGAATGGTCGCCAGCTCCAGATGCGCGTCAACTTCCGCGTCTATCCGTCGCAACATGCCGTTACGCTCAAGGTCTTCCACGCACTGACGCAACGTCGTATAGCCCATAACATCCCGCCTCTCAGAGCATTTTCACCATACGGCCTGCCGCTTTGCGAAAAAGCACAGTTTTTCCACTCGCTTTGGGCCGGGCGGCACTGCGCCGCCTCGCGCTCCGCCTTTTTCAGCAAAACGCTCTATGTTCCGGTTTCCTGCAATCAGTCTTTTTCAATGGGCGCAAGCGCGCGCCTGCCGTTCAGAACATCCATGAAATCGCGGATGATGTCGGCATGATCAAAGGCCAGAGGCGACGGAAGCGCATCGAGAGGGAAGAAGGCCGCGGACGCGGCGTCGTCCCCGGCAGCGGGAACGGCATCGGCGTCAACCTCAGCCACAAAAACAACCGTCATGGTATGAAAGCGGGGATCGCGGTGCGGGCGGGAATAGACGCCCAGCACGCCCTTCAGCCGCACATCAAGGCCGGTTTCCTCGCGCATTTCCCGACGCGCCGCATGCTCGACCTGTTCGCCTTCGTCGATGAAGCCGCCCGGAAGCGCGTAGCCCAGCGGCGGATTAACCCGCTGGATCAGCACGATGCCCCGCGCCGGATCGTGAATAATCACGTCCGTCGTGGGGGCGGGGTTGGCAAACTGGGGAAAGCCCTTGCCGCAGTGAGGACAAATGATCGTTTTTTCCATGCCCCCTATGGTACGCCGGGAGCTTTTTTGCCGCAAGCCGCAGCTTGTTGGGGGCGGGGCAGTGGGATGAGAGAACGTTCTGGGGGAGGGGGAACCCCCTCATCTCTGCTGTCGATGCCCGTAGCTTCCTTCGTCGCAACGGGCACGGCCTGCGGCCGCCATTCGGTCGCTGCTCGCGC
>CASFBD010000018.1 GCA_949292885.1 uncultured Bacillota bacterium
GAATATGTTAAAGATTGGTATTGATGCCATGGGCGGCGACAATGCGCCCGAAGAGATCGTAAAGGGCGCGGTGCAGGCTCTTGCAAAAGACAAAGAGCTGAAAGTCGTTCTGACGGGGGATGAAAGCAAGATCGGCCCCGTCCTTGCCGCGCTTTCCTATGACAAGGCACGCCTGCAGGTGGTGCATTGCACGGAAGTGATCACCAACGACGACGCGCCCACTCTCGCCATCCGCCAAAAGAAGGATTCTTCCCTCGTGGTCGCTTTGAAAATGCTCAAAGAGGACGAGGAGTCGCAGGGATTTGTGTCTGCGGGTTCTACGGGCGCTGTGCTTACGGGCGCGCTTTTGCGCGTGGGGCGCATCCGCGGGATCTCCCGCCCCGCCGTCTGTCCCGCTCTGCCCAATGCCAAGGGCGGAAAGGTGCTCATCATCGACGCGGGCGCCAATGCCGAGTGCAAACCCGTCAATCTCTGCCACTTTGCGCTGATGGGAACGGCGTACGCCAAAGCTTCCGGGGTAAAAGATCCGCGCGTGGGTCTTGTCACCAACGGCACGGAAGACCACAAGGGGGATCCGCTCCACCAGGAGGCGCATAACCTTCTCAAAACTTTGCCCGGCATCAATTTTGTCGGCAACGTGGAGGGCAGGGACATCATGAGCGGTGACATCGACGTTGCCGTCTGCGACGGATTTTCCGGCAACATCGCCTTAAAGACGACGGAAGGCACGGCGCTGGCGCTCATGCAGATCATCAAGAAAAACATCATGGCGTCTTTCTGGGCAAAAGTCGGGTATGCGCTGTTCATGAAAAAGGCGTTCAAAAATATCAAGCGCGTGATGGATTACAGCAAATACGGCGGCGCCGTATTGTTGGGTATTGATAAAGTGGTGGTCAAGTCGCACGGCTCCAGCAAAGCGGAGTCCATCTGTGCCTCCGTGCTGCAGGCGAAGGACGCGGCGGCGAGCGGGCTGATCTCCAGCATCAAAGAACTTCTCGCCGCGACCGACCTGGAGGCGATCGGTGCAGAAGGCTGATTTTTCCGAAACAGAGAAAAAGCTCGGATACGTTTTCCGCGACAAATCTCTGCTGGAAACCTGTTTTACGCACGCGTCGTACGCAAAGACGCACGGCACGCAGAGCAACGAGCGCCTGGAATTTCTGGGCGACGCGCTCATCGGGTTTTTGGTGGCGGAAGAACTGTACCGCGGCAGCGACGATCAGGAAGGGGACATGACAAAACGGCGCATCGCCATCGTGTCCAAGCGCCCGCTGGAAGAGGCTGTGCGCGCCATGGGCATCGGGTATGTCTATTTTTCCGGAGGGGAGAACAATCTCGGAAAAAAGAGCATATCCAGCCTGTTCGAGGCGGTGGCTGCGGGCATCTATCTGGACGGCGGCATGGAGTGTGCGCGCACGTTTGTGCGCGAAAAACTGCTGCCGTATGCAGGAAATTTTGACGATTTTAAAAGTCGGCTCAACGAGCTGTATCCGCACGCGGTGCAGTACGGGGAGTGTTCGCGGTCGGGACAGGACCATGCACCCTGTTTTACCGTGCGAGTGACGGCATCCGGCAAGAGCGCGCAGGGCAGCGGCGCCAGCAAGGAACAGGCGGAACAAAGCGCCGCAAAAGCATTGCTGGAACTTCTCGACACAAAAAGGGGAGAATAAGAAGTTGAATTTCAAAAAAGTCGAACTCAACGGTTTCAAGTCTTTTGCGGACAAAACCGAAATCAAATTCGATAGCGGCGTGACCTGTATCGTGGGACCTAACGGTTGCGGCAAAAGCAACGTTGCCGACTCCATTCGCTGGGTGTTCGGCGAACAGTCGGCAAAGACGATGCGCGGTTCGAGTATGCAGGACGTTATTTTCGGCGGTACGCAGGCTCGCAAGAGCCAGTCTTTCTGTGAAGTGACGCTCACGTTCGATAACTCCACGCATATGTTTGCCGACCTCGATTATGAGGAAGTGGCTTTCACGCGTCGCCTTTTCCGCAGCGGCGAGAGCGAATACCTCATCAACAAGCAGCCCTGCCGCATGAAGGACATCGTCGATCGCCTGCACAGCGTGGGGCTTGGAAAAGAGGGCTATTCCATCATCGGGCAGGGCAAGATCGAACAGATCATGAACGCAAAGCCCGAAGACCGCCGTTCCATTTTTGAGGAAGCGACGGGCATTATCATGTTCAAGACGCGCAAGCAGGACATCGAACGCCGCCTTGCCAACTCTTACAACAACCTGAACATCTATCTGCAGCGCATGGCCGAGGTGGAGCATATGCTCACGCCGCTCGCGCGTCAGGCGGAAAAGACAAAAAAATACCGCGAACTGTACGAAAAACTGCGCCACGACGAGATCAACCTGTACATTTATAAGCATGACAATGCAGAATCTGCCCGCGCCTCTATCAATGCGGTCATCGAGGGGATCAATACCCGCCTCGAAGAAGGCAGGGCGTACATAGAGCGCCTGCGCGAACAGTACAACGAGGACAGAAACAGCATCGCCGAAAGCGATAAGCTCTTGCAGGAACTCAACGACCGTATTTTAAAGTTCACCGTCGAATTGCAGGAAAAAGAAGGGGACGTCAAGGTCATCCGCGAGCGGATCACCTTCTTTAAGGAACAGAAAAACGGCGAGGAAAAATCCATCGCCGCAGGCGAGGAGCGCACGGCGCAGATCGCGGGAGAGATGGAACGCGCACAGGATTCCGCCTCCGCAAACGATAAAAAAATTGCGGACGCCCGCAGAGAATGCGACCGTCTGGAAGAAGAGATCAAAGAGCTCAATGCCAGCCTTTCCAATTACGAGGCATGGAGCAGCGAATCGCAAAAGAGCGTCATCGACAGGCTGGAAAATCTCTCCGAGATCAACCGCAACATCGGTAACCTCGCCGCCCGCAAAGAGGCGGTGCAGGAGCGCATCACCGAGATCGCCGCGGCGGCGGAAAAACTCTCTTGCGCGCTGGAAGAAGATAAAAAACAGCTTGCCGCTTGTAACGACTGGTACAACGAAGTGGTCGAATATGTCTCCCGCGAAAAGGAGATCAAGGCGGCAAAGGAAGAGGAGATCCTCTCCCTCAACACGCAGGAAGACGAGGTCAGCGAATCTATTTTCTCTGTCAACGCCCGCATTTCCGCGCTGGAGGACAGAAAGCGTTTCTATAAAAACGTCAAGGACGATTTTGAAAACTATAAGTTCTCCGTCAAAAAACTGATGAGCGACGCCCGCAGGAGCAACGAGCTCTCTTCGCGCATCCTCGGCGTGATCGCCGACATCGTCAAGTGCGAAGAAAAGTACGAGGTCGCCATCGAAACGGCGTTCGGCGGCGCCATGCAGAACATCGTTACCGCCACGTCCGACGACGCGCGTTACCTCATCGAATACCTCAAACGCACCAAGGGCGGCCAGGTCACTTTCCTGCCCGTCAAGTCGCTCAAACCCCATTACGAAACGGAATACACGAGAAAAGCACTGTCCGAACCGGGAGCCGTGGGGCTTGCCAACAAGCTCATCTCTTACGATTCCTATTACGACAACGTCATCTTCAACCTCATCGGCAATACGTTGGTGGCGGACAACATCGCAAACGCCACGGCGATCGCCAAAAAATACCCGCACGCGTTCCGCATCGTCACTCTGGACGGAGATGTCATTTCCACCAGCGGTTCCATGACGGGCGGTTCCCGCAGGGAAGGTGGCAGCAACTTCCTCGCCAACGAGCGCCGCATTCAGCAGGCGGAAGCGGACATCGCCGCGGCGCAGAAAGAATGCGAGCAGCTCACCAAAAAGCGCACCGCGCTGGAAGAACAGAAACAGAAGGCGGGCGAGGAGCTGGAAACCCTGCGCGAAAGTTTCCAGGAAGCGCGCAGTAAAATTGCGGCATTGTCCGAAAAACGCGATACGTATGCTAAAAAGATAGACGAAACCGCCGCAGATCTTAAAATGCAGGAGGAATCGCTCGCTGTTTTGTACGAGCGCATGAAGGGCATCGACAGCGAGTATTCCACCTCTTCGGAAGGTCAGCAGCAGATCGCCCGTCAGCAGGACGACGCACAGGGCGAATCCGACCGCCGCAAGGGCGAATACGAAAAACTTAAATCCGATCTCGGCGAGCGTACCCTGCGCCGCAACACCCTGCTTGTGCACATCGCACAGTATACGGCGGCGTCCGAATCGGACAAAAACGAAGTTTCCCGTCTGGAACGCGAGCGCGAGGACATCCGGCGCCGCGCCGAGGAAGCCAGAGCAAATATTTCCAACATCGAGGCGACCATCGCCGATCTCGAAGAGATGGCGGAGCGCGCCGCGCTCACGCCCGAACAGCGCGCAAAACTCAACGATCTGCGCGCCGAACGCGACGCTCAGCTGCTTGCAAAGGATAAACTTAATGCCGCGCTCGAAGAAAACATGGCGCAGTCGCGCGAGGTCAACGCTCAGCTCGAACGCCAAAGCGAGGAAAAACACAGGCAGGAGATCGAACTGACCAAAATCGACTCCGAACTGGAAAATCTGCAGGCGCGCATCGACGAGGAATACCAGGAAACGTACGAAAGCTGTCTTGCTTATAAGGACGAAGCATTCGATCCCAAGGAAGGGCAGACGTCCGTCAACAGACTCAAGAGGGAGATCAACTCTCTCGGCGCCATCAACCACAACGCTTTGGAGGAGTACGAAACGCTCAACGAACAGTATCAGGAGATGATCGTTCAGCGCGACGACGTGCAGAAGGGTATCGACGATACCACGGCCGCCCTCGAAGAACTGAAAGCGGAAATGCAGAAGCAGTTCGACGAAGGGTTCAACAAGATCAACGAAAACTTTAAAAAGCTGTTCAAGGAATTGTTCGGCGGCGGCAGGGCGGAATTGCAGATGGATTACTCCGAATGCGACGATCCTCTGTCCGCGGGTGTGGAGATCGTGGCTTGCCCTCCCGGCAAGAAACTTACAAAGATTTCCCTGCTTTCGGGCGGCGAGCGCGCTCTGACGGCAATCGCCATTCTGTTTGCCATTCTCATGCTGCGCCCCATGCCTTTCTGTGTTCTGGACGAAATCGAGGCGGCGCTGGACGAGGCAAACGTGGATAAATTTGCGCAGTTCTTAAAGAAGTTTGCCAAAGAAACGCAGTTTATTGTCATCACCCACCGCAAACCGACCATGGAAAAGGCGGACAGCCTGTTCGGTGTTACCATGGAAGAAAAGGGCGTTTCCAAAATCGTTTCCGTCAAACTTTCCGAAGTGGAAAGCAAGCTGGGCGGTGACACGGTCAACTGATCTTGTCGCAATTTTGCGGCGGATCGCCGCAAAATTGTGACAACGTGTTTGCTTTTCAGGAACAGAAATTTTTAAATTTTGCCGCCTTTGCAAGCACGGAAAAGTGATTCAAACACACGGAAATTTCTTTCGTCAGCTCGAAAGAAATTTCGTGAATAAGGAGTTACTATGGGTTTATTCGGTAAGATCATCGGTGCCTTGAAAAAAACCAAGGACAACATTTCCGGCAAGCTTTCCGCCCTGTTTGCCAAGGGGCTGGGCGACGATTTTTATGACGAGCTGGAAGAGATCCTCATTTCCGCAGATATTTCCGTCACCACGGCGGAAGACATTGTTGAGCAGATCCGCGAGGAAGCAAAAAAAGAAAAGCTCAAAGACAAGGACTACGTCATTGATCTTTTGAAAGATGTCATTGAGGACACTCTTTTGCAGGCGGAACAGCCCGAGATAAAATATCCCGCGGTCATCATGCTGGTGGGCGTGAACGGCGTGGGCAAGACGACGACCATCGGCAAGCTTGCCAACTATTTCGTGCGCGAAAAAAAGAGCGTGACGCTTGCGGCGGCGGATACTTTCCGCGCGGCGGCAGCGGACCAGCTGACCGTCTGGGCAGACCGAGCAAAGGTTCGTATTGTCAAACACGAGGAGGGGAGCGATCCTTCCGCCGTCGTGTACGACGCCATTGCTTCCGCCAAGGCGAAAAAGACGGACGTGGTCATTGTGGACACGGCGGGCAGACTGCACGTCAAAGCGAACCTGATGGAAGAGCTGAAAAAGATGGACCGCGTTGTCGGGCGGGATTATCCCGAAGCGCATTTCTATAAATTTCTTGTTCTGGACGCCACCACGGGGCAGAACGCGCTCTCGCAGGCGCGCATTTTCGACGAGGCGGTGGATCTGGACGGGATCGTACTCACCAAGCTGGACGGCACGGCAAAGGGCGGGTTTGTGGTCTCCCTGTGCGGGGAATTACAGATCCCCGTCGTGTTTGTGGGAACGGGCGAAAAACTGGACGATCTGCAGCCTTTTGACGCGGAAGAATTTACGGAAGGAATTCTCTGATGAAAGATCTTTCCTACCTTCGCCTGTTCGATACGTACGGCGGACTGCTCACCGATCACCAGCGCGAACTGTGCGAACTTTACTATATGTACGACTTGTCTTTGACGGAGATCGCCGAACAAAAGGGGATCTCCAAACAGAGCGTCTCGGACACTCTTGCCAAGAGCCGCGCGCTTTTGGATGAATACGAGCAAAAGCTGCACATCGTGCAGCCTTCCGCGCGAGCGGAAAGGGCATTGCAGATGCTGGACGAATTTTCCGCCGCGCATCCGCAATTTTCAGAAGAGATACATAAAATCGCGCAGGTCTTGCGCGAGGGCAAAAACGACGCATAAAGCGGACAACAGGAGGGCTTATGGCACTTTTTTCCTCACTTTCGGAAAGGCTCAACCATATTTTTTCCAAACTCACCAAGCACGGGAAACTCACCGAGCTTGAAATCAAGGGCGCCATGCGCGAAGTCCGCATCGCATTGCTGGAAGCGGACGTCAATATTTTTGTCGCCAAAAAATTTATCGCGGACGTCTCCGAAAAGGCGGTGGGGCAGGAGATCTTAAAGAGTCTCAATCCAGCCCAGCAGGTCATCAAGATCGTCAACGACGAACTGATCGCTCTGATGGGTTCCACCAACGCCAAACTGGAAGTGGCGGACAGGCCTCCCACCGTCATCATGATGTGCGGATTGCAGGGCGCGGGTAAGACCACCCTTTGCGGAAAACTGGCGGCGCTCCTTAAAAAACAGGGCAAAAAGCCGCTGCTCGTCGCGGGCGACATCTACCGTCCCGCCGCCATCAACCAGTTGCAGGTAGTGGGCGCCAAAGCGGGGGTTCCCGTCTTTGAAAAGGGGACGCAAAGCCCTGTCAAGACGGCTAAACAGGCGATCGACGAGGCGCGTTCGATGGGTAACGACGTTGTCATCATCGATACGGCGGGCCGCCTGCACATCGACGAAGCACTGATGCAGGAGCTGGAAAACATCAAAAACGAGGTGCATCCCAACGAGATTCTGCTCACCGTGGACGCCATGACGGGGCAGGACGCGGTCAACGTTGCGGAAACTTTCAACAAAAGGCTGGACGTGACGGGCGTAATCCTCACCAAACTGGACGGCGACACGCGCGGCGGCGCCTGCCTCTCTATCAAGGCGGTCACGGGTAAGCCCATCAAATTCATCGGCGTGGGCGAAAAACTTACCGATTTGGAACCGTTCTATCCCGATCGCATGGCGTCGCGCATTCTGGGCATGGGCGACGTTCTCTCCCTCATCGAAAAGGCGCAGGAGGCGGTCACCGAAGAGCAGGCAAAAAAGCTGGAAAAGAAGATGCGCGAGGCGTCTTTTACGCTGGAAGATTACCTCGAACAGTTCGATTCGCTCAAAAAGATGGGCGGCATTTCCTCCGTGCTCGGTATGATGCCCGGCATGGGAAAACTCAAGATCAAGGAAAGCGACTTTGACGAAAAGAAGATCGAACGCGTCAAGGCGATCATCCTTTCCATGACACCCAAGGAACGCGAAAAGCCCGAGATCATCAACTCTTCCCGTAAAAAGCGCATTGCGGCGGGTTCGGGCACCAACGTGCAGGAGATCAACCAGCTGTTAAAGCAGTTTGAACAGACAAAAATCATGATGAAACAGCTGCGCGGCGGCAAAAAACTGCCCTTTATGAGATGACGGAGCCAAAATCCGAAAAAAATGCGAGCCTGTCAAGTAAAAATGCTTGACAGGCTCGAAAAGTTTTTGTATAATAAGCGGGTAAATGCAGAAATTGCGTTGCATGAACAAGAAATAATTTTTTTGCAAGGAGCAAAATACTATGGTCAAAATGAGACTTACGAGACTGGGCGACAAAAAGTCTCCCTTCTATCGCATCGTTGTTGTGGACGGCAGAAAGGCGCGCGACGGCGAGTACATCGACAAGGTCGGACATTACAATCCCACTTCTCAGCCGGAGGAAATCGTCATTGACGAGGCGAAGGCAAAAGATTGGCTGTCCAAGGGTGTTCAGCCCACGGAAACTGTGAAAACCCTGCTCATCCGTCAGGGGATCATCGAAAAGTCCGCAAAACTCTCCGCTCCCAGAACCAAGACGAGAAAGAAGAAGTAATCTTTTCAGGGGGCGCGGAAAATGTTAGAACTCGTAAAATATGTTGTAGAGCAGTTTGCCGAGTATAAAGACCAGATCGAATACCGCGTCGAGGAAAAGGACAACGCGACGGAAATCGTCGTGTTGCTGGAAGAATCGGACATGGGCAAGGTCATCGGCAAGCAGGGCAAGATCGCCAAAGCTCTGCGCACGCTCGTGCGCTGTGCATCCGCCAAGGAAGGCAAAAAATACAACATCGAAATCAAAGAAAAGGAAAAGGCGGCAGAATAACCGCTCTATCTTCAAAAGCAAGAGGGAAAAATCGTCGCAAGGTTTTTCCCTTGTTTTTTTCGGAGGAACTATGCAGGATAAAATCGTCATCGGCGAGATCTTAAAACCGCAGGGCATTCGCGGCGAACTGAAAATCAAGCCCCTCCTGGACGATGCGGCGCTGATCAAAAAATTCAAAAAGGTTTATATCGGCGGCGCAGAATATAAAGTGCTCTCCGCGAGGGTGGATACCGTTGCGGCGTATCTTGCTCTGAGCGGCGTGGCAGACCGAAACGCCGCCGAACTTCTGCGCGGCAAAGAAGTGGAGGCACTGCGCGCTGACGCGCCTGCTCTCGAAGAGGGCAGGTACTACATCGTAGACGTCATCGGATGCGTTGTTGTCACAAATTCGGGGGAACGGTTGGGCAAAATTGAGGACATTCTGTCCGCACACACGGACATTTATGTCATGAAAGACGGGGATAGGGAGTTTATGTTCCCCGCGGCAGAGGGCGTCATCGCGGAGGTCGACGTGGAAAACAAGGTCGTCACGGTGGACAAAGAGCGCCTCATGCAGGTGATCGTAGAGCAATGAACGGAGAAAAAAAGATCTACAGTGCATGGGAGAATCAAAAGCAGAAACACAAAAAAGCGCTCTTGGTTTTATGGGCGGTTTTTTGTGCTTTGTTCCTCATTGCGGCAGTCGTATGCCTTTGTACGCGTGAATGGACGGGGGCGGGAATTTGCTTTGCAGTTTCAGTAGTTTATTTCGGACTGGGATTTCTGGTTCGCCATGTACCTGTTTCACGCCGAGTGGAACTGCAAAAAGACCGCGTTGTCTTTTTGGGCGAACCTTCCTGGCCCAAACCCATGCGCGAAGCGCGCTATGAGGACATCGTGGGGGCGTGCATCAACGCTGCCGATGAATACGGCGATCACGTGCGCGGCGGAAGATGGGAGAAAGACCTGGACACGCTTTGTGTCTATTGCAAGGACGGGGAATACATATTGTACGGGGTGCACGGCTGGGACAAGTCGTATGCGCGGCAGTTGCTGGAAGAGATCCTCGCCCGAGCAGGTGTTCCCGAAAGCGAACCCGAACAGGGTGAATACGGCGCGGAGAGCGCCGCGGCAAAGGACGGGTTTGCAGCATTGGGTGTGGAAGAAGAGGAAGAGGAGCGCGACGAGCTGTATGAATCTATTCCTCCGCACGTCAAAGCGATGGCGTCTCGTATGCAGGGGTGTTTTCGTGCAGGGATGAGCGCGGAGCGTGCCATGCTGGTGCTGTTGTGTCTGCGCGGCGAGCGCTTGCGCAGCGTTTCCTTTGAAAAAACGCATAATTATTTTCTCGAAGAGGGCGCGGACGATTTTGTTCTGCTGGATCTGGGCGAATATTCTCTGTGCGTTTTCGGCGGCGAAGAATTTTGCAAAGAGGCGCAGGAATTTTGCGACGCGAGCGTGACGGGCGCGGAAATTTTGCCGCAGGGCGTTGCGCTGGTGTTCAAAGACCGTCGGCTGCTGTTGAACGCCCGGGAAGGGGAACGCATCTTTGCACTGTACTGGGAGGATGTCCCCGTGGCAGGCGCCGTCATGGAAAAAGGCGTTCGGTTTTATTCCGCCGATGAGGAACTGCTATGAAAATAGATATTTTGACTCTTTTTCCCGAAATGTTTACCCCCATGCAGGCGAGCATTCTGGGAAGGGCGCAGAAAGAAAATAAAATAGAGATCAACGTGGTCAACATCCGCGACTACACCGAGGACAAGCATATGCGCTGCGACGATTATCCGTTCGGCGGCGGTGCGGGCATGGTGATGACGGCGCAGCCCATCGGTTCTGCCATTGAGGCACTGGATCCCGAGCACAAAGCTCGGCGCATTTATATGTCGCCCAAGGGCGAAACTTTCCGTCAGCAAAAGGTGTTTGAACTTCTCGGTTATGATCATATCATTCTGCTTTGCGGGCATTACGAAGGGATAGACCAGCGCGTTATTGATCTGTTCATCGACGAGGAGATCAGCATCGGCGACTATGTTCTGACGGGCGGAGAACTTCCCGCCATGGTCGTTACCGACTGTCTGGCCAGGTACGTGGAAGGCGTCATCAACACTTCTTCCCTGGTGCAGGAAAGTTTTTCGGAAAACGCGCTTGAATATCCGCAATATACCCGCCCCGTGGAGTACAGGGGACTGACCGTTCCCGAAGTTCTGCGCAGCGGCAACCATGCTCAGATCGATAAATGGAGGAGGGAACAATCGGAAAAGATCACGCGCGAAAAGCGTCCCGATCTGCTTTCTCCCAAAGACGGCGGCGCTTTTTAAAAAGATAAATTGCAGCCATATCGTTCGGCGAGATTTGCATGAGGTGAGCATTTTTTGAAAAAGCAAAAATCACACTTTTTGCTTTTTCTCATTGCGCAGGAGCGTGACGGAAAAAGGTGAATTTGCGCGATTTTTTAAAGGCGTGCCCCTGAATATCGCGCAAAGAGGGAAAAACCGCCGCAGAGCCGCATTGCGGCGAACGACGGTTGTTCCCTGAAATCACGGAAATTTCTTTTGCCAGCTCGAAAGAAATTTCGTGAAGAAAAACAGGATGAATTTGGCGCATTTATTAAAAGGGGAAGCTCCAAGATGCGCCAAAGAAGGAGAAAACAATGCAGAGGGCATTGCCCGAACATTGTTGTCTCCTTAAGTTCATGGCAAATCGCAGCCGTCTCGTTCGGCGAGATTTGCGTGAACATATTTAAATTTCTGCGCAAGCAAAACCACGTTTTTGCGCCCGCGCACCTTATTTGCCGTGAGGCTCATGCAGGAAAGGTGAAGGGGCGCGCGTACAAAAAGGTGTGCCCCCAAAGGCGCGCCCCGAGGAAAACCTCCGCGGCCAGCGGCATAGCCGCGTGCCCGTGGGGTTGTCTTTAGATCACGGCAAAAAGTTTTGTCAGCTCAAAACTTTTTGTATGAATGATATTTTTTGAAAAAGTCAAAACCGCGCTTTTGACTTTTTCCCATTGCGCCGCATGAGCGGCGAAAAGAAAGAGGAAGAATTTGGCGCATTTATTAAAAAGGGAAGCTCCAAGATGCGCCAAAGAAGGAGAAAACAATGCAGAGGGCATTGCCCGAACATTGTTGTCTCCTTAAAATCATGGCAAATCGCAGCCGTCTCGTTCGGCGAGATTTGCATGAGGAAATATTTTATGAAACACATCCAATGGTTCCCCGGTCACATGACCAAGGCAATGCGCATGATGGAGGAGAGCGTAAAGCTTGTAGACGGCGTCCTCGTTGTTCTGGACGCGCGCGCCCCCATTGCCACGCGCAACAAAAATCTGAATAAGATCTTGTCGGGTAAACCCATCCTGTATCTTCTTAACAAGAGCGATCTTGCGGACGAGAAAAAGACGGACGTCTTTGTTTCCGCGTTTGCAAGGAGCGGTTCGCTTGCCCTTCCCGTCTGCGCGGCGCGCGCGGGCGCGGCGCAGAAAATTGCCGCAAAATTGCCATCCCTCCTGAAAGATAAACTGGAACGGGACGCGCAGAAAGGTATTACTCGTCCCGCGCGGTTGATGGTGTGCGGCATTCCCAACACGGGTAAGAGCACGGTCATCAATGCGATGAGCGGCGAAAAGCGCGCCGTGACGGGGGACAAAGCGGGCGTTACGCGCGGAAAGCAGTGGATCCGATGCGCGGGGTTTGAGCTGCTCGATACCCCCGGCACCATGCCGCCCGCATTTGAAACGCAGGAACTTGCCAAACACCTCGCTTACATCGGCAGTATCAACGACGATGTCCTCGATCTGGATGACATCGCATTGGAACTCTTGCGCGAACTTGCAAATTTGTACCCCGATTTTTTGACAGAACGCTACGGTATAACGGATTTTTCCTCGCCCCTTTCCATGTACGAGGAAGTCTGCAAAAAGCGCGGATTTTTGCTGCGCGGCGGGGAATTTGACTACGAGCGGGGCGCTAAAGCCATTTTAGACGATTTCCGCAAAGGCAGGACGGGCAGGATAACGCTGGAAGATCCGACAGGATTTTGTCTTTAAAAAGGACTTACGTATCCGAGAAAACGTACCATTATGAAAGAAAAAACTACGACAGATAAACTCTTTTACGAGCGTGAGATGCTACAGTTGGGTGCGCAGTACATTGCCGGGGTGGACGAAGTGGGCAGAGGCCCGTTTGCTGGTCCCGTGGTGGCGGCGGCGGTCATTTTGCCGCTGGAGGACAGAGAACTCATCGAGGGCATCGACGACAGCAAAGCGCTGAAAGAAAAGGACCGCGAACGGCTTGCCGCACTGATTAAGGAGCGCGCCATCGCCTATCAGATCTGCGAAGAGGACAACCACACCATCGACCGCATCAACATTCTGCAGGCGACAAAGCTGTGCATGAAGAGGGCGGTAGAACAGCTGAGCGTACAGCCGGATGTGGTGTTTCTGGACGGAAATTTTAAGATAGACATCACGCTTCCTCAGCAGAGCATTGTCAAAGGGGACGCGCTCAGTTACTGCATCGGCGCGGCAAGCATTCTTGCCAAAGTGTACCGCGACGCGCTGATGACGGAAATGGACAAGGTGTACCCGGGGTACGGCTTTGCAAAGCACAAAGGATACGGCACAAAGATGCACAGGGATGCCATCAAGGAGCTGGGACTATGCGAAATTCACCGCAGGACGTTCATAAAAAATCTCTCGGACGGGCAGGGGAACGGGCGGCAGCCAACTACCTGAAAAAACAGGGGTACAAGATCCTCAAAAGAAACCACCGCACCCCGTACGGAGAGGCGGACATCATTGTGCGCGACGGGGACACGGTGGTGTTCTGCGAAGTAAAGGCGCGGCAAAGCGATCGGTTCGGTACTCCCGCCGAGGCCGTGGAACGCCATAAGAGGGAAAGATACGTCAACATCGCCCGCGATTTTCTGATGCGGGCAGGGGAAGATGTCGCCGTGCGTTTCGACGTGATCGAAGTGACGGAAGAGGGTGTCAACCATATTCCTGCGGCGTTTGTCGCGGGGGAATGAGCGGACGTTTTCTGCAAGCACCTGCAAACGGTTGACAACGTGTAAAAAAGAGAATATAATAATGACAATATAAAAAGAATTCTTTGGGGCGGGGTGCAATTCCCCACCGGCAGTAAAGTCTGCGAAAGGCGCAAGCCTCCGAACGGGTGCAATTCCCGTACCGACGGTATAGTCCGGATAGGAAAAGAATTTTCACCTGCGCGCGCACATATGTGCCGCAACAGCGCGAAAAGACGCCCCGTTCTCAGGAACGGGGCTTTTCTGTCGCCCCTTGAAAATAATTTTTTCGAGGTGTTTTTATGAACGATTCCGTAAAAACGGAAACAGAGCAGGCTCAGCCCGCCGAAAAGACGGCGGAAAAAGCAAAGCGGAAGTTTTTTTCCGCTTCCAACATCGCCAAGATCGGTATGTTTGCCGCTCTGACGACGGTATTGTATTATTTCCCTAAATTCCCCATCGTGGCGCTGTTCCCTTCTTTTTTGGAACTCAACTTTTCGGACATTCCCGCGCTGATCGGTACATTTTCTCTGGGGCCTGTGGCGGGGGCGATCATCGTGTTTGTAAAATTCCTGCTCAAACTTCCCGCCACATCCACTATGTGCGTGGGGGAACTCTCCGACCTCGTCTGCGGGCTGGCGTTTGTCATTCCGGCGGGGATCATCTATCGCAGACACCGCACTTTCCGCGGTGCGCTGGCTGGCCTTGCTGTGGGAATGGTAAGCTCGGTCGTCTTTTCCATGATCTCTAACCGCTTTGTCATTGTGCCCGCTTACGTCAAACTGATGGGATTTCCCATGGAAGCCATCGTCGGTATGCTCACGCCCATTTTCTCTTCCTGCACGGCGGAAAACTTTTATTCTTACTACATACCGTTTTCCGTACTGCCCTTCAATTTGCTGCGCTGCCTCATTGCTTCCGTGGTCACGCTGCTCCTGTATAAGAGAATTTCCATCCTTTTGAACAAGTTTTAATTGCAAAAAACGGTATTCTATATTATAATGGAAGAGGTGTTGAAAAAAACGCCTCTTTTTCTTTTGAGGTCGATCATGGTAACGCACAGTGCGGAAGAGACAATTCAATTTGCAAAGAAGTACGCGGCGGGCCTGCAAAAAGGGGAGGTGGTTCTCCTTTGCGGCGAGATGGGCGCGGGCAAGACGGTATTCGTCAAGGGCGTGGCGCAGGCGCTGGGCATTGACGAAGAGATCACTTCTCCTACCTACGCGTACATGAACGATTACGGCGGCAGGCTGTATCATTACGACTGTTATCGCCTGACGAGCGGCGCGCAGGCGGAGGCGCTGGGACTGACCGACTACTTTTATGCGGACGGGATCTGCGTCATCGAGTGGGCAGAGAACATTGCAGAAGTGCTTCCCGAAAACTGCAAAAAAGTGACCATCCGCAAACTTTCGGAAACGGAGCGTGAGATCGTATGCGAATGAACAAATTTCTTGCCATCGACACATCTTCGTCCTATCTGACCGTGCTGGTCTGCGGGGGCGGGGAACCGGTGTGTATTTTTGAAAAGGACGGTGCACTGCAGCATTCCGTGCGTCTGATGGCGGCCGTGGACGAGGCGCTTACGCGCGCAGGGCTGCGCCCGCAGGATATGGATTTTTTCTGCGCGGTGACGGGGCCGGGCTCGTTTACGGGCATCCGCATCGGAGTCGCCGCCGTCAAGGGATTTTGCGCGGGGACGGGAAAACCTGCTCTGGGCAGAACCTCTTTTCAGGTGCTCGCATATAATGCAGAAGGCAAAGCGCTTGCGGTGATCCCCGCGGGCAGAGGCAACTATTATGTGTGCGGATTTGCCGAAGATAAGAGCGTCTGTCTTGCTCCAGCGTATGTGGGGGAAGAAAAGCTGAAAGAACTGTCCGCGCAATATACGCTCATCTCATACGAACAGCTGCCCGTTCCGTACGTGCAGGCGGATCCCTCCGCGGGACTGCTTTGTGCGGTTCGCGCGGCAAAAGAGGAGGAATTGGGCGATCTTGCCGCTTTCTATCTGAAAAAGAGCCAGGCGGAAGAGGAGCGCGAACGCCGTGAAGGCTGAGCGGGGGAGGAAGGATATGGACATTCGTCCGTGGACGTACGAGGACATTTATGCCATTGCGGAATTGGAAAAACAGTGCTTTCCGGACGCGTGGACGTTTCAGATGCTGGCCGATTCCTTTTTTGAAGAAAACACGCTTACCGCTGCCGCAACAGAGGGGCAACAGCTGATCGGCTACGCCTTTCTGGTGGGGGCGGGGGAGGACGCCGACCTCGCCAACATCGCGGTCGCTCCCGCGTGCCGCGGCAGGGGCGTGGCAAAGTCGCTTCTCGGCGCTCTGGAACGGGCGGCAAAAGAACGGGGAACAAAGCGCATCTTTCTGGAAGTGCGCGTTTCCAACGCGCCCGCCATGACGCTGTATCTTTCGTGCGGGTACGTCGGCAGATACGTCCGTTCGCGCTATTACGGGGACGGCGAGGACGCCGTTATCTTTGCAAAAGAGCTGTAACGGGAGGTTTTTGATTGGAAGACTCGCTCATCCGCCGAGGAAAGGGGGAAGATCTCGTCTTGTTGCACGGGTACCTTTCCTGTAAGGAGAGTTTCTACCATCAGATAAATTACCTGTCAAGATTTTATAAAGTCACCGCCTTCGATTTCCGCGGCATGGGCAAGAGCGCTCCGCTCTCTCAGCCGTGGTCGGTGGAGGGTTATGCCGAACACACGCGCCGTCTGCTGGATTCGCTGGGTGTGCGTCGGCCCCGCCTTCTCGCCCATTCGTTTGGGGGACGGGTGGCCATCCGCCTGCTTGCAGACGGTTATCCGGCACACAGCGCCCTGCTTACAGGGTGCGCGGGCGTGCCGCCAAAACGCGGACTGCGCTACCGCCTGCGGGTAAAGACGTATCGTTTTGTCAGAAAATTTGCGCCGCGGTACGCGGAAAAAAAGTTCGGTTCGGCGGAGTACCGCTCCCTTTCGCCTGTAATGAAAGAGAGCTTCAAAAAGATCGTGGGGGAGGACCTCACGCCCCTTTTGCCCCGCATCCGCGTGCCCGTGCTGTACGTGTTCGGGGAAAAGGACACCGCTACGCCGCTGTGGATGGCGCGCGTTCTGCGCGAAAAGACGCCGCAGTCCGAACTCGTCGTTCTGCGCGGCTGTACACACTTTTGTTTTTGTGAAAAATGGGAGGAATTCAACGCCGTCGCGCGCGAATTTTTCCGCAACTGAGAGAGGAGAAAGATGTTCACACTCATTTCCGTAACCGAATACGTCGTCATTGCGCTGGGTGCGGCGCTGTTGTTCGGACTGTGCGTTTTCAACGCATTGGGCGCCCTTCAGCAGAGCGGCTACGCCGCAAAGCGCTATGCGCAATGGCTGGTACGCAAGGGGAATATGACGCGTTCGCGTTTTACCCTGCTCGCTTTCCTCATTGCTCTGTCCATGCTGGTGCTGGGCATCGCTTTCTCGTTTGCGGGCAGCTGGGCGGGGTATGTTCCGCTGGTGAGTATTCCGCTGTTCGTCAGCCTGTACTGCGTTGCCGAACGCCGCGCGCTTAAAGTGCCGCTCCGCGGCACCGCCCGCGCAAAGCGCGTGTATGCACTCGATCTGTTGGTGCTGGCGGTGCTTGCGTTTGCGCTCATCGTGGGCGCCAACGCATTGGCATACTATACACAGATCGCGCTTATAGACCACCTGCGGTATCTGCCGCTGGCGCTTCTGCCTCTGTTGCAACCGTGGCTGCTGGTTGTGGCCAATGCGCTGGAAAAGCCTTTTTCTTCCTCCCGCAACAAAAAATATCTCAAAAAGGCGGAGCGCATCCTGCGCGAGGCGCCCTGCGTGAAGATCGCCGTTACGGGAAGTTTTGCAAAGACGGGCGTCAAGAGCTATCTCGCGCAGATCCTCTCTTTGCGCTATAAGGTGATCGCCACGCCCGAATCTTTCAATACTCCTCTGGGCATTGCCAGGAGCGTGGAAAAGGGGCTGGATTGCGACTTCTTCATTGCGGAGATGGGCGCGCGGCACGCAGGCGACATCGCAGAACTTTGCAAGTTGGTAAAACCCGATCACTGTATCCTGACGGGCATCTGCCCCCAGCATCTGGAAACGTTCGGTTCGGAAGAGGCGATCGTTGCCGCAAAAAGCGAGATCTTTGCCGGTACCAAGGCGGGCGGGTTTGCCGTGTACGGGGAGTATGGTACGGAAAAAGCGGTACCGTACATAAAAAATCTGGTCAAAGTACCCGTGGGAGAGCATGGGGAATGCGGTGCGCTGGATGTAAAATGTACCGCAAAAGGCACGTCGTTCAAGCTTGCGTTGGGAATCCGCCAGACGGAATGTTCCTGCAAATTGCTGGGCGAACACAGCGCCTACAATGTTGCCTTGGCGGCGGCGATGGCGTATAAACTGGGCATGAGCGCGGAGGACATCGCGCAGGCGGTTTCCGGTCTCGAATGCGTTCCGCACCGTTTGCAGCCCATCGAGTCGGGCGGCGTCACCATCCTGGACGACGCGTACAACGCCAACGTGCGCGGTGCGGCGGAAGCGGTGCGCGTCCTGCGGCTGTTCGGGGGCAGAAAGATCATTGTCACGCCCGGAATCGTGGAACTGGGCATTCTGGAAGAAAAGGAAAACTTTGCGCTGGGCGAACAGTTGGCGGGGCTGGATCTCGTTATCCTCGTCGGGGATACGCTGGTGGGCGCCGTCAAAAACGGATACCTGAAAGCGGGCGGAGATGCAGAAAAACTTATCGTTGTTCCCACGCTGGACGCCGCAAAGAAAAACCTTTCCTCTTATCTGAAGGAAGGGGACGCCGTTCTCTTCCTCAATGACCTGCCCGACGTGTATTAAACGAAAAATTGCAAAAGAAACACCAAAGCGGAAAAAATTTTCTGGCGGAGGTGTTTTTTTATGCGCAAAAACATCGCGGTCGTCTTTGGCGGCAAGTCCTGCGAAAACGAAATTTCCATCATCACGGGCGTGATGGCGGTCAATCTGCTCGATCCCGAGCGGTACGCCGCCTTTCCCGTCTACCTCTCGCAGGCGGGTGAATTTTATACGGGCGCGGCGCTTTCCGATGCCGCTTCTTTTCGTCGGGAAGGGTACCTGCAGAAGGGAAAAAAGGCGCTGTTTTGCGGGCAAAACCTGTGTACGGTACATAAAAATAAGATCAAAACGATCGCTAAAATCGACTGCGTCCTCAACTGCTGTCACGGCATGGGCGGGGAGGACGGGGCGCTTTCCTCGCTGCTCGATCTCAACGGCATTCCCAACGCCTCGCCGGACGCCGCGCCCTCCGCGCTGTTCATGGATAAGACTCTCACCAAACTCGCCGCCAAGGCGTTGGGCGTAAAGACGGCGCCTTATTTTCGCATCGGAGAGGAGGAGTACCGCAAGCGCGGTGCTTTTGCCCTGCGCGTCATCGAGGAGCGGCTGGGTTATCCCGTCATCATCAAGCCCGCGCGGCAGGGTTCCAGCATCGGCATTGCCGTTGCCGAGGACCGCGCGCGGCTGGTTGCCGCCATCCAGGCCGGATTCGCCTACGACGACCTGCTCATCGCCGAAAAGTACTTTGCAGATCGCCGCGAGATCAACTGCGCCTGCTACAAGAGCGGAGAAAAATACATCGTTTCCCCCTGCGAAGAGCCCAAAACGCAGCATAAATTCCTCACGTTCGGCGACAAATATCTGGGCGGAGCAAAGGAGCACGCATCCGAGTTCCCTGCAGATATTCCGCGCGCTACGGCGGAAACGGTGCAGGGCATCACGCGGATGCTGTACCGCCGCCTGCGCCTGCGCGGCGTGGTTCGCGCAGATTTTCTGGTGGTTGGCAAAGAAGTGTACTTCAACGAGATGAACACAGTCCCCGGTTCTTTGGCGTGGTACCTGTTCTGTGAAAAACTGTCCGACTGTAAGCAGATGCTTACCCAGCTCATCGAACAAGGTATCTGCGATTTCAAGGCAAAGAGCGGCAAAAAGATGCTGAAAAACTGCGGGGTACTCTCTTCTCCCTCTCTGTCGGGGAAAAGCAGAGGATAAACTTCTGGCGCGCCTGCATAAAGCGGGCGCGCCAGAAGTTTTTTTGCCGTGGACGCAGGCGCAATCCCGGAGACGGTGGAAATCATCGAGGTTGAAGATGTTCCTCTCGCCTACTGCGTAGGTAACACCTGCCGCGTCCGCGTGAAAGCGGCGGGCGACCTGGCCTGATTGGAGGAGATAGCCATATGAGCGAAAAGAAATTGACCCTGATGGATCTTGTTCCCGTGACAGCGCCCGTCCTCACGCCGGAGGTGGAAGCGGACATGTCCAAGTACCTCATGGACACCACCCAGGTCGTCCACCGGCAGATCCAGGACGGTTCCGTGACCATTGAGTGCGAGTACGACGAGGTCTATTCCGCGCCTCAGGTGGTGTCCCTGGCTGTGGCTGAGGCCAATGGGGTAGACGGGGTGTTTGTCAACTGCTTTGGGGATCCCGGAGTCCGGGCGGTTCGTGAGAAGCTGAAGGTCCCCGTATTCGGAGGCTTTGAGCCGGCGATCTACTTGGGCCTTGGCCTGGGCGATACACTGGGAATCGTCACCGTTCTCAAGAATGTGGTGCCTATGATCTGCGGTGCGATTGCACGGGCGGGTTTAGAGCGGCGTGTGGTCAGCGT
>CASFBD010000019.1 GCA_949292885.1 uncultured Bacillota bacterium
TTGTTTTTCCGGCTCCGTTTTCGTACGGGCGCGCATGGAACGGAAAAACCCGGAAAGAAGCTGCGAACATTCCTCTTCCAGCACGCCCCCCTCCACTTCCACTTTGTGGTTGAGAAGGTTGCTTTCCGCAAGCTCTGCCGTCATCGAACGACCTTTCTGCTCGTACGCGCCGAAATAGATCTTGCGCACCCGCGCGTTGAGCGCCGCCCCCATGCACATAGGGCAGGGTTCGAGAGTGACATACAGGTCGCATTCGGGCAGGCGCCAGCTGTGAAATTTTCGGCACGCACGGTCGATGGCGTACATTTCCGCGTGCGAGCTTGCCATCTGCGTCTTCGTACGGCGATTATACCCCGAGGACACGATCTTGCCCTCGCACACGATCACAGCCCCCACCGGCACTTCCCCCTGCGCCAGACCTTTCCTGGCGCGGGCGAGCGCGGCACGCATGAATTTTATCTTATCTTCCATAGTTCCTCCGAAAGACGGCGCACCACGCCGAAATTTTTTGCAAGGATCCCCTGAAATTCCCCTTCCCCCAGCGGATGAGAAAGACAATCCCGTCCTGCTTCAATGGTAAACGCGGGAATTTTCAGCGCGCGGACGCAAAAATCCTTGTACCCTCCGCCGCTGCCCGCAATGCGTTTTGCCGCATATCCCGTTTCCGCCGCGAGGGCGCCGGCGAGAAATTCATCGCGCTGCAAGCGTTCTCCCTGCTGAAAAAACTCCCAATAGATCTCCTCTCCTTTTGTATGGTAGGAAATCGTCGCATCCGGGCGCACTTCCAGCGTAAAACGGTACAGCGCAGCACTCTCCGGCTCGCTCAGCGGGCGCTTCCCGATATAGTTTTCGGGCGCGGGCGCGCGCACATTTTTTACTCCGTCCCCCCATCCGGCAGGGAAATTGACGTTAAGATCGACGGCATTACCGTTCGCTTTCCACAATGAAAACTCCCGATCCCCGTTCACCGCGCGCAAATATTGCTCGCGACGGGGCGGAAGCTGTTTCAAAAACTCTTCCCCGTAAAGGGAAATGAGCGCCCCGTCCGGATTGGCAAGCGGTACAAACCACGCGCCGCCGCGCGTCAGTCCGTACAAAAGATGTTCCGCCGCAAGCTGAGAAGTGATCCATTCCCGCCCGTGCATCGCATACTGCACGATCAGCTGCGGATATTCGTGCCTTCCCGCAAACATCGCCACGATAGGAAGCCCGCAGGCGCTTGCACCCAAGATCCGCTTTTCTCCGCCGTAACTTTGGTAAAAACGATAAACTTTCTGCACTGCATCCATAGAAATATTGTACGGACAAAGCGCAGAAAAGTTGCCTCACTTGTGATATTCGCTCCCCGCGTTGATCATAAACGCACGGTAGATCTGTTCACAGAGAATGACGCGCATCAACTGGTGCGGGAAGGTCATATCCGAAAAAGACAGCAAAAAATCCGCCGCCCGTTTCACTCTTTCGTCCAGACCGCAGGAAGAGCCGATGACAAAAGTCATTTCCCTGCCCGCATCGCAAAGTTCCTTCACCTTTTCGGCAAGGGCGGGACTGGAAAGTTTTTTCCCTTCCACGGCGAGTACGATCGTATAGCCGCGCAACTCCTTCAGAATGAGTTCCCCTTCCTCCGCCAACGTACGGCGCTCGGGAAGTTCGCGCACCGTGACCTGCGCAAAGCGGGAAAGCCTTTTACAGTATTCCGCAACGGCATCCGCGTAAAATTTTTCTTTGAGTTTGCCCACGCAAACAAGTGCGATCTTCTGCATTTCAGCTCACGATCCCGCTGATCAGATTTGTGATCCAGAACACAATACAGAGCAGGATCCCCGCCAGCGCCGCATAGGCAAAAGGCTTGATCTCCCATTCCCTTTTACGGTTGCCGCGCTTGTCGATAAAAATAAGATAGCCGAGAGATAAGAGAAGGCAAAGTCCCGAAGACACGTAAATTGCGATCTCTGCCCCGAAAGGAAGCCCTTCCAGAAACGCGAACTTCTCATTGAACAGAATGACGGCATTGTTGACAAAATGAATGAGCACCGTGGGCAAAAGCGAATCTGCGCGAACGGCAAGCAGCGTGAACGCCGCTCCGCACACGAACTGATACACTGTCTGCGCAGGATTCTGATGAAAAATGCAAAACAGTACTCCGCCCAGTAAGCAGACGGCGACGGTACCGATGTCCTTGATGCCTTCGAGGATGATCCCGCGGAAAATGGTCTCTTCCAGCAATGCAGGCAAGAGAGCGACGACGATCAGCACTCCGACAAATCCGCCCCCTTCCAGCGAAGGAAGCGAGGACGCAGGGAGTTCGTACCCGAACAACCCGAGAAATGCGACAAAGGCATTGTTGACAAAATTCAGGCTGAACATCAGCCCGAACAGCAGCACGAGTCCGATCAGATAATACTTGAAATGCGACGCCCTGCGCCATCCGAATTCGGCAGGTTTACTGCGGTAGATCACGGCAAAGGCGGCAATGACGGCGATATAGACGATCTGGTACAGCAGATAAGAAAAGTATCTGTATGCGTCCGTATTTGAAATTTCGTCCACCGTCATGCCGAGCGTTGCGGAGAGCACGCCAACCGTGACGGAAAAGGCGAGCGAGATGACGAGCATCCCGATGATCGCCCCGGAATACACCATTCCGCTGACCACCTTGCGCGGCTGATCAAACAAACTCCGTTTTACAGGTCTTCCCCCTTGTCCGGGGAATTGTTCTTTTTGTTCCATGACAATTATTATACCGAAAAATTTTTGTTTCGTAAACAAAATTCTTTTGCTTTTACAGATTTTCTGCTATAATTGTTTTGAAAGATCAAAGAGGTCGTTTTTATGAGAATCATCACATCCGAAAAAATCGAGCAGGCCGTATACGAGCTTGCGCAAAAAGCCTGCCTGCACCTGACGCCCGCCTGTACGCGCGCTTTGCAGGCGGCTGCCGAATGCGAAACAAAAGACAGCGCCGCAGCGTTCGCTCTGAATACCGTTTTACAAAACGCACAGACTGCCGCCCGCGAAAAAATGGCCGTCTGTCAGGACACGGGATATGCCGTCATCCTCGCCGAACTGGGGCAGGACGTGCGCATCGAAGGCAAACTTTTTTCCGACGCGGTCAACGAAGGGGTGCGCAGGGCATATGAAGATTTTTGTTTCCGCAAGAGCGTGTGCGACCCCATCACTCGGGTAAACACCGCGGACAACACCCCTGCCGCTCTGCACACGGAGATCGTGGAGGGAGACGAACTCAAACTCACCTTCCTGCCCAAAGGATTCGGGAGCGAGAATATGTCCCGTCTGTATATGCTCACCCCCGCCAGAGGCGTGGACGGCATTGTGGAAAGCATTGTGGAAACAGTACGGCTTGCAGGCAGCAAACCCTGCCCTCCCGTCTATGTCGGCGTAGGCATCGGAGGCACCTTCGACACCTGCGCTTTCCTTGCCAAAAAGGCGCTGACGAGAGACCCCGGCACTTCCAATCCGCGTGCGGACGTGGCAGAAATCGAACGCAGGGCGCTGGAAAAAATCAATGCTCTCGGCATCGGCGCGCAGGGATTCGGAGGAATAATAACCGCCCTCGGCGTCAGCTGCGAACTTGCGCCGACTCACATCGCGGGCCTGCCCGTGGCCGTCAACATCCAATGCCACTGCGTGCGCTGTGAAAAGGTCATCCTCTGATAAAAGCACCGTTATTGCGCATTTATGCGTGACATAGTACTACGAAATTCTACAAAAAACAGGTCTAAACATGAAAAAAATCACATTGCCGCTGACAAACGCGGCCATTGAGAGTTTACAAGCCGGAGAGAGCGTTCTCCTTTCCGGAAGCATTCTGACAGGCAGAGACTGCGCGCACAAACGCATCTGCGAGTTTTTAAACAGAGGGGAAGCACTCCCCTTTCCCCTTGAGGGGCAGACCATTTATTATGCCGGCCCCTGCCCCGCCCCCGCAGGCAAAGCATGCGGAAGCTGCGGCCCCACGACGAGCGCGCGCATGGATTCGTTTGCTCCCCGACTGCTCAGCCTCGGATTGAAAGGCATGATCGGCAAAGGAGAACGCAGCGAGGAAGTGTGTAAAAGCATTCAAGAAAATCACGCCGTCTATTTTGCCGCCGTCGGCGGCGCCGGAGCACTGTACGGAAATGCCATTAAAAAGAGCGAACTTGTCGCCTTTCCCGACCTCCTCAGCGAGGCCGTGTACCGCTTTGAAATAGAAGATTTCCCCTGCATTGTCGCCATCGACTGCCACGGGGGAAACATCTACAAGAGATGATCATTACGTAAGATCTGCATATTTCGGAGGTTTCAAAATGATTGCAAAAGACTGTATCAGAGCCCGCCGTTCAATACGGGCATTCCTTGACAAAGAAGTGGAAGAAGGCCTGGTGCGCGACGTTGTGCGCGCCGCACTGTATGCTCCTGTCGGTATGAAAATGTATGACAGTCTGCACCTGAGTGTTCTCCCCTGCCACGCCGCCGTACAGAAATTTACCGACCTCTGCCGCAGACAGAGCGGTGATCCTTCCGCCGATCCCGTACACAACGCCGCCGCTCTCATTGTCGTTTCCGGAAAACGGACAAATGCGGTGGAATACGCAAACTCCGCCTGTCTGATCGAAAATATGCTCCTTGCGGCAACCGACACGGGATTGGGAAGCCTGTATGTATTTGGCGCCATCAATGCCATGCAAGGTACCCCATACGAAAAGGAACTTTCCGAACTTTTGCAGCTTCCCGAAGGGTTTACCCCTCTCGGAAGCGCGGCCATCGGGTACTGCGACGCAGAATTTCTGCCGCGCGAACAGCCCAACCGCGTGACCGGCGTCACCTTTATAAGATAATTTGCGGGGCAACAATGCTCCGCCCCTTCCGACCTGAAAAACACAGTTTTCAGTTGACACGCAAATAAATGTATAAGCAAGCAAATCAAATGCGGCGCCGCATTTGATTTCAAGAAAAAAGACGACATTCCGCCGCGTGTTCGCTTACCGGCTTTACTCCTCACCCCTGCCCGTGAAAAGGCCTGAAAAGTCAGCGGTACATACTTTTTTGCGGGGTCCCTCTTTTGACAGGCAACCGGCATTCCGAAAGCAAAAAAGCGGGCGCTTACTGCGCCCGCTTTCCAAATTTTTTTGATCACTCTTCCTTTGCGGAATCACCCAAAGAAAGTTTATAAAGTTTGACGGAATTTTCGATGGTCTTTTCCTTCGCGGAGGCGCCGTATTTGTCGACATCCACAATGTTTTTCGGACCATGATTGAGACAGAGTGCGCCGTTCAGACAGCCTCCGTCGCAAGCCATTCCCTCAAAGAAGTTTTCCGTTGCGCGGTTGAATTTCAGTTTCATCAGCGCCGCACGGCATTCGTCGATGCCGTTCATGGCGATGGGACGGATCCCCTCCACTCCCATTTCCTTGGCTACATCCGCAACGCCCTGCGTGATCCCGCCGCTCTTGGCAAAGATCCTGCCGTAGAAAGATGCGTTATCCAGCGACGTCTCTTCCAGGCTCCCCACGTCGATGTGACGCGCATCCAGGAACGCCTGCAACTCCTCAAACGAGAGAACGCTGTCGATGGCACCCTGCGTTTTGGGAAGTTTGTACTCCGCCTTTTTGCTGGCGCAAGGCCCGATGAAAATAACTTTCCCGTTCGGATCAGTGCGCTTGATGAGCAGAGCCGTTTCCACCATCGGAGAAACGGAGTGAGAAATATACTTGACAAGTTCGGGGAAGTTCTTTTCCACAAACATAACGAAGGACGGGCAGCAGGAAGTGGTAAGGATTCCCTTCTCCTGCCATTCACTCGCCTCGTGATACAGCGTAATGTCCGCACCGAGCGCCGCTTCGACCACCTGATGGAAACCGAGTTTGCGGATCCCCGTGACGACCTGTTCTATCTTTGCATACTTGAACTGGCTGACAATAGAAGGAGCAATGACTGCATAGACGTGGTAATTTTTGTTATCGTCCGAATTTTTCAAAATATCGATCGTTTCCAGAATGAGCGACTTATCGACGATGGCACCGAAAGGACACTGGTACACGCACGCCCCGCAGGAAATGCACTTGCTGTTATCAATGACCGCTTTTTTGTCCTCTCCAACAGAAATCGCCTTGACCTTGCAGGAATTGACGCAGGGGCGCTTCTGAGCGATGATGGCGCCGTACGGGCAGGCCTGCGTGCATTTTCCGCATTCGATGCACTTGGATTTGTCCACGACCGCTTTATGATCAATGATCTGAATGGCATCGCGCGGGCAGACCTCCTTGCAGCGGTGCACGATACAGCCGCGGCAGGCAGGCGTTACAAAGATCCCGCCGATCGGACATTCGTCGCAGGCAATGTCGATAACTTCCACAACGTTGGGATTGTTCTTGTCGCCGCCCTGCGCAAGTTTGATGCGTTCCTGAACGATGGCGCGCTCCTTATAGATGCAGCAGCGCATGGTTGCTTTGGGGCCCGGAGAGATCTCCTTGGGAATGTCTATGTAAATATTGTCGTAACAGTGTTCGTACTCGTTACGGATGACTGCCTTTAAAACGTCGTACTTGAGTTTTTGTACGGCGGTATCGAATATTCTCTTCTCTGCCATAGTTTTACCTGACCTTTATTTTTTGTATTCTCTCAATCATAGTCGATGACGACTTCTTTCCCCATCTTTTTCAAATTTGCAGCCAGACTCTCCACCAGTTTCAGTTTCATCGTGATGTCGATGGGCAGCCCCTGGTGCGCCGCGTTGATGCTCTGCCCCACATAGAAGTGAACGCCCGTCGCCTCCTCGAACAGCATCTGCGCGAGCAGGGATGCGCCGTCCTTTTTGGTAAACGTTTTGGGTGTCAGATCACTCGTAGACACGTATTTTTCGGAAAGTTCGAGCAGACGGCGCATGGTGAGCACACCTTCTGTCGTAAGGTCGATCCCGTCGATAAAGCCGATGGGCGGAACGTCCTTGTCGGGAAAATCGAACGAGGCTCGAACGGTGGTCTTTAAATGCCGCGCAACGATCTGCGAACTTGTTCCGCCGCAGACAACTTTTTTCCCCTCTTCCGCGAGAAAACGGGAGATATAAAAATCGTCCTTGCTCTTGTCGACGGGCGGGCCGATCATCAGCGAAACATTGAGTTTTTCGCGCACCTTGACGGCGGCGACGGTGGTATCGTCGCCGGGCGTTCCCAGATACAAATCGTTGCACACCCCTGCAAGCAGACACGCGACGGCGCGCGCACTCATCGAGGGCTTTACGTTATTGTCGAGAAATTCCATGACCTCGGGACGTTGCCAACCGAGGTTCATCGTCATGCCGATCCCGGCATGAATGACGCCGTCGCTCATGACGACGACAATGTCGCCCGCCTGCAGATCCAGCGCCGTTTTATAAACGGTCTTGCCCAAAATCTGCATCTCTTCGCGGTCGAAATCCCGGCACTTGCAGCCGCGGATGAGGATTGCCTGCGGGTTGTCGAACTCAAACAGGTACCCCTTCCCCTGACTGTTCATGTGGATGACGGAAAAGGTGGAATAAGCAACCCCGCGCACCTTGCACACAGGCAAAGATTGCAGAATGGTCTCTACACAGTCCTCAATGTCGATGTCGTTGGACACCATCGTACAGAGGATCTTGGATGTGAGCGTGGAAAGGATATTTGCTTTTACGCCGCTGCCCATCCCGTCCGCAAGAACAAGAGTGGTATAATCGCCGGAAACAATGCTTTCTACGCGATCGCCGCACAGTTCTTCGTTCTTTTTATTGAGGGACGTATAACCGCTTTCAAGACAAAGTGCCATTTCACTTGCCTCCGTCGTCGCCCTGCAAAGTCTTTTTGAGTTTGAGGAGTGCGACCTTGGTTTCCGCCGTCGTTTCACCGAGCAGAGAAGCGATCTCCTGCGCTACGCGCATCTGCTTTTTAATGACCTCGTCGGTGGTGGCAAGCGTTTCCAGCTTGACTTTATCCAGCTGTTCTTCCGATTTTGTTTCCTGGGTGATGTCCTTCATCACGGCATACGTGCCCTTGTTGTCTTTAAGCACGATGATGGTGAGCTCGATATAGCTGGACGTCTTTTCCAGGAACACTTTTTTGTTGTAAATGTTTTTGTGATCCTGCGCGGCAAGCACAAAATCCGTCGGATTGAAATAATGGAAGATCCCCTTTCCCTTGATGTCGTAATCGCGGATCCCCAAAAGTTCTTTCGCCTTGTTGTTGATCTCCAGGATGTTGAGATCGTTGTCCAGCAGAACAATGCCGTTAGGACTGGTCTGGATGATCTCGTAAGACATACTTTCGGCGCGCTCGCGCATGAACGGAACACACATATCGATGTTGGCGTACCCGTTGGCGACAGCCCACGCCTTTTCCAGACAGGTATCGTACCCGCAGGCGCCGCAGTTGAGCATATCTTCCGGTTTGGTCTTGCCCGTTTTGGCAAGGATCTCGCTCAGCTGTCTGTCCGTGGGAATAAAGTCCTCGGTGCGGCGGCGTTCGCGCACGCAGGTAAAATCAATTTCCGATGGAGTAAATTCCGCGGAGGCGTGCTCCTGCAAGTCCTTGTTGACATATTTGCGAATATCGGCATTCGCTTTCAGTGCGCCCGCTTTGAGCGCAAGCGAACAGGGCCCGTTGACGCAGGCGGAATCGCAGCTGTTCATTTCGATGAACATACCCGAAAGGCTCTCGATGTTTTCGAGGACTTCCTTGCATTTTTTTGCGCCGTCCACGGCGACGAACTCGTAGCCGTCAATGTAATTTTCAAAGGATTTGATGATGCCGCGGCTGATAGGATAGTATTTGGCGCGGTTGACGCCCCCTTCCGTATGCACAGGCAAACGTGCGATCTCATCCAGAACGATGCCGCTGTCCGCAAACATGGCAGACAGATCCTCAAACGTGAGAACGCCGTCCACAACGCCGCTTTCCTGAGCCTCCCGTTTTTTTGCGATACACGGCCCGATGAACACAACTTTCGCATCCGGTCTCTTTTTGCGGATCATTTTGGCGTGCGCCACCATGGGCGAATCGACGGGTGCAAGATATTGCAGCGCCTTGGGATAGTACAGCTCGATCATGGTGTTGACCGCGGGACAGCAGGACGTGATAAAGTTTTTGTACTTTCCGCCTTCCAGCAGTTTTTTATACTGCGCCGTCACTTCCCGCGCGCCGACGCTTGTTTCCTCCGCATCCGCAAAACCAAGCCTGCCGAGCGCCAGCTTCATCACGGAAAAATCCTGTAAATTGAAGGAAGAAACAAAGGAAGGCGCAACGGACGCGATAACGTTGCCGCCCTTCAGCAGCTGTTCTACTTCCCCGCGTTCGGTATGTACGCTCTTGGCATTCTGCGGACAGACTTTCGTGCAATGCCCGCAAAGGATGCAACGGCTCTCTATGATCTTTGCATGATGGTCTACAACCTTGATTGCCTTGACGGGACATTCGCGCAGGCACTTGTAACAGTCCTTGCAGCGCGCATCCTTGAAATCGAGATAGCGGATCATACGCGACCTCCGTTTATTTTACGAGCGGATAGATCTGCGTGAGGAACAGTTCCTCGCAGTTATCCTTGTTGGCACCGTGAACCAGCGTCTCGTCAGCGAGAACGCTGACGCCGTGCGTGCAGTTTCCCACACAGAAGGTCGCCTGTAAATCGATCTTGTCCTCTACCCCGTACTTTTTCACAAGACGTTTCATTTCCTCGATAACATCGTAGGAACCGCGGAGATGACAGGAACTGCCTACGCATACTTTCACAACCATAGTAAACCTCTCGATATGTTTTTTGCCCTCGCCGGACAGGTCGTCGGGACTTTCCCGAATAATAAGTTATCGGTTTTTATTATAATATAAACGCGCGATCAAGTCAATGATTTTTCCGATTTTGCCCTGCGGATTTCTTCGGGCACGAAAAAGGGCGGAAATCTTTCCGCCCTTTTTTTACCGGATGCGTTCCGCCTTTCTCACCTTGCGCCACTGCACAACGAAAATGACAAAACACACAACAGACATCGCAAAAAGTCCCGCCGCAATGTACAGCAGGCTGAACGCCTGCGCTGCCCAGCCGGGAACTGCCAACGCAACGATCAGCAGAATGACCGATGCTACAAAAAACGCAACGCTGCTGACCGCCGCCAGACGGTAATTCCGCTTGCCGCGCACGCGCTGTTTTGCACTGGGCAAAAGCGCAGCACTGTGCTCCGCCGCCGCGCTGATACAGCGCAGGAAAGAAGGTTCCAATCGCCTGCAATCGATGCGTATTGAACCGAAATTCCCCTCTTCGCTGAAAGAAATATGTGCAAATGCTTTGGATGCAGGTTTTCCCTGCACGGAAACGAGCACCACCGACGGAAGCTGTCTGAAAAGACAATACTCATCCTGAGGAAGCTCTTCCGCATAAGGAGCATATTCTTCTGCCGACTTTTTCAACAGCGAGGAACTTGCCTTTCGCTCGCTCCATTCAAGAATATCCGTCCCCTTAATTGCACGGTACTGCTGACCTCTCTGCTCGTAAAGTTCATAACTTTGCAGCAGTTCGGACAAAAAATCACAGCGCACTTGCGCGGGAATATAACCGCGATCCGCACGGATCCATGCCGTGTTTCCGATCACCTTTACATTCAGTTCCAATGTCTGCGATCTCCTTTTTTTCATTCACCAGAACTATACAATATTTCGACAGGAATGTCAAACATTCTTCCTCGCTTTCCGCTTGCCCGAAAGGCGGCGAATCAACCGCACGACCTCGTCGAGAACAATGATACTGACAGAGATACCCAGAACTTTCAGCCAGTCGATAAATTCCAGCGGAACGGTTCCGAACACACTGCCGCCGAACTGGGTAATGATGATCTGCAAGGCAAAAGCCACACAAAACGCGCCCAGCATGAGTTTGTTTTTGAAAAAATTGGGGAAGATACTCTTATCGCCCAGCTCGCGGCAGTTGAGTGCATTGAACAGCTGGAACAACACAAACATGGTGAACACCGCCGTAGAGACCTCTTCCGCACCGATCCCCAGGAAATTGAATTTCAGCTGCGCCATGCAGACAAGGCACATGAACACACCGTTCACGGCGATACGCACCAGCATTTCCCTGCCGATAATGCTCTCGCTTCTGGCCGTAGGTTTGCGGCTCATCAGGTCGTCGCGGATGGGTTCAAGCCCCAGCGTGAGCGCCGGAGGACCGTCCATGATAATGTTGATCCACAAAAGATCGAGCGCGGAGAAAGGTGACTTAAATCCGTCCAGGAACAGCCCGAGCACCGTGCAGAGGAACACCAGAAGCACGGATGCGACGTTTACGGTGAGCTGGAACTGAATAAAGCGTTTGAAGTTCTCATAAATACCCCTGCCCCACTTGACAGTTGTAACAATGGTGGAGAAAGAATCGTTGAGAAGAACGATGTCCGCCGCCTCTTTGGATACTTCCGTACCGGAAATACCCATGGCGATACCGACGTCCGCATTTTTCAACGCGGGTGCATCGTTGATCCCGTCACCCGTGACAGCTACAACGTTGCCCTTGCTCTTGAGTTCCTTCACGACGCGCATCTTTAAGAGAGGCGTGCTCCTTGCGATGACGCGCACCGTGGGCAGAACTTTGGAAAATTCTTCGTCCGAAAGCTTTTCGAGGTAAGACGCTTCCACGGCGATATGCCCCTCTTCCAAAAGGCCGAGCTCTTCGGCAATGGCGGATGCCGTGACAATATTGTCGCCCGTGAGCATTTTGACTTCAATGCCCGCCGTTTTGCAGTTGAGGACCGCGTCTTTGACCTCTGCGCGCAGAGGATCGGCAATGCCGACAAACCCGTCAAACACCATATCCCGTTCCGCCTCTTCCCGAGATGCGGGACGAACGGAAACTTCCTTATGCGCAAAGCCGAGCACACGGCGGGCGCGCTTTTGCAGCCCGACGATCTCTTCTTCGATCTGCGCGCGCAGATCGCCGTCCACCTTGCAGAGGGAGAGTATTTTTTCCGGACTTCCCTTTGTATAGACGACGTAACCGTCTCCCTTTTTCACACAGCAAGTCATATTTTTTGTATCCGACGAGAAAGGATACAGGTCTGCGATCTCAGCACTTTCGCGCAAATTCTGATAGGACGTACCCGCCTTTTGCGCAAAAACCAGCAATGCCCCTTCGGTGGGATTCCCCACAAAACGGACGCCGGACGCATCCTCAAACAGGTCTGCCGTAGAATTGAGACAGAAGTTTTCCACCATATTCCCGTCCCGGAAACCGTCCGCCTGCACAAAATTTCCCTGCGACCACACATCCGTCACCGTCATGCGGTTTTCGGTGAGCGTGCCCGTCTTGTCCGAACAGATCACGTTGATACAGCCGATGGTTTCGCAGGCGACCATCTTTTTGACCAGCGCATTCTGTTTTGCCATTTTGGCAATGTTGATGGAAAGAGAGATCGCCACAATGGTGGGCAGGCCTTCCGGCACCGCCGCGACCATCAGCACGATAGACGTGATGAACACGGAAGAAACGCTTTCAAAACTGATGTCCCCACTGACAAGAATGTGGATCAGCTGGATAACAAAGATGAGCGCGGAAAAGATACCGCCGATGAGTGTGATCGCCTTGCCCAGTCTGCCCATTTTTTCCTGCAAAGGCGTCTGCCCCGTGCCTTCCACCTGGATCTCGCGCGCGATCAGACCGAACTGGGTATTGTCCCCCACGTCCGTGACGATCATCTTGCCCGTACCGCCCGTGACGAAACAGCCGGAATAGACCATATTCACGCGCTCGGCAACAGGAACGTCCGGCCGATCGAGGACGGTTTCCGCGCTCTTTTCCACAGGTGCGGATTCGCCCGTCAGGGAGGATTCGTCGCAGGCGAGCGAAACGCTTTCCAAAAGTCTGCCGTCCGCCGCTACCTTGTTGCCCGTTTCCAGAAACACGATGTCGCCCACGACAAGTTCCTGCTGCGGAACATATTGCACGACACCGCCGCGCACGACCTTGATTTCCACGCCTTCCTTGATCTTATTGAGTTCGTCGAACGCCTTGGCACTGCGCCCTTCCATGACCACCGTAAGAACGACGGAAATGATGATGGCGACAAAAATACCGATACATTCGTACACGTCAAAATGACCGCCCTGCGCCGCGCTGACCGCGTTTACCACAATGGTGATCACCCACGCAAAAAAGAGAAGGATCAGCATGGGTTCGGTGGCGGCTTCCCAAATGCGGCGCAAAAGCGATTTGCGCTTGGATTTAGTAAATTCGTTTCTGCCGAACTTTTCGCCGTTTTCTTTTACCTGCGCGGGCGTAAGCCCGTTTGTCCTGTCCGAACCGTACGCTTTTACAGCTTCGTCCGGCGACTGATTGAATGCTTCCATTGTCTTTGACCTACCTGCATTTATTTTGTATAAAAAGAAAAACCGCATACGCAAAATTGTACACGGTTTGAAAAGGGCAGACTCCGACCATATAAACTTTGCGGTTTATATGGGTCTTGCCGATTGTGGCAAAGGCCTGCGCATGCGCGCGTGATGAAGAACCTTTGCCGCGCAAAGCGCCGGCTACTCCCCCACGGGATTCAATTTTCTATGACATTATAATATTTTTTACAAGTTTTGTCAACACCTTTTCGCCGTTTTGAAAAGGTTTTTAAGCGTCAGTCTCCGTCCGCCAGAAAGCCGCGGTTTTTCAGTTGTTCCCCTATCTCCGAAAGCACTTCCTCGGAATCTGCGGAAACGGTATGGTAATGATAGTTGCCCGTAATGTTCTTCAGAGGAGTGGAAACACCCGCCGCGATCTTTGCCATAAATTCGTCCGCTTTGCGGCGGGAATCTATCCCCATCGGCGCACAGATCTTGCCGTATACCTTGTGCCAGACAAACACATCCTCCACCTTTCCGCCCGCATCCACGATAAGATACAGCTCCTCCGCGGTCTGCTCGTCCGTATGGCGCGCCTTGAAAACGCGGCTTGCCCGCGTTTTTCCCGCAAGAATATAGCCGCGGTTGGTGGAGATGATCTCCTTTCCCTCCGCGCGCAGCAGGGCGATGTCCTGCACGATCACCTGCCGCGATACGCCGTACCGGGCGGCAAGATTGGTGGCGGAAAGCGGCGTTTTGCCCAGGCTATGAACAATATCCTGCCGACGTTTTTCACCCGTCATTGTTTCACCTCTCGCAAAGATTTTTACCGTACGGGGTGCAGATTTTTCAGCGATACATCGAGAATGGGCGCCGAATGCGTAAGTGCGCCGCTGGAAACAACGTCTGCCCCGATGTCTTTGAGTTTTGCAATGCTCTCCGCCGTAACGTTGCCGGAGATCTCCACCACCGCGCGGTGCGCAATGTATGCCACCGCCTCTTTCATCTGTTCGTGCGTCATGTTGTCCAGCATGATGATGTCCGCCCCTGCTTCCACAGCCTCTTTGACCATATCGAGATTTTCCGTTTCCACTTCGATCTTCATGGTAAAAGGCGCATACGCCCTTGCCTTGGCAACGGCGGCCTTCACACCGCCCGCCGCGCCGATATGGTTATCTTTGAGCAGGATCGCGTCCGAAAGGTTGTAGCGATGGTTTCCGCCCCCGCCCACACGCACGGCATATTTTTCAAAAATACGCATATTCGGCGTGGTCTTGCGCGTGTCCACAAGACGGAGAGAACTCCCTTCCAACAGTTTTACGACATTTGCCGTATAGGTCGCAATGCCGCTCATGCGCTGCAAATAATTGAGCGCGGTACGCTCGCCCGTCAGGATGGCGCGCATATCCCCGCGCACTTCGGCAAGTTTCTGTCCCTTGGAAACGTGCTCGCCGTCCTTAACAAAAAAAGTGACCTTTGTCTGCGCATCCAGCAATGCAAATACGCGCGCAAATACGGGCAGCCCCGCGATCACACCGTCCTGTTTGCACAAAAGATCTGCCTGACCTTCTGTGCGCTCGCGCAAAATACACGCGGTGGAAACGTCCTCATGCGTAACGTCCTCGGCAAGTGCACTGCGGATGAGTTCGTCCGCGCGGATATTCATGGTAATTTCGTCAATCACAGCATTCCTCCCTTTCCGCTTCTGCGCGGATGCTTTCGGCATATTGTTTTTTCATTTCGTTATAGTTTTCGTACTGCATAAGATCGGGCTGTACTTGTTTTATAGAAACATCCTCTAAATTTTCAGACATTTTCAGCGCCGCGCGCTTTGCCCAGATCAGACTTTCCAGCAAAGAATTGCTTGCCAGCCTGTTTTTACCGTGCACACCATTGCACGCCGTTTCTCCCGCGGCGAACAGGCGCGGCAGATTGGTGCGCGCATCCGCGTCCACCTTGATCCCGCCCATAAAATAGTGCTGTGCGGGAACGACGGGAATGGGTGTTTTCAGAACATCGAATCCTTCCCGCAGACAGCGCGCATAAATGGTGGGAAAATGTTCGAGAATGGTCTTTTCCCCGACGGGGCGCATATCCAGCCAGACGTGCTTTGTCCCGTCTTTGCGCATTCTCGCGCGGATCTCGCCTGTCACGACGTCGCGGGGAAGAAGTTCGTTGCAAAAACGTTTCCCGTCCTTGTCCAACAGTACAGCGCCCTCGCCGCGCACGGATTCGGAAATAAGAAAACGTCTGCCGTGCTTTTCCGAATAAAAGGTGGTAGGATGGATCTGCACATAGTTGAGGTGTTCTACCGCCACGCCGTGCTTCATGGCAATGGCAAGCGCGTCCCCCGTCAGATGTCGGAAATTGGTGGAATGTTCGTACAGTCCGCCCACTCCGCCCGTAGCAAGCAATGTGTACTTTGCAAAGACGGAAAACAGTTCCCCGCTCTCCGTGCGGCGCACCACGCCGCCGACGCATTCCCCGTCCGAAACCAGAATGTCAACGAGTTCCGCGTATTCGACGATCTTGACGTTGGGAAGAGTGCGCACCAACCGCAGGAGTTTGCCCGTGATCTCCTTGCCCGTCACATCGTCATGAAACAGAATGCGCGGACGGGAATGCCCGCCTTCCCGCGTAAAACGGAAAGTCCCCTCTGCGTCCCTGGCAAAATCCACACCGTCCGCAACCAGTTCGCGGATCATATCGGGAGAGGCGAGGATCATCTGGCGCACGGCGGCTTCGTCGTTTTCGTAATGTCCCGCGCGCATGGTGTCCTCAAAATAACTTTTATAGTCGTCCTCACCGCGCAGCATACAAATTCCGCCCTGCGCCAGAAAGGAATCGCTTTCGTCCACAGCGGCTTTAGTGAGCATGAGGATGCTTGCACTGCGCGGAAGATTGAGCGCACACATCAGACCGGCAACCCCTGTTCCCGCAATCAGGACATCGTAGTTTTGTTGAATTTCTGACATAACGTATCCTCTTTTCGTTGACTATTTTGCAAGTTCGAGCATCCGTTCGAGAGGAAGGCGTGCGCGTTCGGCAAGCGCCTTGTCCAGCGTAACTTCGTACTTTTTATCGCGCAGGCAGGCAAGAAGTTTTTCGGGTGTGATACGCTTCATGTCCTCGCAGACGGGCGTGACGGGATAAAAATTTTTCCCGGGGCATCGGGTCTTCAGTTCGTACAGAACGCCCGGTTCCGTGCCGAGAATAAAGGACTCCGCCGCAGAGTTTTGCGCATAGTCTATGATCTCCGACGTGCTGCCGATAAAATCGGCAAGTTCGCAAACCTCTTTGCGCGCTTCCGGATGCACCAAAAACTGCGCCTGCGGATGCGCCTGCTTTTCGCAAAGAATATCCTGCGGCAACAGCACTGCGTGCACGGGACAGTATCCGCCCGAAAAGAAAAAGTTCTTTTCGGGAAAATATTTCTGCACATATCCGCCGAGATTGGCATCCGGAATAAACAATATGTTTTTGTTTGGCAGCGCTCCAACTATTTTCAGGGCGTTGGAGGAGGTGACGCACACGTCGCTCAGACTTTTCAGTTTTGCCGAAGAGTTGATGTAGCACACCACGGCCAGATCTTCCTTTTCCGCGCGCAGCCGTGCGATCTGTTCCTCTGTCGCCATATGCGCCATGGGACAATCCGCACTCTCGTCCGGCAGGAGCACAAGGCGGTCGGGATTGAGCATCTTTGCACTCTCCCCCATAAACCGCACGCCGCAGAACACGATCGTCTGCCTGTCCGTCTTTGCCGCAACCTTTGCAAGATAAAAGGAATCGCCGACGTAATCCGCCAGCGCCTGCACCTGCCCGTCTACATACTAATGCGCCAGTATGACAGCGTTTCTCTCTTCTTTCAGACGTTTGATTTCTCCCGTGATCATGCCCTTTCCTTCCCTGCCGCCGCGCGACAGATTTTTGTTTCTTAAACAAAACTATACACCATAAATTGACAACTGTCAAGACAATAAAGGCAAAAAAGAAATTTTACCGCAAACGAAAAAAACGCGCAGTTTTTGTGCCTTGCGCGCTTTTTGACGTTCAGTTCCGATAAAATTTCAGGGTATCTTTGACGATGTCCACGACAAAGGGAAGCCCGTCGTACAGTTCGCCGTCCACCTGCAGTGTAAGCGGTTTTTCCGGTTGGATCTCCACGTGCTCACACCGCTCGAACACAGTAAATTTTTCTTTCAGGATCTTTCCCTTCATCAGCTTGATAAAAGCGGGCGGCACGGAAAGTTTCTTTACGTCGTCCACGATGACCATGTCCAAAAGCCCGTCGCCCAGCTTTGCCGCGGGACACATGGGTACTCCGCCGCCGATGCGATACCCGTTGCCCACGCAGGCAATAAGCGCATTATATTCCCCTTCCTTGCCGTTGTAACGGGCTTTCAGGCGGTAGTTCTTGAATTTGCAGAGAGAGATGATGAGAGAAATGATATATTGAAATTTTCCGCGCAAAATTTTGGACGAACGGCAGCGCTTTAAAATTTCCACGTCGATGCCAGTCCCCACAAGGTTGATACCGCGTACACCGCCCGGCATCTGCATAAATTCTGTGTATTTTGGCTGAGAATCCAGGATAAGATCCACCGCTTTTTCCGGTTCGGACGGGATCTTGGCCGCCGCGGCAAAGTCGTTGCCCGTCCCCGCAGGGACAAGTCCTAAGGCGTGATGTTCAAAATCCGTTATTCCGTTCAATGTTTCGTGCAGGGTACCGTCACCGCCGATAACGACGATGTCCCCCTCTTCCCGACAAAGTTCGCGGGCAAGCAGGATCGCCTGCCCGGGCTTTTCCGTTTCAAACACACAAAACTCTGCTCCACGTTCGGAAAAGCGCGCCAACGCGCGCTTGTGCAGTTTTTTCTTTTTTCCTTCTCCGGACATGGGATTGAGTATAATGTTGTACATAAAAGCCCTCTTTTGTAATTTCATATTTATTATATATCAAATCGCGCCCGATTGCAATTTATTTTTAAAAATGATATAATGATACAGAACATCTTTTTTAAGAAAATTTTGGAAAGGGTGCAATGATACAGATACAAATTCCCGAAAAACTTAAACTTTTGGCAAAAAAGGCGGAGTTTCCGCTATATGTTGTGGGCGGAACGGTGCGCGATGCGTTGGCGGGGCTCCCTTCCTCGCAGGACTGGGACATCTGCGCGCCTGCGGATGCGGAGCGCCTTTCCGCTCTGGCGCAGGAATGCGGCTTTACCGTGAACGGCGTTTACAAAAACACGGGGACGGTAAACCTGACGGACGGCGAGCACAAATTTGAGTTTACTTCCTTCCGCACGGACGTATACCGCCGCGGCGAACACGCGCCCAGCCGCGTGACCTTTACCAAAGACATCCGCACGGACGCTCTGCGCAGGGATTTCAAATGCAATGCCGTCTATTACGATGTCGCGGGCGAGCGCATAGAAGACCCCCTCGGCGGCGTAAAAGAGATAGAACAGCGCAGCATTTCCACCACGCGCGAAGCGGACGAAGTGTTTTCAGAGGACGGCCTGCGTCTGATGCGCCTTGCCCGCCTTGCGGCGCAGACGGGATTTGTCCCGACGCTGGAATGTATTTTCGGTGCAAAATTCAACGCCGCACTGATCGCAAAGATCAGCCCCGAACGCATTTACGCAGAATTACAGCTTATCCTGCACGCCGACGAAAAATACGGCAGAGAATACGCTCATTACGAGGGACTGAAACTTTTAGAAGGTACGGAAGTACTCAACTACATTCTGCCCGAACTTACGGCGGGCAAAGGAATGCCCCAGCGCAAAGATTTTCACGACCATGACGTTCTGGAACACTCCCTGCGCGCCTGCAAATATGCGGACAGACAGGTGCGGCTGACAGCCCTCCTGCATGACGTAGGAAAGCCCGCCGTCTATAATTCCGAAGGGCATTATCACGGCCACGACGTTGCAGGAGAAAAGCTGGCGAGAGAAATTCTGGAACGACTGAAAGCCCCCAAAAAACTGACGGATACTGCGTGCCGCCTGATTGCCCTGCATATGTACGACCTCGACGGCAAGGCAAAAGAAAACAAGGTGCGCCGCCTGATCGTGGCAAACTACGACATTTACCCTCTCCTGCGGCTGGTAAAACAGGCAGATTATTCGGGCTGCAAGGACGATCTGACACTCTGCCCCACCCTGCAAAAATGGGACGCCATCGAAACCAGAATGCGGGAAGAGGGCGTACCTTTTACCCTGAAACAACTTGCACTGCGCGGGAACGCGCTGGAAAACGTCCCGCCTTGCAAGCGGGGTACGATCCTGCACAAACTTTTACTCTGGACCGCCTGCGACGGCTCGCTCAACAACGAAAAGACGCTGAAAAAACAGGCGGAAACTTTTTTGGAGGAAACGGATGACTGACATCATGTGCATCGTGGCGGCGGTATGCGCCGCACTCTCCCTGATCGTAAGTCTTCTGGTTTTAAAAAATCAGAAAAAGACGCCCACGTCCGGCGGAAACATCAACGAAACGGGACTTCTTCAACAGCTTGACCGTGCCAATTACATCGCCGAACAAAATGCAAAAAATTCGCAAAACTACCTCACCTATCTCGGCCAGCAGCAAGGCGAAAAAC
>CASFBD010000020.1 GCA_949292885.1 uncultured Bacillota bacterium
CGTTTCCGAACCGGGCGCATACACCGTGACGTTTACGGTATCCGACCCTCGCGACGCCTCTAAAACGGCGAGCAAAACGGTGGACGTGGATGTTTACAGAAAGGTTTTTGTCTGGCACGACAGTACCTGGACGGTCAGCAACGAGATGAGTGCGGACGCAACGCAGACGTTCACCACCACAAACGCAGGATTTGTCGTTGCGCAGTTTAATATCCGGCCTTCCACGCTGTATTATGCGGAAGCGGTGTACACCGTAAGCGATCCGCACGGCGGACGCGTGGTCGGTATGGGGCACTTTACGGAAAACAACACGTCGCGCTGGCTGGCAATGTGCATCGACCGCGGCGACAGGAACCACAAGGCAAAGGATTTCGATACCACGGACGGCAAGAGCTGGGATCTGAATGAATACGATCCTCTCGGCAGATTCTGCGCCTATTCTTATCAGATCGCCAACCACAGGGGGCTCCCGGACGAGAACAAGGGCCTTGTCAAGTACGCGATCGCGCGCAGCGGCGATTATTTCTACGCGTTTGTCAACGACGTGTATGTGTGCTGTGTTTCCCTTGAATATTACCGCGATCAGCCCACTCTTCCCGGATTTTTCGGGCACGCGATGGATACGACGGTCATCTCTTCGCTGCTTTACTGCGGCGGTGAGCAGGCGCAGCAGAAACTGGACGCCCTGCTGGCGGACGGTTCGCAGATCGGCGCCTATGTGCCGGACAGCTGGGCAGCCGCTTCCCGCAACGAATATCTGCAGGTCAATGATGTCAGCGAAACGCGCGGTCTGAATTTCGATTACACGGGTACGCAGTCGGATTTCAACGGCGGTTTGGTAGGCCCGTACCTGTACCTGGACGGCGACTTTACTTTCTCGTGGGATTACAAGAACACGGGCATAGGGGAGACAACGGAACAGCGCCGCATGATCCTGGAAGTGAGGAACTTCCTGTACGGGTGCGAAGTGGTGCAGTTCGGCGCGGATCTCGCCAACAATAAATATCTGCTCAACGTTTCCCAGAAGGCGAGCTGGTGGGAAAAAGAAGCAAACCTTCTCAACGAGGAAAAGGGCACGCGCTATACTATTTCCCGCAAGGTCATGGAAGGCTACGACGAATACACGATGACCGTGCAGTCGCTGGACGATCCCGAGGTTACTTTCACGCACACCGTTCAGTGGGACGGCAAAAACGGGGATGGAACGATCGTGGACGATAAGGTGGGCAGACCCGTCCTGTTCGTATGGCACAACGTCTATACGTCGGGTGAGTATTCCAACATCACCTGGAGCATAGACGATCAGGAGCAGGCTTAGTCAGAAAGTGCGTCGGAACCATTGTAAACGATCCGCCGCATGTCGGCGGTCAGAAAAAAATCATATAAGGAGTTGAAAATGAAAACATTTTGGAAAAGGATCGTATCTGTCCTGCTTTGCCTCTCGCTTGCGGCGGCGCCGATTCTGATGACGGCTTGTTCAAACGATAAGCCCGGCGGCGGCGAGACCAAGTCGGAATACACAGTCATCTACGACCTGAACTATGAGGATTCCACGCCCAGAACGGTCACCGTTTCCGCGGGGACGCGCGCCACAAACTGGAAACCTTCCCGTTCCGGATACGATTTTCTGGCATGGTACACAGAACCCGAATGCACCACGAAATTTGATTTTTCGCAGTATATCAATGAAGATCTCCACCTCTATGCGATGTGGGAAAAGCAGGCGGCGCAGTATTCCGTCACCTTCAACTTCAATTATGACGGAGCGGGAGAAAACGCTGTCGTCAATGTGACTGAAAACGAAAAGATCGGTGCGCAGTACCTGCCTCAGTGCCCGAGGCTGGGAATGGAGATCTCCGGCTGGTTCAAGGATCCCGAATGCACGGTGGCCTGGAACATGGACAAAGACGTTGTCACAAAAGACATCGTCTTGTATGCCGCGTATGAAACGGATTCCAGCATTCCCCGCAACAACGACGGCTCCATCAAGTACGAAAACGTCGTTGTGAATTTCTGGCTGGGTTCCAGCTTCGGCTACGATACGCACCTCAGAACTCTCGTAACGCGCTTCAACAACGAAAACACGGGCAAGATCAAAGTCAATTTCGTTACGGGTCAACTCACGCAGGATACGACTTCTCTGCGTATGCAGCAGATGCCCGGTGCCAATGCCGGCAACAACACCTATTACTCGGTCGAGGAAGTGTACGACTTTGCGGGCATCGAGTATTCCCGTTCCGACTACTTTGAACAGGCTTCCCGCGACAGCTTTGTCAACGGCAAGATGTATTCCGTTCCCCTGATCATGGGCGCGCCTTTCTTTGTGTACAACAAGACGCTCATGCAGGAATATGCGGAAAACGGCGCCCTGCCTACCAGTTATTCGGAACTGAGCGCGCTTTTGACAAAGGCTTACAACGGCGAGATCGGCTCCAATCCTTCCTTCAAAACCGCCCTCACCAACCGTTCCTGGACGTTTAAAGAGGCTCCCAGCTACGCGGCATTCATCCAGAACGGTGCGGATTATTATGTCTACGAAAACGGCGCTTATGTCAACAAGTGGAACGATTCCGCCGTATTCGACAGCGCCGTAACGGCAATGCAGAATCTGTTTGACCTGTTCGGCGAAGGCGGCGCTCTGCACGGCTCTTCCGCAGGGTTCGACAGCGAGTACACGGACAATAACGCCGTTACCCAGGTCAAGAACGGGAACGCGCTTCTCGGCCTCGTCAACATTGCCGCCAGCATCACCGCTCTTTCCTCCGACATCGGCTCGCTGGGCATCCTGCCCCTGAGCGGACTGTTTACGGACAGCGAAGGCGCGCAGGCGCAGCAGATTCCCGTACATACTGTCGGGTTGCAGTTCTATAAAGCCAAAAACGTTTCTCTGGTTGAACTTGCCGCAGCGGCGGAGTTTGCAGACTTTGTCAGCCGCAATTCGGCAGGATTCGGACAGACGGGCTGGTATCCCATGCGCAAAACGGTTGCGGAAAGCGCCGACTTTGCACAGTCTTCCAACGCGATTGTCAAGATCGTGCTGCAGACGGGCGATCCGGAAAACTTCCGTTCGCTGGACGGATATCTGAACGGCAAGAGCATCCTCAATGCCACGGCGGCGGAAAATTACATCGTGCCCGTTTTGGAAGGTTCCGCAAAGGTGGAAGATTCCGTAAAGGATCTCATGTACTCGATCACGGGACAGCTGCTGTAACAGGAGGCCTATGAAATCAACCGTAAAAAGATTGGCTGTGCTGCTGATGGCGGGAAGCCTTGCGCTGACCGCCGTCGGCTGCGGCCCTAAGGAAAATACCCCCGACGTACCTCCCGACAAGGACAACTGGAGCGTCAGCTCTCCGGACGGGACGCTGGGCGTCAGGGTCGGCATGGACGCCACCGGCGCGCTGTATTATACGGTGCAGAAAGGGGACGTCGCAGTGGTGGATCAGTCCGATCTCGGCCTTTCCATCGCGGAGGACGACCTCGGCTTCCTCACCGTGGAGAGTGCGAAGACCGAGCGCGTCACGGGCTCTTACGATAACATCACGGGCAAGCATTCGCACGTGGAATACGACTGTAATCAGACAACGATCACCTTTAAAGCATGGCAGTTTTATCTGGATCTCGTCATGCGTGTCTACGACGACGGATATGCTTTCCGTTACGTCGTGCGCAACGTGGACGGCGGCGAAGGCGAGCTGACCGTGCAGGAAGAAAAAACGCAGTTTGCTCTGCCGGAAGACTCGGCGGTGTGGGCGCAGCCGTACGTCACCAACAAGGCGACAGGCAAATTCTTCTCGTACGAGGAGGCTTATATGCGCCGCAAGGCAAGCAATCTTTCCGGAAAGATCATTTCCATGCCCATGCTGTACCAGGCAGGGGATTCGGACGTATATTCGCTCGTCACGGAATCGGGACTGATCGGCAGCGGATTTTACGGTTCGTTCCTGGAAGAGAGCAAAGAAGACGAAGGAACGGGCATTTTGCAGACGGTGCGCACTCCCGCTACCGCGCTGGAATCGGACGGCGTAACGGCTTATCCGTTCACCTCTCCCTGGCGCGTGGGCATCACCGGCTCGCTGGAAACGGTGATCGAGAGTGAATTGGTCGAAAAACTTTACGACGATGCAGAATATTGGAAACCGGACGATTACGAAAGCCTGTCCGACGAGGAAAAAGCGATGTACGATTATTCGTGGGTGGAACCCGGCGTCACGGCGTGGAACTGGCTGAGTTACAACGGCAGCGTTGCGCAGAACGACTGGGATCTGCAGATCGAGTACGTAGACCTTGCCGCGGAAATGGGCTGGAAATACACCATTCTGGACGGCGGCTGGAACAGCGGAAGCACTTTCAATACGGATGGACTGACGCGTTTTTGTGAATACGCTGCCGAAAAAGGCGTCAAAGTGGTCGTGTGGTGCGACGCGCTTGTCGATTTCGGCAACGGCGTGAAAAGTCTGCTCTGCTCCAAGCTGGATCAGTGGAAGAACTGCGGCGTTGCGGGCATCAAGATCGACTTCTTTGACGGGCAGAACGCCAACGCTCCCAAATTCCAGGGCGAAGATGCGGCAATGATCAAGTGGTACGAAACTATTTATCAGGAAACGGCGCGCCGCCAGATGATCGTCAACTGCCACGGCGCCAACAAGCCCACGGGCGAGCGCCGCATCTACCCCAACGTCATCAACCGCGAAGGCATTCGCGGCAACGAGATGAAGAACATAGACAGCTCCGTCACGGTCAATTCCATGTTCACGCGCGGCGTGCTGGGATCGTGCGATTTCACACCCGTGGTCACGCCGCTGAGCGGGGGACTGACCATGGCACACCAGATGGCGCTTGCCGTCTTGTACGAATCGGGAACGCCTTCCATGGCGGACCGTTCCGCCAAATACGCTGAAGAGCAGATCAACGCTTTCTATAAGTCGGTTCCCGCCGCGCGCGACGAGACCATCTTCCTCTGCGGAAAGCCGGACGAATATTACTGTGCCGCCATCCGCGTGGGCGATGAGTGGTTTGTTGCGGGCATCAACGGCATTCTGGAAAGAAGTGCGGAAATCGATTTCTCTTTCCTGGGAGAGGGGAATTATACGGCAGAGCTCTTTACGGACGCCGCGGACAATGCCAAAGCGGTGGAAAAACAGAGCAAGACGATCACTTCGGCGACGAAAGAAACGCTTTCAATGCCCAAAAACGGCGGATTTGTCTATCATCTGACCAAGGCATGACCTTCCAGGGCGCCCGCGGAAAGGGCGCGGGATTCACATGAAAAACTTTACGTCTTTCCGCTCTGTGCGGAGGGCGGCAAAACCGCGGCCTCGCGCGGGCGGGGGAGATCCCCCCGTCCCGCGGCGGGGAAGGAACGCGGCATCCAACAAAATAAGGAGTTCCGGAATGAAAAAGAAAATTTTGAGCCTGATATTTGCACTCGTCTGCCTGTTCGCGTTTGTCGGGTGCGGGGGAACGGGTAGACCCTCCGGCAACGATGGGAATACCATCGAAAACCCGTGGTGGACGACGGAAGGCACGCTGCAGAAAGAAAACGGGGAAGTCGTCTTTGACGAAGTTGAGATCGATCTGACCACGGTCGTCAACGGCGAGGACCTTGCGGCATTCAACCAGATCATCGCGCAGTTCAATGCAGAATACAGGGGAAAGATCTCCGTCCTCACCACGTCCATCAATCAGGATACTTTTGAAACGACGGTGGGACAGCAGATCATCAACAATTCCAATGCACCCGATCTGATCATGTCGCACCAGAAAGGACACAAGGCCTTTGCGGCAAACAATCTGATCCAGCCTTTCGACGAGGCAATGGAAGAATCGGGCATTGAGATCTCCATGAACGATTATTCTGCTGGGCTGGCGCAGTACAGCGACCTCGGGTATGAGGGATACACGTTCGGCATTCCCGCAGACGCGCAGAGCATGGTGGTGTACTATAACAAGAACCTGCTTTCAAAGTACGGCAACCAGCTGCCGAGTACGCACAGCGAACTGATAGAACTGTGCGAAAGGGTGGCAAAGGGCGAAAACATCAAACCTATCGCCGCGACCACCAGCCTGGGCTTCTTCCCCGATTACGTGTTTTCCACGGCGATCGTGCAGAACGGCGGAGAACTGTATGACGAAAAGACCTACTATGCAAACTGGGCGAGCGATGCGGAAAACCTGCAGGCATTCAAGGCGGCGGCGCAGTCGCTCCGCGATATTTTCTACCACACCCCGACGCTGAGCGAACTGAACAAGAGCGAAGCGGAATCACTCAACAATTTCCTCAACGACAAGGCGCTCTTCCTGTTCGGCCTGCCCTGGAATTTAAATTCCATTCTGGAAGCGTACGGCCAGGGACACGGCAACCTCACAATGGATGCAGTCAAGGAAAACTATATCGGCGCGGCGTCCGTTGCCAACTGGTTTGCGCTGGAAAGCGGCACGGAGGACGGAAACAAGATCTTCGGCGATTCGCATTTCTTTGCCATCAGCAATACGGTAACGGACATCAATAAGAAAGCGGCGATCTGCGAGTTTGTCAAGTGGTTCACGCAGACGGGTTCCGTCGGCACAGACTGGGCGGAAGCGGGTCACATCAGCGCCTCCACCATCATTGCAAACGATCCTGAATATACGGGCAACAGCGTTGTCACCGACTATATCATTCCGTTCTACCAGGATATCAACTATTTTGTGTGCGCCGGCAATACTCCTTATTACACGGACATGGCTACCCAGATCCGTACCCTGTTTGTGGATCTGATGTCGGAAAGCACGGGCGAAAAAGACGAAAGCATTATCAAGAGCGCGCAAGACAGCCTGAACGCCGTGATCGACTTCTTCTGAGATTATGGATACTTTGACAGAGAAAAGAAAGCATGAAATGAAAATGAGCAAGCGCAGGGAAGGGCTTCTCGCGCTTGCTCTCATCAGCCCGTACCTGATCGTGTTTTTGCTGTTTACGCTTATTCCGTTTCTGCTCGGGTTTGTCTTTTCCTTCATGCGTTACAACCCGTACACGCCGGGGGAAAACTCTTTTTACGGGTTCAACAATTATATCAATATTTTTAATTTCGATCTGCCCATTTCCAAGTCTTTCTGGGAGTCGTTTTCCACCATGCTCGTGTTCGACGTGGTGGCGGTTCCCTGTCTGATCGTCATTCCGCTCGTGCTGGCGTATTTTATCAATATGCACCCGCCCGGATACAAAATTTTCCGCGCCATCATCTTTCTGCCCAGCGTGGTGTCCATCACCATCGTCGGCATCATCTTCGGAAATATGTTTGCGGGGAACAGTTCGGGATTGGTCAACGCATGGCTGAATACGGAGATCAAATGGCTGTCCGGCAAGCCTTGGGCAGGGGACACCCTGCGCTGGCTGGTTATGCTCATTGCCAGCATCTGGTGGCAGACGGGCACCAACTTCGTTATTTTTTCGGGCGCACTGCGCAACGTACCGCAGTCTTTGTACGAAGCGTGCGAGATGGACGGCGGCAGCCGTATCCAGCGCATCCTGTACGTCACGCTCCCCGGAATCCGTTCGGCGATCGCCGTCTGCCTGTTCAATACTCTGATCGGGTATCTCAACCTGTACGGTCAGCCTATTGTGCTCAACGAACTGGACAACGAATCCATTTTCGTTTCGCCGATGATGTTCATTCAGAAATATCTGACCGGCGGGCTTGCGTACGCGCGGCAGACGGGCTATATCTGTGCCTGCGCCATCGTGTTCGGACTGTTTGTGATGCTGTTCAGCATTCTCGAGCGCCGCATCATGGCGGAACGCAAGCGCAAAAACGTTTATACGGAAGGCTGCAAAAAGTATTTTCTCAATAAGGGAAGCCTGAAAAAAGAGGGGGAAGAAGAGCATGAATAAGAAAAGGCGCACCAAATCGGAACGTACCCGCCTGCGCGAAAAGATCATTTCCTTTACCGTGCTGTTTCTCGTGTCGGTCGTGTGGGTGATCCCTCTTCTGTATATGCTGGGAACGTCTTTTAAATCCGATCTAGAATTGCAGCTGCATCCGGATACGCTGTTCCCCACTTCGTGGAGCGAATGGACGATCGAGCACTACTACGGATTTATCGTGCGCGACGGAAAAATAGACAATATGCCCCTATGGATGCTCAACTCCATCTGGTCGACGCTCGCCACCGTCGCGCTGACCGTCATCGTCGACCTTCTTACGGCATACGCCGTGGTGTTTTTGAACTTTAAGGGTAAAAACGTGCTCATGAAGTTCCTGCTCTTGTGGATGGCGGTTCCCTCCGTCATCGGGACGGCGCCCTCGTTTGCGCTGTATTCCTCCATCCGCAACGCGCTCTCCATCAATGGGAACACGGAAACGTATTTTTACATTTATTTCTGGATCATTCTGCCGGGGATCACGGGCATTTTCAATATGCTGCTCATGCGGAATTTTTTCGATTCCATTCCCAGGGACATCATCGACAGCGCCAAGAGCGACGGCGCCAGCAATATGTCCATTTTCCGCAGGATCGTCTGCCCGCTGGCAAAATCCACCATCATGCTCATTATCCTGTTTACGTTTACGGGGAGCTGGAATAACCTTCTCTGGCCGCAGCTGCTGCTGTCGGGCGGGGATTCGTACTGGAACACGATCACGGTCGCTCTCACGGGCTACACGGGCGGATCGGCATGGGGTGCCAACGGCGTTGCGATGGCGACGAGCGTTTTTGCGCTCATTCCGATCTTTGTGGTATTTATCATCACGCAGAACAAAATGATCGACGGGCTCGCCACGACGGGCGTAAAAGGATAGGAGAATCATATGAACACAGCAGGCGAACGGAAGGAAAACCGGACATTTTTGTCCTTGCAGAACCTGGAAAAGATCTACCCGAACGGGGAAAAAGCGGTCTATAATTTTAACCTCGACATCGACAAAAACGAATTTCTGGTCATTGTCGGGCCGTCCGGGTGCGGAAAAACCACCACGCTGCGCATGATTGCGGGGTTAGAGGACATCTCTTCCGGGGATATTTTCCTGGAAGGGGAACTGCTCAACTACAAACCCTGCAAGGACAGGCGCATGGCCATCGTGTTTCAGAGCTACGCGTTGTATCCGCAGATGAAGGTATTCGACAACATTGCCTTTCCGCTCACGATCAATCGCTACGAGGCGCCCGTCGTCAACGAATGTCTGCAGAGCTGTTCTCTGCTGCGGGCGCTGATGCGGGAGAATGAGGCTTCCAAGCTGTTTGAAGCGCTTTGCGGCATTCTGGGCGGCAAGGGCGGCGCAAAGGCTAAGGCGGAAAGCCTTGCCGAGGTATTTTCGCTGACTTACGAGTGTGCCGGGCGCCTTGTCTCCCTGTGCGGCAGGTACGCAAAGCAGAGCGCAGAGCAGCTGTTTTTGCAGAAAGAACAGATCTTTGCGGAGTGGGAAGAGAAACTCTCCGCCTGGGAGAGCGCCGAACGTGCCGCCCTGGCGCAGAAGGGCATTCGTCTCGACGAAAAGTTCTGCGAACTGGACGAAAACGGCGCCGTTAAAACGCAGATGCGCCGTCTCACACCGTACGAAATCAAAGTCAAGGTGTTTGAAACGGCGGAAAAACTCGATCTCACGCCCTATCTCGACAAACTGCCCAAAGAACTTTCCGGCGGGCAGATGCAGCGCGTGGCGCTGGGCAGGGCGATCGTAAAAAACGTGCCCATCTTTCTGATGGACGAACCGCTTTCCAACCTGGACGCAAAGCTGCGCCTCACCATGCGCAGCGAAATCGTAAAACTGCATAACCGCATCCATGCCACTACCATCTACGTCACGCACGATCAGACGGAGGCGATGACGATGGCAACGCGCATCGTGGTCATGTCCAAAGGCTTTGTACAGCAGATCGGAACGCCCGAAGTCATTTACAACGATCCCGCCAATATCTTTGTGGCGCGGTTTATCGGTTCGCCGTCCATGAACGTGTTTTCGGCGACCTTCGACAGGGCTTCTTCAAGCTTTTGCTTCGGCGGGCTGAACATCCCGGCGGAAAAGGATTTTGCGCAGCGCTGCAGAGAATTTTATCTGAAAAAAGAGGCGGAGCTCTCCGCTCTGCTGGAAAATTTTGATCAGGCGGCAAATGAGTCCATGCTCAAACTTTTGTCCGTGACGGGGGAATACGCGGAAACAAAGCACCGCACGGCGGCAAAAAACAGTTTGTGGGCAAACCTGAAACGGCGCGTTTCAAAGGCTTCCGAGCCGGATAAGTACGAGTTCGGACGCAGCGTGTGCGCGCGGAAACTGGAACAGATCCGCAGCCGCCTGGATTCGGATTTCGAGCTGACGCTGGGTATCCGTCCGGAATGCCTCAAGATCCGTATGCACGGCGAAGACAGCGCGGAAAAAATGTGCATTACCGTGCGTCCCACTGTCTGCGAACTGCTGGGAGGGGAGTACAACGTGCATTTCGATTACAACGGAAAGGGCATGATCGGACAGGTCGACGCCAAAAACAAGATTTCGCCGCAGGATGAGATCGACGTCCTGATCCCGGCGGAAGATCTGTACGTATTCGACCCGATCACGGGCGACAGGATCCGATGAGCACAAAAAACGTAAGCTTGAAGGCGATCGCCGCGCAGATGAACGTTTCGATCAACACTGTCTCGCACGCGATCCGCGACATGGACGACGTTTCCGAAGAACTCAAGCTCCGTATCCGCAAAAAGGCTATCGAAATGGGGTATATGCCCAATCATGTGGCACAGCACCTCAAACGGGACGAAAAGCCCGTGGTGGCGATTTTGGTGGATTCGTTCACCAATCTGTACTTCAATACATTCAGCAACGAGCTGACCAAACTCCTGTACGAGCGCAAGGAATTTGATTTTATGATCCTCTACGCCAGTCAGCTCAGGTTTGAAGTGATCAAACAGTGTGTGCTGCTGCGCGTCGATCTGGTCGTCACCCATCTCGAGCCGGATGCCGAAACGCTGGAATTTGCCAAACTCAACAACATTCGGATGGTGTTTGTGGGCGGCAGTCATTTTTTCGGCGACGTGGACACGGTGGCAATCGACAACCAGATGGGCTGTTCGCTTGCGGCGCGCTATCTGCTCAATTTTCACGAGAGCAAAAAGTTTCTCTATGCGGGCATCAATTATTTCCTTTCCGAGGAACGGTACGAAAAATTCCGCACAGAACTGCAATCTCTCAGCGAGGATTGCGACGTTCGCTGTTTCAATTCGGACGAGGAAGACGTCCGCACGCTGTATTCGTATATTTCCGAGGGATACCGCAACGTATTTTTCTACAACGACAGGCTGGCTTACGAGCTTTTGGGCAAGCTGGACAGCATTGCCATCAACATCCGCCGCATTTACCCGGATCTGCACCTGGTCGGGTTTGACGGGCTGTGCGAGTGTGTTGCGGGGCTGAAACAGATCTCGACAATAAAAATCGATTTCCCGGAATTTGCCGGGCAAACGTATGCCGTCATCAAAAGGCGGCTGGAAGAACCTTCTGCGCCTATTCAGCGGATCGCCCTCAAAGTTACGCTGCATCAGAGGCGGAAGGACTGAGCAAATTTGCGGAGGAAGAGGATGCAGACGCAAGATACGCAAAACAACGCCGCTTTGGGCGTGATGCTGGATTGTTCCAGGGGCGCGGTGTACCGCCTGTCCGTTCTCAGGCAGTTTGTGGACGAGCTCGCGCGCATGGGGTACACGTCTTTGCAGTTGTATGCGGAGGACGTGTACGAAATTGCGGACGAACCGTATTTCGGGTATCTCCGCGGCAGGTATTCCGCCGAAGAGATCCGTGAACTGGACGCCTACGCGGCGGAGCGGGGAATAGAACTCATACCCTGCATCCAGACGCTGGCGCACCTGTCCGGAATTTTGCGGTGGGACGAATATGAGTGCTGCCACGATTTGGATGACATCCTGCTGGCAGGGGAGGAGCGCACCTACGCGCTCATCGAAAAGATGTTCGCTTTCTGCGCCGAAAATTTCCGCAGCCGGAACATTCACATCGGCATGGACGAGGCGCATCGGCTGGGATTGGGAAAATATCTGCAAAAAAACGGCCTGAAAGACAGGTTTTCCATTCTGCGCGATCATCTCGTAAAAGTTTGCAGCATTGCAAAAAAATACGGCTTTACGCCCATGATGTGGTCGGATATGTTCTTTTCGCTGGCAAACAACGGCGATTATTACGGCCCCCTTCAGCCGCCGTGCGCGGACGAACTGGGCGTTCCGCCCGAGGTGAAAGTTGTTTACTGGGACTATATGCGGCGGGATTACGGAAAGTACGATGCCCTGCTCAAAGCGCACCTGCAGTTCGGCAGGGATGTCGTGTTTGCGTGCGGGGGATGGGAGTGGTACGGATTTGTCCCGCACAACGCGTACAGTATGGAGGCCGCACGGGAATCCTTCCGCGCCTGCGCGGACAACGGCGTCCGCCGTATCTTTGTCACGCTGTGGAAGGACGACGGGGCGGAAAGCTCTCTCTGGTCCGCTCTGCCCGTACTCTTTGCGGCGTCGGAATATTTCCGCGGAAATTTTGACGAAGCGTCTGTCGCTGCGGCGTTTTGCAAACAATTCGGGGTCTCCCTCAGTGATTTCCTGTGCGCCGACGATCCGGACGGGCGGGGGGACATCTGCAACCCCTCCAAGTATATGCTGTATTCCGATCCCTTTTTGGGAATGTTCGACAGGACGGTGGACGAAAAATACGCTGACGTATATACAAAAACTCGCAAAAAGATGATCGCACTGAGCCGCGGCAGGTTCGGGACGATGTTTCGTACACTGGCAGATCTGTGCGGTGTAATGGAAATCAAGTACGCCCTGGGGTATCGTGTCCGCAAGGCCTATCGGGCGGGGGACAGGGAAGCGCTTGCTGCCATTGCCGACGATTTTGCCCGCACGGAAAGGCGGCTGAAAAAGTTTATCAAAAGTTTTTCCGCACAGTGGAACGAGGAGTGCAAGCCGTTCGGTTTTGAAAAGCACGACCTTCGCCTGGGCGGATTGCTGCAGCGGCTGAGTCATTGCCGCCGCAGGCTGAGAGAATATGCAGAGGGCAGATCTGACTGCATAGAGGAACTGGAAGAGGAGATCCTGCCCTTCAGAAAAGGCGCGGAGGACGGAAAAGCACTGGCGTTCAACGACTGGCTCTATACGTCCGCAGTCAAGCCGGGATTATAATGCAAAAGCGTCGGGGGCAGCCGTCTGCCGTTCGGGCGGATGTGCGCTGCGTTCCGACGTCGGGAGGATGTTATGAAAATGAATGTGCCGTTCGGCAGCAGTCAGCCCGATCCCTACATTGTCGGGATCGGCGGGAAATATTATATGTATGCAACGCATGTCGACGGAGTGCAGTTGTATGTCAGCAGCGATAAACTCAACTGGGATTTTGCGGGATTTTGTTTTACGCGCGAGGGATACAAGGAATTTTGGGCGCCCGCTGTGGCGCAGATCGGCGGAAAGTATTATCTGTACGTGTCCTGTATGCCTTCGGACACGGCGGACGATCATATGCAGAGGCTGATTACGGCCGTCAGCGAAACGCCGCAGGGACCTTTCCGCTATTGCTGCGATCTGGTGCCGCCCTTTTCCATTGATGCGCACGTCGTTCAGAGCGGCGGCGAATGGTATTTGTTCTATTCCGTAAACGATTATACCGCCGAATGTGCGGGAACTCTGATCGTTGTGGACAAGATGCTTTCCCCCACGCAGGTGCGCGGACAGCCCAAAGTGGTGGTGCGCCCCACGATGGACGAAGAGATCTTCATGCGCGACCGTTTTGAAAAGGGAAAGGACTGGTACACCGTAGAGGGCGCCTTTTATTTCCGCAAAGGGGACTGGCATTACGTCACCTACTCGGGAAACTGTTATAAAAGTCCGTATTATTATATCGGATATGCGCGCGCCTGCACGCCCGAAACGGATCTGACCAAAATCAATTTTGAAAAATACCCCAACGATCGGGAGTATCGCCCGCTCATCATGAGGAACGGGGAGGAAAGCGGAACGGGGCATAACAGCATTCTGGAAGAGAACGGCAGATACTATCTGTACTATCACGGCAGGGATTCAGGCACGCCCGAAGGGCAGGAAACCAGGACTTGCCGTATGTGCGAGCTTCTCGCACAGGACGGAACGCTTTCCGTTCTGGCAAGGTAAGGGCTGAGCTCTGCCGGAACACGGTTCGGTGTCATAAAAAAGATCCCGGCAGGTATTTGCCTGCCGGGATCTTTTCTGCATACGGCTCTTTCTGCGTCGGAAGAGCCTGCAATTCCGACGGAGAGAAACAGGGCGAGAAGCCCGCAGGGCGCAGAGGAAACAGGCATTCAGGTAAATATGTTTTCCGTACTTGACTTCTTGTCGGAGTAGAATTATAATGATATTGTTTTTCTCTTGCGGGAATGTAAATCAAAAGCCATCGAGGATGAGGCAAAGGCTGCGGGTGTTGGCTCTCAGCGGAAACGGTTTCGTGGGCCTCGCCGCATCCGTTCTCGGGGAAACGAAAAAATAAAGGAGTTCCGTGCAGTTTCTGCGCGGAGGAAAATCATATGGTATTGAGCATTGGAGAAATTCTTGCCGATCTGATCGGTACATGGAACGAAGGTTCGTTTTTTTACGAACGCAAGGCGGGCGGAGCTCCCTTTAACGTTGCGTGCGGCGTCAAGCGATTCGGCGCAAAAAGCGCCTTTGCCGGGTGTGTGGGCGCGGATACTGTCGGCGCATTTTTGGAAAAATTCGCCAACGCGCAGGGGCTGGACGAGCTTGTCCTGCGCAAGGATGAAACGCGCAACACTACGCTTGCTTTCGTAGAACTGGACGAGGCAGGGGAGCGCTCATTCTGTTTTTACCGCAAAAATACGGCAGATTATATTCTTCCCGAGATCAGCGCGGAACTGCTGGAGCGCGCAAATATCGTACACATCGGCTCTCTGATGCTCAGCGAGCGGGAGGGCAGGGATTACGCCTGCGCTTTGGCGCGGCGCGCGAGAGAGGCGGGAAAACTTGTCAGCTTTGACGTGAATTTCCGCACGGACATCTTCCGCGACCGGGAGGAAGCGGTGCGCATTTATAAAGAGCAGATTGCGCTTGCGGACATTGTCAAATTTTCCGAGGATGAAGTGGAGATCTTTACGGAAGAGTATGTGTCATCTCTTTCGGACAAACTGGTGTGCGTGTCTTTGGGAGCGCAGGGCAGCGAATGGCGTTTCGGCGGTAAAAGCGGCAGGGTTTCCAGCGTGCGCGTAAAACCGGTGGATACCACGGGTGCGGGCGACGCTTTCTATGCAGGCGTGCTGGCAAAACTGGACGGAGTTCTACGCGAGCGCTGGACAGAAGAATTCCTGAACAAGACGTTTGCGTTTGCCAATGTCTGCGGCGCGCTGAACACACTGGGCCGCGGTGCCATCGACCATTTGCCGACGCTTGAACAGGTGATGCAGATCCTCGGCGGAAAATAAGGGATTTGGTTAATGCGCCGCACAAACTGTGCGGCGCATTACGAACAGTTTAACAAAAGAAAAAGACAGCTCCTTGCAGAACTGTCTTTTTCTTTTGGCACGGTTTCTTTCTTTGAGGACGGATCGGAGCGCGGGCGCGCGGCATATTACCGCGCGCCCGCGCCTTTTTTGTGCCGTTGCACGAACCAAAGAGCAAAATGGTCAGCCCGAAAAATATTCAGCCTATGTCTTTTGCTTGCGGAAATGCGTTTTTGTACTTTTCAGAAAAGGCGGGGGCCGAACAGGAAAAATTTTTTGCGGAAATTTTAAATTGTAACATAAATAATGTTGCAAATATCGCTATAATGCGTGGTAATGATACATGAATGATGTATCGATTCATAAACGAGGAGGTTGAAGAATGTAGGAACAATGGCAATGCCGGCAGGCGTGTGCGCTTTGGCAGGCGGAAAAGCCGAAAAGGTTACGGCCAAAGGAAGAGGGTTTGCAGCCTTATGCGGCAGTGTATCAAGATTTTAAAGAAAAAGACCTGCAAATAAAAGTCAAGGGAAAATAAGTAGAAAAAAATAAGATTTTTTGCTGACTAAAAAAGCGCATGGAAAAAAGCCGTTCGTGCGAACGGCAGCAAAAAACAAAGATTAAGCTGCGGTTTGTGCTGAGTTCAGTCTTTCCATAACACGGGCATAATAAATGCGTAAAAATTTATTGGCACCCGCCATCATGTAGACATAGAAGTGTTTTCCCTCGGAACGCTTTTTATCCATGAAAAGGAATACAGGTTCATTAGAGGGTTCGTGTTGGAGGATAACAGCCATGATCTGAAACAGAGTTTTGCGCAGAGCAGCAGAGCCGCGTTTGGAGATACTTCGGGACTGCGGATTGAAATTGCCAGACTGGAAAGGCGGAGCGTCAATGCCGGCAAAGCCAATAAGCGCTTTTTTGTTTGTGAAGCGCGACACGTCACCGATTTCGGCAATGAGTTGCGAGCAGAGTACAGATCCAACGCCGTATAGGCTCATGACGGTATCATATTCCGGCAGAGTGCTTGCCAAAAGATCCATTTCTTTTTGCAGAGAGGCAAGAGTTTCATTAAGCGTATTAAGTTGCAAAATTGCGGTAGAAACAAGCGCATGAGCGGCTTCTGAATCGACTAAGGACGGAGCACAGTTACAAGCAAACGCATAAACCTCTTTTGCTTTTGTTTCATAGAAATAGTAGCCGTATTTTCTGCACCATGAAAGATAGCATTTAGAAAAAACGGAATATGATTTTCTTGAAATACAATCGCAATGAGGGAATTTGAGTACGAAATCAATCCATTTTTCGTGTCCGTCCTTTTTTCTTGCGGGAGTATTAAATAAAGTATTAACCCCGGGGAAAGCTTGATCGAGGATGGAGATAAGATTGTTTTTGAGCATAATTTTAAGTTTGTTGTACTGGTTGTATTGCCTGTTAAAGGCTTTGAGCAATGTTCTTGTGTCAGATTGAGAGGAAAAGACAGGCAACTCGTTCCAACGGTCTAAAGCAAAGGCAGCAAGCTTTATGGAGTCTTTCTTATCCGTTTTACCTTTGCGGACAGTTAAAGATTTGTTGCTGTATTCTTTAACAAGAATAGGATTGACAACGGAGACAAACAAACCAACATTTTGGAGAAACAGAGCAACAGGAAGGTAGTAGTTGCCAGTGTACTCCATGACAATTTTGGTATCGCCGCCCAAACTTTTGAGGAGAGTGACCAACTCGGAAAGTTCCTTTGGATTGTGATACACTTCGAACGGTGAAACAATAATTTCGCCGAACGGACGCAGGACGGCAACGGTAGACTTACCTTTGGAAACATCGATACCGACAGCATTCATAACTACCTCTAAGAAATGGATTTGTAAAAAGGTGACCGACAAGAGCCATTACTTATTCAATCTGATTAGTTACACGGACGCGAAGCCCAACCTGCAAAAACCGAACGCTATAATGGAAAGCCGGCTGACAGTCTTTTATTCGTGCGTAAAAGCACAAGGAGGTTATCGTCAGACCTTAAATACATTTCCATTATAGCTTAGGTAACGGAACTTGGAAAGTGCCAATCCAAATACCGCACTTTCTCGGTCAAATATATTGTATCAGGAGGATAAAAAATGAATGTTTTGCAGATGGTCGTCGGGATTGCATTGATATTGCTTGCGGTCGGCGCGGTGATCTGGAGCGTGGTGCGTACGCCGGAGAACCTGCGCGGGTTTTACGGCAAAATGTTTGCGTTGATTGCGGCGGTCGGGGTGATCGGAGGGATCGCGCTGATCGTCCTGGCTGTTATCTGACGCGGGTCTGAAAAGAAAACCGGGGAGAAAATTGAAGTATTGCAAAAGCGATAAATTTATATATGAGGGAGCCAAAGTGTGCGTTCTCGGCTTTTTGGGAGAGGTCGGACGGGGCGAGGTGTATCTTGTGAAGAAAGAAGGGTAGCGCATCGTTTTGTTCTGTTCAGTTTTGTTCGGACGGGCACTGGGAATGCGCGCATGAAAGGAAAATTTTTCGAAAAAGGCAAGAAATTATGAATACCTGTTGCAAAACATTTGAATTCATGATAGAATAAATGAAGTGAGGACATCTTGTTTCCGAAAGAGGGGAAAGAATTATGGGACAATCAGTTTACGGGCCGGCGAGCCGGACGCGCGGATGGGGCGCGTGCGGAGCCGCATCAGCAGTTGACGGACAGACAGATAGGTGCGGAGAAAGTCCGCGCAGACGGCCCTCCGGAAAAGATCGAACGGGAAAGCCGGAGCGTGAAACACGCTTCGGCTTTCTGTAATTGGGGAAAAAGATATGAGCAAGACATCTTTGTGCATCAGGATGTTAGAAATACTTTGCAGCAGGGACATCGTTTCCGTAGCGGAGCTGGCCGACCTGCTGGAAACAAATCCGCGCAATATTCCCGAGTATAAAAAGGAATTGGAGGCGGCCGGATATTTCATCGAATCGATCCCCGGGCGCTACGGCGGGTATTTTCTGGACAAAGGGGCGCTGTTCCCCGTCGTAAACCTGACGGAAGAAGAAAAAGAGGGCCTGGCGGCGGGGGCCGATTATCTGCGGGCGAGAAATGATTTCATGCAGAAACCGCAATACTTATCCGCAATGGCAAAAGTATCCGCCGCGCTTTTAAACAATCATTTTTTCGGGGACGTGACACTGTTCAACCGTTTCCCCCTCGCAATGCCGGAACGGGAGCTGCGGCAAAGGTATGCGGAAGCGCAAAGGTGCATACGCGGGAAATACGTTCTGGAAATGGAGTACCTTTCCCGAAAAAACACAATAACGCATCGTTTTGTGCATCCGTATAAGATTTTTATGTACAACAACGCCTGGTTTTTGTTGGGGCGTGACGAAAGTTCGGACGAGGTGAAGTATTTCAAGCTCAACCGCATCCGCAGCTGTCGCAGGACGATGCGCAGCTTTCGCGTTCCGCTTTCCTATAACGAGCGCGATTACTTGGACGAATACGGCATGAAGCGCAACGGGGAATGGTATTTTATAAAACTCAGACTGACGGGACGCTATGCGATGCTGGCGAAGGAGAGGATCTACGGGAAAGAACAGACGGCGGAGGAGATCGATGCCGGAACGACGGTGCTCTCCTGTAAAATGCAGAACAAAGAGGAGATCCTCTGCTTTGTTCTGGGGTTGGGAGAATATTGCGAGGTTCTGGAGCCGGATTGGCTGAGGCGGGAGGTAAAAGCCGCCTGCGAAAGGATCCTGCGCTCTTGCTAAGCCGCGGAGGAAGGCGCTGTATATCCTTTCGGGGAGATTTGCCGGTCGCATTCGTGAAAGAAAATCGTAAGAAAAAAATTTTGGGAAAAGATCATGGATTTGCAGGACATCGTTAAAAACATCATTAAGAGCGGAAAAACGGAGCTTTTTGCACAGCCCGGGAAGTTTTTGGAAGAGATCCGCAAGCAGTGCAGGAGCGAAACAGACGCCGTCATGTACATTCAGTTCAGGATCCTTTTGGATCTGAACCGCAATTTCGTAAATGCGCTTTACCTTTCCGCAAAGGACGGATCGTATTGCGGTGCGGTAGAAAAGCTCTCTGCTTTTTACGACGGAAAAAAGATCCCCGCGCGCGTCTATGCGTATTTTATTTACGCGGTTTTGAACGGTTGTGGCGTGGCGACGGACAAGGCGGAGTGGTTCGACCCGTTGACCGACAAGCTGGACGCAAGCAGTGCGCCCAAAGACAATCTCACGTTCGGGACGGGTGCATATGCGGAGGACATTTCCGAATTTTAACGGACATGGGCACCCGGTTTTGGGAAACCCTAAGACCGGTGATGAACAATGAAGAAACCGCGTCTCCGGGCGGCGGCAATCCTGATGGCCGCCGTCCTTTTCCTGTCGCTGCCGGTTTCGGCGGCG
>CASFBD010000021.1 GCA_949292885.1 uncultured Bacillota bacterium
AGAGCGGTTCCGCGATTTCCGGCCGCGCCGCTCCTGAAAAACCGGGACGATTGCCGTGACGGCAGTCCCCGAACAGCGTAAACTGGGAAATGAGCAAGATCTCCCCCTTGACATCGCGCACACTCAGATTCATCTTTCCGTTTTCATCCTCAAAAATACGCATGGCAGCGATCTTTTTTGCCATTGTTGCAGCATTTTCCTCGCTGTCTTCCGGAGCAATACCCAAATATACGGCGAGCCCGAAAGGTATTTCGGAAATGAGTTTCCCGTCCACGGACAAGGATGTCTCCCTTACCCTCTGAATAACTGCGCGCATGAAAGCCTCCTTAAAAGGACGAGCCGCATCCTAAAATGCGGCTCGTTTTCTCTTTCTTTAAAATTATTTGACACGTTCCATGTACTCGCCCGTACGAGTATCGACGCGGATGGTCTCGCCCTCTTCGACGAACATAGGGACCTGGATCTCCGCACCCGTTTCCAGAATCGCCTTTTTGGTTGCGTTGGTTGCCGTGTTACCCTTAACACCCGGCTCAGAAGAGACGATCTTCAGTTCCACAAAGTTTTCGCATTCCACGGAGAATGCCGCACCCTTGTAGAAACGGACGGTTACGGGATCGTTTTCTTTGATGAAGCGGAGCGCATCCTCGACCTGCTCATGATTGAGCGGCGTGAGATTGAACTCTTCGTCCATGAAATAATACAGATCTCCGTCATTGTAGGAATACGTCATCTTTTTCGTCTCAATATGCGCGTTTTCCAGTTTCTCGGAAGGGTTGAACGTCTGCTCCAGCACCGCACCCGTTACAACGTTCTTCAAGCGCGTTCTAACAAAAGCCGCACCCTTGCCAGGTTTTACGTGCTGGAAATCCACTACGACATATACGTTGCCGTTGTACTCGATAGTAACGCCCTTTCTGACATCTCCTGCTTGAATCATAGTGTATCTCCTTACTTGTTATACTATTTGCGCGGAACCCCGCCTTTCACTGACCGCTTAAAGCAATGTCAGATTTTTTTCTGTCTTCATAAAGCTGACAACGCGTCCGTCTTGGAGTGTGACGCTATCCTCAATGCGAATGCCGAACTTTCCTTCAAAATACACGCCCGGCTCGATGGAAAAGACCATTCCGTCCTGCAATACACCCTCGCCCTTTGTGCTGAGCGCGGGATATTCGTGAATGTTGATCCCGATCCCATGCCCCAGCGAATGGGTAAAGAACTTGTCCAATCCCTTTTGCGCGAGATAGTTCCTCGCAATGGCGTCCGCTTCTTTCCCCTTCATGCCGGCGCTGATGTTGTCCCTTGCCAGAAGATGGGATGAAAGCACGCTTTCGTAGACGGTTTTGAACTCGTCGTCCGGTTTTCCGCCAAACCAAAGCGTACGCGTGATGTCCGAACAGTACCCGTTGACCTTGCAACCGAAATCGAGCAGGACAGGCATTCCGTTTTTCAGCTTTGTATCGTCCGATGCGTGGTGCGGAACAGAAGAATTTTTCCCGAACGCGGCGATCGTTTCAAACGAACGATCCTCCGCGCCGCACTTGCGCATGAGATATTCCAAATATCCCGCCGTTTCGTTTTCCGTGACACCTTCTTTCAGGAATCCGAGAAGCTGCAGGTACGCCTCCTCTGCGATCTCGCAGGCGCGGGCAATGCTGGCAAGCTCCTCTTTGCTTTTGACGGACATCGCCGTAACAAAAGCGGACGTACTGTCGATCAGTTTAAACCGACGGCGGAGCCGTTCGTATTCGGGCTGAGTAAGCCTTTCCACGGGAACAGCAAGTTTTTTGATTTTTTTGCTCTTTATATAATCGAAAACGGAGTCTTCGTTTTTGGCTATGGCGACGCCTGTGTAGGAATTGCGGAGCGCATCCTTTGCACCCTCCGCGTACCTCGGATCGGTGAAAAACACGCTCTCCTGCGCGTCGGTATAGACAAATCCGAAAGAACTGCGAAAACCGGTCAGCCAAGCGCGCAGATCGGCAGCGCCCGTCAGCATCGCGTCCGCTTTCAACTCGCGTAATAATTTTTTCGTATTGTCCATGCGAATATTGTACCAAATTTTCAGTTATAAGTCAATTTTTCCCGATATATTTTCGCAAGATTTCTGTTTTCTTTACCCGATGCTCTCGTACATTTTTTTCATTGCAAGCGCATCCTCCGCCTGCGTGCCAGCCGATTCGCTGATAATGTACGGTTCCAGGCGATACTTTTTCAACGCTGCGGCGAGCGGAGCAAAATCGGGGCCGTACACCATGTCCTCAAAGGTGAGATGACGCACTTCTCCTTTCTCTGAATACTGGATCTTGGAAAAATGTACGTGGAAATGCTTTACCCTCTCGTACCCCAGCTGATCGACCATGTAAGCCAGCCGCTCTTCGTAGTCCTCCTGCGTGCGCAGGCTGCCCTGCTCTCGCGCGTTCAGATGCCCGAAATCCACGGCGGGAAGATAGACGGGATCGATCTTGCAAAAGCGCACGATCTCTTCCAGCGAGCCGATCTGCGCGATCTTGCCCATGGTTTCCGGACAAAACAGCACATCCTGCAAGCCCGCTTCGTAGATTTTGTCACGCAAGATCTTAAGGCGCTCCTCCGTGAGACTGACCGCCTCCTCTCTCTGCATTTTACCCTGCGTTGCGGAATGAAACACGCACCTCTTTCCGCCCATCAGCTTTAAAACGCGCGCACTTTCCAAAACGTAATTGTACGATTTTTCCGCATTTTCCTCTTCCGGGTTGGCAAAATTGATGTAGTACGGCGCATGGACACTGATCTCCACGTCCTGTTCGCGAAACGCTTTCCCGATAGAAAGCGCCTTGGCGTCCGTCATGCGGACGCCCCGCCCGAAAGAATATTCAAAGCAGTCCAACCCGAGATCTCTCACAAATTTTGCCGATTGCTCGGTATGGGAAAGCCCTTGCGCATAAAAGGATTCGCTGTTGCCGCTCGGCCCGAATTGTATCATCGTATTTTCTCCAGATCTTTTGTCAGCTGCGCAGAAAGCTGTTCCGCGCTGTCAAATTTTTGTATTTCACGCAAAAATGCGTCAAATTCAACTGCGATCTCCCTGCCGTACAGATCGCCCTCATATCCGTCAAAGTAAACTTCCAAAACGACGCGGCCGTCGCCGAAGGTGGGACGCGCCCCGTAATTTGCGATCCCGCGGAATGTTTTTCCGTCAAGCACCGCCGAAACGGCATAGACACCCTTTTTTAACGGGTATTTTTCGCCGCTCAGATGAATGTTTGCCGTCGGAAATCCGATTTTTCTTCCCACGTGCCTGCCTTCCGTTGCCACAGTGCCGCAGATGAAATACTTTCTGCCGAGGAGCTTTGCAAGAGATGCAACATCGCCCTCGTCCAGATATTTTTTTGCAAGTGTTGCCGCCGCTTTTTCTCCCCCGAAATCCACAAGTTTTTCGACAGAAACAAGAATATTGTTTACAGCCGAAAACTCTTTCAGAAGAGAAATGCCGCCCGCAGCGTTCTTACCAAAGGTAAAATCCTCTCCGCAGACAAATGCTTGTACGGTCAATGAGGAATAAAGATCTTCCAAAAACCGCAATGGAGAGGTGTTTTTGAATTTTTCGTCGAACTGCGCCGCCAATACAAAGTCGATACCGAGCTCGGAAAAGATGTGTACTCGTTCCTCAAACAGGAAAATCTGACCGCCGTTTTTAGAGCTGCGAAAAGTCATGATTCCCACACGCCAGCCGCGCCCGCGCGCCAATTCTTTTGCCCGAGCAACAAGCGCGCGGTGCCCCACGTGCATCCCGTCAAAATATCCCAAAAGAAGAACACAAGGCTCTTTGTAATTTTCGCCGTAATTTACGATCTGCATGGCACGACCTCAGACCAGTTTGACCTTTGCGCGCAGGACACCCCCTTCTGCACAAGCGATCCCGTAAAAATCATCGTCCAGATACAACTTATATTCTCCGTCCCGCGGGTACTCGACGCTTAGTCCGTTGCGCAGTCTGCGCGCCTGCTCCCCGTCGAAATCGAGAGCAGGAAAATCGAATACTGCGTCCGGCGCAATGAGAAACTCTCTCCAATTTTCCTTTGTAAGCTGTTCCGCCGTACAGGAGTTTTCCAACGTAAAGACGCCGCTCTTTTCGCGCACGAGCGAGGTCATCGTCGCCACCGTCTTGCACGCCTTGGCAATGTCCCTGCACAGAGAACGGATATACGTACCGCCTCCGCAGGAAATAAGAAATTCAAAGCTGTCGTCCGAGATCTTCTGCGTGATAGAAAGTGAACGGATGACGACTTTTTTCGCTTCCAGCACGACAGGTTTCCCCTGCCGTGCCAGTTGGTATGCCCTCACGCCGTTGACGTTTTTTGCACTGTACGCCGGAGGAAACTGTTCTATTTCTCCGACAAAGAACCTGAGTTTGTCGTTTATTTCGCTCTGATCGGGAATCTTTTCCCCGTTACGCACCACAGTGCCCAAAGCGTCGAGCGTATCCGTTTCCAACCCGAAACGAAACACGGCTCGGTACACTTTTTCCTTGTTGAGAAGATAATTGAAAAGGCGGGAAGCGTTTCCCACCGCCACGGGAAGCACGCCGCTCGCCATCGGATCCAGTGTCCCCATGTGGCCGCAGGCTATGCCGGTGAGACGTTTGATTTTGCCCACTGCCGCCGCACTGGAAATGCCCGAGGGCTTGTTCAGGTTGATAAATCCGCTCGCTTGCTGCATGAAATGCCCTCCGTCTTTTTTGTCAGTCCTTCAAATGCTGTTTTACCGTATAACGCAATTTGTCGATGACCTCTTCCAAGCAACCTGAGATCATACAGCCGCTCGCCTGGATATGCCCTCCGCCGCCATACACGCGCGCCACGGCATTGACGTCCGTATCTCCCTTGCTGCGCAGGGAGATCTTGAACCGCTCGTCCGCAGTTTCCAGAAGGCAGATTGCAACTTCTACGCCGTCCACGGACAGCGGAAAATCTATAAATCCTTCCGTCATGTCGGGCGTGGCGTTTGCAGCGCGGAGCTGTTCCCGCGTCACATAAATGAAAGCGATCCTGCCCTCCTCGTAATAGCGGATGGACGACATCGTTCTGCCGAAAAGAAGCGCACGCTCCGGGGGCTGTTTTTTGTACATATTGTATTCGATGGCGTTGAGATCCGCCCCGCAGGAAACCAGCTTCGCCGCTGCAAGAAAAGTGCTTTCCACCACGTTCTTGTGCGCGAAATTACCCGTATCTGTGCTCAGTCCCAACAAAAAACAATCCGCAGTGCGTTTGTCCGGCTTGTCCGTGATAAAAGCGGAAAGTTCGGTCATGATCTCGCAGGTTGCGGCACGATCCTCCACAAACCAGTAGTCCCCGAAACGGGTATTGGAAATGTGATGGTCTATGTTGAACTTCGGCTTGTCGGCACGCTCGAACGCCTCGCACAGTGTGCCCAATCGGTGCGTTTCGCTGCAGTCTACGCAGATATACGCCTGCGAATCTTTATCCGGCTTGTCGTCGATCTTGTCCATTCCTTCCAGAAAAAAGAACTTGGAAGGAACAGGACTTTCGCAGACGACCTTACAGCGCGCTCCGCAGCCCTCGAGAAGATATTTCAGCCCCATCGCCGCGCCCAGCGTATCCCCGTCCGGACGCATATGGCAAAATATGGTGGCACTTTTCAGTTCTTTCAGCAAATCGGCTATTTCTTTTAACGATGTCAAAACGCTCTCCTCCGCATAACAGGGAAAAAAGGGGCAATTACTTTTGCCCCTCTTCCTTATGGATCTCTTTGATGATACGATCGATCTTATCGCCGTATTCCATGGTGTCGTCTTTCAGAAAATGAAGTTCCGGCACCGTGCGCATCTGCATCATGTGCGCAAGTTCGTAACGGATAAAGCTGGCGTGTTCGGAGATGGCGGCAAACGTTTCCGCCGCTTCCTCCGCATTTTTGCCCAGTACGCTGATGTAGATCTTTGCGTTTTTCAGATCGGGCGAAACATCCGCCTTTGTCACGCTGACGATGCCGCGGATCTTATCCGTTTTATATTTGAGTTTGGTGGAAATGACCTCGTAGACCGCCTTCTGATATTCGGCAGAAAGGCGCTCCGCGCGCAATGATTTCATGTGATTTCCCCTCCTGTCTGTATTTTACTGCAAAGAGGTTATGCGGGGATCTCCTCGGTGATATAGCATTCGATGACGTCTCCGATCTTGATCCCGTCGAACCCTTCAATGCTGACGCCGCATTCAAATCCGCCGGAAACCTCTTTTACGTCGTCTTTAAAGCGTTTGAGCTGACGCACAGCACCCTCGACAATCATGACATCGTCGCGGTAAATGCGCAGTTTGCCGCTGCGGACGATCTTGCCTTCGGTAACGTAGCAACCTGCGACCATGCCGACGCCCGTGATCTTGAACGTCTGCAGAACGTCGCATTTGCCCGTCATGATCTCCCTGTACTTGGGAGCGAGCATACCCTTAAGAGCCGCCTGAATGTCGTCAAGCAGTTCGTAGATGATGCGATAGCTGCGTACGTCCACACCGCTGTGTTCGGCAAGTGCTTTTGCCTTTGTATCCGGACGGACATTGAAGCCGACGATAATGGCGTTGGAAGAATCGGCAAGCATGACGTCCGATTCGGTGATGGCGCCCGCACCGCTGTGCAGGACGTTGACGCGCACCTCGTCGTTGGAGAGCTTGACGAGCGACTGTTTGACCGCCTCGACCGAGCCCTGCACGTCGCCCTTGACGATAATGTTGAGAGCCTTGATCTTGCCTTCCGCGATCTTGCCGAACACGTCGTCCAGCGTGACGCGCGTCTGTGCTTTGACCATGGACTCGCTTTCCTTTCTCTTGCGCTCGTCCTGGATCTGCTTCATCAGCTTATCCTGCGCAACCGCAATGATGGAGTCGCCCGCGTTGGGGACTTCTTCCAGACCGAGAATGGAGACCGCCATAGAAGGACCTGCCGATTTGACCGTTCTGCCCTTGTCGTCGATCATGGCGCGGACGCGGCCCGTGGTGGTACCGGAAATAACGTTATCGCCCGTGTGCAGCGTTCCGTTCTGAATGAGCACGGATGCGACGGGGCCTTTGCCCTTATCCAGCTTTGCCTCGATAATGGTGCCGCGGGCGGACTGATCGGGATTGGCTTTGAGCTCTTTGACCTCGGCAACGAGGTTGATGGCATCGAGCAGATCGTCGATTCCCGCGCCCGTCTTTGCGGAAACGGGTACAACGATGGCGTCGCCGCCCCATTCTTCGGGAACAAGCCCGTTATTGGTAAGTCCCTGTTTGACGCGGTCGATGTTCGCTTCGGGCTTATCCATTTTGTTGACAGCAACGATGATGGGAACATTTGCCGCTTTGGCATGGTTGATGGCTTCCACCGTCTGCGGCATGATACCGTCGTCCGCCGCGACGACGAGAACGACGATGTCGGTGACGGACGCACCGCGCGCACGCATGGCAGTGAATGCCTCGTGACCGGGCGTATCGAGGAAAGTGATGGTCTTGCCCTTCACCGTGACCGAGTATGCACCGATATGCTGCGTGATGCCGCCCGCTTCGCCTGCCGTAACATTGGCGGAACGGATCTTATCCAGCAAGGAAGTCTTGCCGTGGTCGACGTGTCCCATGACAGTGACAACAGGAGGACGGGTGACGGAACTTTCGCTCCCCTCTACCTCCGCGTTGTAGATCTCGTCCAAAGCCTCTTCCGCGGTTTTTTCGGGCTTATATTCGAGCTCGATCCCCAGATCGCTGGCAATATATGCTGCGGTATCGTAATCGAGGGAATCGTTGATGGTCTTTGCAATGCCTTCCTTGAACAGGCGCTTGGTGATCTCCACAGCCGTGATACCCAGCTTTTCGCTGAGAACTTTCAGAGGAATGTTTTCCGTAGTGACGACGGCGTGCTCGATCTTGATGGTCTGCACCGTCTGCTGTTTCTGCTTTTTGACGCGCAGTTTTCTGTAGCCGCTCTTATCCTCATCGAAGTCGGAAACGGACACCTGCTGTTTGATGAGCGCGCGTTTGCTGACAGGGCGTTTCTGCTCGGTGTAAGGTTTTTCGTAACTCGTCTTCTTCTTTGCGGGAGCCGAAAATTTGGCGGGAGCTGCGGGAGGCACCGCTGCCGCGCCAAGCCTGCCTGCAGGAGCGGGGCGTGCGCCTGCGGAAGGACGGTTCTGCATGGGAGGACGTGCGCCATAAGCAGGTCTGCTCTGCGGCGCACCCTGCGGGGTGCGAGACTGATAAGGAGGCCGCGTTCCCTGCCCCTGCATTGAGGGACGGGGTGCACCTGCTGCCGTCTGCGGACGGCTCTGGGGCGCCTGTTCGGGACGAGCTGCGGGCTGTGCGGGACGCTTGGGACGTTCCGGCGTATTGACATATGTGCGGTTGCGACGGTCCGCATACTGTGTACGAATGACCTGTTCTTCCACGCCGCGACGCGTCTGCGTATGCACTTCGGGGGCGCGAACGGGAGCAGTTTCCCTGACAGGTTCCTGCGCGGCGGGTTTTTCCGCAGGTTTCTCCTCCGCCTTTGCCGCGGGTTTCTCTGCAGGCATTTCCGCAGGTTTTTCTGCGGGTTTTTCCTCACGGACAACGGGAGCAGGCTCGGGCTTTTGCTCCGCCTTGGGTGCTTCCGCAACAGGCTGAGGTTTTTCCTCCGCCTTTGCCGCAGGTTTCTCCGCAGGCTTTTCCGCCGCCTTTGCCGCAGGTTTTTCTGCGGGTTTCTCTACGGGCTTCTCTTCGCGGACGGGCTCGGGAGCCTTCTCCGCTTTGATTTCCTTGGTCTGTTCGGGAGCCGCCTGGACAGGTGCCTCGGCAGGTTCTGCCTGCGCTTTTTCCTGCGCACGGGCGCGGACAGCGTTCTCCATATCGGAGAGCTTGCGGAGAATGTCCCCTACTTTCTTTTCCGTGCCTTGCACCTGCTTGAGCAGAGATCCTACCCCTTCCGCCCCCAGAAGAGAGTTGATCTTTTCAATATTCGCGTAATTCTTCTTTGCTTCTGCCATCTTGTCTAAACGTTGCCTCCCGAATATAATCTGTAATTTTCATCCGCAGACGAAAGGATCGCTTTCGCCAGATTTTCCTCTTTGACGGCGGCGAGCTTGCAGTTGGGTTTCCCCGTAACCTCTTCCAGCGTACTGCCTTCAAGGATCATCAGCCCGCAGCCGAATCTCTCACTCAGTTTGATTGCGCTTTTTTTTGCGTTTTCCGAAGCCGTATGGCAAAGCAGCAGCAAATACACGCCGCCGCGCTGCACTTCCACGGCATTGAACCCGCAGGTCAGCTTTCCCGCCTTCCTGCACAGACCGACGTATGCGTCCGCTTTACTTCTTTGCAAAGAACGCCTCCTCGATCGCGTCGTATACCGACAGGGGAATGTCCTCGGAAAAAGTTTTGTTGAGCAGGCGCTGTTTTTTCAGCTTTCCGATACACGCGGGATCGTCGCAGATATAAGCGCCCCTGCCCGCCGCCTTTCCCGAAAAATCGATGAACACGTCCCCCTCTTTTGGTTTGACGATGCGGAGCATCTCTTTTTTGGGTTTCATTTCATGGCAGGCAATGCACATTCGCATGGGAATTTTTTTGACTTTCACTGAAAACTCACCTCGCAAATGCCGCAGGATTTATTCTTCCTCAGACTGCGGCTCGCTCTCCTCTTCCGCCACGTGCAGCTCTTCCATTTTTGCCGCCGCGCTCTCGCTCTTGACGTCGATCTTCCAGCCGGTGAGCCGCGCTGCAAGACGGGCATTCTGTCCGTCTCTGCCGATGGCAAGAGACAGTTTGTCGTCAGGAACGACGGCAATGGCGGATTTTTCGCCGATCTGCGTGACGGAGATCACCTTTGCGGGAGAAAGCGCCTTGGCGATAAATTCGAGGGCGTTCTCGCTCCACTGGATGATGTCCACCTTTTCGCCGCCCAGTTCCGCAACCACCGCGTTGACGCGCGCGCCCTTGTTGCCGACGCAGGCGCCGACAGCATCGACCTGAGGATCTTCGCTGCAGATCGCCATTTTCGTGCGCTGACCCGCCTCGCGGGAAATCGCCTTGACAATGACCGTACCGGACTTGATCTCGGGAACTTCCTCCTCAAACAGGCGCTTGACAAGCCCCGCCGACGTGCGGGACACGAGCACCTGCGCACCCTTGCCGCTGTTTTTGATGTTTTTGACGTATACCTTGATGCGGTCGTTGACTTCGTAGCGCTCGCCGGGAACCTGATCCTGCGGGAGCATCACGCCCTCGATCTGCCCCTTGCCCAGTTCGACGTAAACGACGTTTTTGGCATCGATCTTGCGCACAACGCAGGTCATCAGTTCGTCCTTTTTATCCGAAAATTCGTTGAGCGTATTGTCGCGCTCCGTCTCATGCAATTTTTGCAGGATGACCTGCTTTGCCGTCTGTGCGGCAATGCGGCCGAAATCCTTGGGAATGAACTCCTCGTACACGGTATCGCCGATCTTATAGCTCTTTTTCAGAAGCTGTGCCTCTGCGAGAGAGATCTCGCGCTCGCGGTCGGTGACTTCTTCCGCAACCGTGCGGACCGTATAATATTTGACGCTGTTCTTTTCGGGATTGATGCGGATATCCACTTCGCTCGCCCCGCCTTCGTACTGTTTCTTGTAGGCGGAAATAAGCGCGTTGCGCAACGCTTCGATAAATACGTCTTTGCTGATCCCCTTTTCCACTTCCAGATCCGCCAAAGCGTCAAAGAATTCCTTGCTGATCATTGCATTCTCCTCAAATAAATGTTGTTATGTTTGCCGCCGCTCATTCAAAGTCTATAAACTGCGACATTTTGACGATCTGCGTGAGGTTGAGTTTGAACACCTCTCCGCCCTTGTCAATGGTTACGTTCCCTGCTGCGGCATTGTATTCCAGCAGCACCGCGTCGAAAAACTTTTCTCCCTTGTAGGGTGCGTACAGTTTGATCTCCACTTTCTTGCCGATGTTGCGGAGATAATCACTGTCCTTTTTGAAAGGTCTGTCCAGCCCGGGGCTGCTGACATTGAGCGTGTACGGCTGACCGTAAGTGGGGTCCAGTTCATCCAGAACAGGATCGGCGGCGTTGTGGAACGCCTCGCAGGTGTTCAAATCGATCCCGCCTTCTTTCTCCGTGTCAAGATAGACGGTCAGAGAAGGATGCTTGCCCTGTTTGAACACAACTTCGTACAGTTCCACCCCCAACTCCCGCGCGATCGGTTCAAGCGCGGATACGATCTCTTGCGTTTGTTTTACTTTCATTTCAGGCTCCCCGCGGACAAAAAACCGCACATAAAAAGATTTGAGAGCGGGAAACCACTCTCAATCTTCAAGCTAACGTATTCAGTATAAAAATTATAACACTTTTTTACGCCTTTGGCAAGCATTTTTTCGCCTTTATCAGCTCAATAAAGATTTTTGCCGTCGTCAGGGCGTCCGACCAGGCGCGGTGATGGTTAAAAGAGATCCCGTAATGGTCGGCAAGCGTATCCAGCTTGTAGTTTTTCAGGAACAGAAGCTCCTGCGCAAGCGTCATTGTATCGAACGTGGGATGCTCGAACGGATACTCGTCTTTCTCCGCATAATAGCGCACGAATTTATAGTCGAACTGCACGTTGTGCCCCACGAGGTAACATCCGTCGCAGAACCGGATAAAATCGCCGATGACATCCGAGATCTTGGGGGCATCCGCCAGCATATCGTCCGTGATCCCCGTCAGCTTCACGATCTCGTCTGTCAGCTTACGCTCGGGATTGACCAGCGTGGAAAACTTTTCCTTGATCTCCCCGCCCACGATCTTGACCGCGCCGATCTCCGTGATGGCGTCCATCTTCCCGCCCGTGGGTGTATTGACAAGTCCCGTCGTTTCCAGGTCGAACACAACAAAAGTATTTTCCGTAAGAGCGGGAGGCAGTTCGGAAGATTCAAACAGGTTCAGCTGGCTGTAATCCACAAACTCTTCGGGCGCCACGCGCGAATAATGCAGAGGCACCGATTTTCCCTTCCTCTTTTCGGGCACAAATCCTTCCGGCGCATGACCGCGGTTGACATATCTCGCCGTAAAGCTCAATCGCTCGCCGTACAACTCGTTTTCGCCCGTGCAGACGATCCAGTCCCCTTCTTTGATGGCGCGGATCTTCTCTTCCGTGCGCTTTCTGATAAAATAGGAAAAGGAAAGAACGCCCGTCCCGTCGTTGAGGGTAAAGCGCAGATAAGGTTTCCCCTCTTTGACCGCTCCGGAAGCATCCGTTTTCGGCTTGGTCGTACGCTCCTGGATAAAGGTGACTTCCCCGCAGACAGTGAGCGAATTGCTGGTAAAATCGCAGTCGGCTATATATGTCGCCATCTTTGGCACGTTTGCCTCGTCGATGGTTTCAAATCCCTCTATCGCAAAAGCGCGCGTGGGGCGATAATCGAATTGCTCCTCCTCTTCCGGCTCCTCTTCCTGCGTCTCCTCTTTGACCTTGTCCGCAAGCGAACCTTCAAAAGTGTTGCAGAAATTGCGTTCGAGCATGGCTTTCACGCCGGGCAGGAGCTGTTCGTTTTTCTCAAAAAATCCGCGTTCCGCCGCGTCCACGCCGAACACAAAGCGGACAGGATCGCCCAGCGTCACTTCCACATCCTCTGCGCGGATGCACGCGGACGCTGCCCTGTGGCTGCGGGAGAGATATTCCAAAATTTTACTGCGCACCAGCGCAGGGTCCGCCACCAGCTTGTGCAGCTGCACGCGCGCCCGCATCGACGGCGGCACGGCGGCACGAACGGCACGCTCTGCCGCCTGCTCGTCCTCCCGCGTATACGCGCTGTCCGTGACCAGTTCAAACACGCATTCTTTTGCGGAACGGTCTATGTCTACGGCGCGCAGCACCGCGCGCCTGAGTCCGCCCGAAGCGCGGATCTGCCCGAGAAATTCTTCCTGCGTCATTCCTTGTCCCGCAACAGAGCGGACACCTCCTTTAAAAATTCTTCCCGCGCGTCCCGGGCGGGAATGTTGCGTACGCGCTCCCCGTAACGGAACAGCACGCACATATCTTTGCCGCCCGCAATGCCGAGGTCGCAATCCTTTGCTTCGCCCGGCCCGTTCACAACGCAACCCATCACGGCGATCTTGCACTTTTTACGCACGCCGAAGGTCAACCGTTCCACTTCTTGCGCAAGGGACATACTCTCCCATTCGCACCTGCCGCAGGTGGGACAGGAAATGACCTCCACATACTCCTTGCGCAGCCCGCAGGCGCGCAGGATACGCTCCGCCGCATAGATCTCTTGTACAGGATCGTCCGTGAGAGAAACGCGGATCGTGTCTCCGATGCCGTCCAGGAGCAGCGCCCCGATCCCCACCGCGCTCTTGACGATCCCGCTGTCGCGCGTGCCCGCTTCCGTCACTCCCACGTGCAGCGGATAATCCGTCCTGCCCGCAAGAAGACGGTACGCCTCTACCGTCAACGGAACAGAAGAAGCTTTGACGGAAATTACAATATCGTTCACGCCGTATTTTTCCAGCATCGAAACATTATAAAGCGCACTCTCCACCAGTGCGGAAGCGCTCCTTCCGTACTTTTCCAGAAAACTCTTTTCAATGCTGCCCGTGTTTGCCCCGACGCGTACAGAAATATGGTGCGCTCGGATGCAGTCCGCTACCGTGCGGATATCTGCCTCTCCCCCGATGTTGCCCGGGTTCACGCGCACTTTGTCCGCACCGCTCTCAATGGCAAGCACGGCAAGTTTTGCCGAAAAATGAATGTCCGCCACCACGGGAACGGGGGAAGCGTCGCGGATCGCACGGATGGCGCGGGCGTCCGTTTCGTCCCGGACGGCAACGCGGACGATCTCGCACCCCGCTTCGTAAAGCCTGCCCATCTGTGCAAGCGTGGCGGCCGCGTCTGCGGTTGGCGTCGTTGTCATGGACTGCACTCGCACAGGTGCGCCGCCCCCTAAAACCACGCCGCCGACGTTGACTGTTTTACTCATAATCAATGCCTCTCAAGGGATAAAAAGAAGCCCTTTATTCGGGCTTCTGATCGGGTGTCTTTGTCTTGTTTTCTTTCATCATGGTTTCCAATTCCTGCATGAACGAAGAAATGTCCGTAAACTGACGATACACGGACGCATAGCGGACGTACGCCACTTCGTCGATCTCTTTAAGGCCGGTCATCACCATCTCGCCCAATTTCTTGGAGGAGACCTCCTGTTCGAGAGAGTTATAAATCTGTTTTTTGATATCGTCCACAAGTTTGTCGATCTTCGACATGGAAACGGGACGTTTTTCACACGCCTTGATGATGCCGTTTTTCAGCTTATTCGGATCGAACGCCTGTCTGTTACCGCTGTTTTTGATGACCAGCACGGGCGTCGTTTCAATGGTTTCATAGGTTGTAAACCGTTTGCCGCATTGAATGCACTCACGGCGGCGGCGAATGGTCCTGCCCTCATCCGTCGCGCGGCTGTCGATCACTTTACTTTCCAAGCATCCGCAATATATACACTTCATAGATGCACTCCCATACAATTTCTTGTGCTTTTTTTCAGTATAGCACAATTCCCCTCACTTGTAAAGCGTTTGCGGCATTTTCCCGTACGTTGGAGGGAAAATGCCGCAAGATCATGTCTTTATTTCTTATTGATCAGGCTCAGATACAGCTCCTCTGCGCGTTCTGCAAACGTTTCCACGGAAAATTCCTGCGCCGCAGCACGGCAATCGTCCGCCATGGAAGGAAGATCGCTTTCCAAAAGCGCGTGCAACCCCCTTTCAAAGCTTTCAAAGTCGCGGAAAAGGTAACCGTTTTTGCCTTCTTCGACCACACCGCTGATGCACTCGTCCTCGCGGCACAGCACAGGCGTCCCGCAGGAAAGCGCCTCAAAATAAGTCATACCCTGCGTTTCCGACGTGGACGCGCTGACAAAAATATCCGCCGCCGCATAACACTCCGGTACATTTTCCGGCGGTACGACCCCCAGAAAAATGACCCTGCCCTGCAGATCGGCCGCCTGCTCTTCCAGTTCTTTGCGCGCAGGACCGTAACCCGCAATGAAAAATACAAGATCCTTTTCGTCAAAGGAACGGAAATATTCGATCAGCTCGCCGATGTTCTTTTCCTTCGCCAGCCTGCCTACGTACAGAATACTCTTCCTGCCCGCCGCCATCGAACGCATAGAGTTATACAGCTCACCCTTCTGCACGTCCCTGAACCGCGCGAGATCCAATCCCGAAGGGATCACGGAAACAGGCGTATTTACTCCGTACCGGACAAGAAGTTCCTTTGTTTTCTGCGTGGGAACGATTACGGCGTCCACAAGACTCAGGCGCTGCTGCGTGAACTTTTTTGCAGCAAACCTGCCGAACTTGTTGCTGAAACGGAACAGATAACGCGCGTAATCTTCGTACATAGTATGATAAGTGTTGACAAGCGGAACTTTCGCCTTGGTCGCAATTTTACGCGCCGGGCCGAAAGTGCAGAATTCGCACTGAGAATGCACAACGTCCGGCTTCCACTGCAATATCTCACGCCGTACGGCCAGCGGCAGTCCCATCCTGAAACGGACGGTAGGCGCAACAAATGCGTCCAGTCCGACAGACGGGAGATACCAGACGCCCTCCTCGTTGTTCTTTTCCTTCTGTTGCAATGTGAGGATGCGCACTTCATGTCCCCGCGCAGTAAGTCCTTTGCGCAGGTTGACCGTAGATGTGACCACCCCGTTGACTGTGGGTGAAAAAAAATCTGTTGTGATGAGTATTTTCATCGAAATCCTTTTTGCGGAATAAAATCCAATTTAAATCAATGTCCCGAACATTATAACAGATAAAGAGACAAATTACAAGAAAATTTCACAAAATTATCAAAAAGCCCTTTCTCTTTCCTGTAAGGTTCCTTGACCTTCTTTTTCCTTTCTCGAAAATAATGCCCCCAAAAGTTGGAAGAACTTTTGGGGGCATTATCAAAGACACCTCGTGTCTTTTTGATCATTTCATAAATTTTTTTACAGCTTCGTACGTTGCATCGCTGATGAGATGTTCCATGCGGCAGGCATCCGCCTCTGCATTTTCCGCATCAACGCCCAATCGGACAAGAAACGCCGTAAGCATTCTGTGCTTTTCAAACACACTTTCTGCGTATTCCCTTCCGCTTTGGGTAAGGCGGATATGATTGTCCGTCACTTGTACATAGCCTTTTTGCGTGAGCAGGCGCATTGCCTTTGTAACCGCAGGTTTAGAAACACCCAGTTCGCGCGCTACTTCCACACCGTGGACGTCCTCTTGTTTGGCAGACAGGCGCAAGACAGCCTCCAGATAATCTTCTCCCGATTCGTTGTCTATCATTTCACAGCCTCCTCGGAAAGATGCTCTGCCTTTTTCGGATCGAGAAGAAGATTACAATCCACCGTCTTTTTCAGCAGTCTTGTCAGGTCAGCAATGTCCTCTTCTCCCAAAACATCAATATACAAATCGAAGTAACTGAGCAGGAACTGATATTTGTCCTCCACCGCCTTTCTGCCCGCCGCCGTGACGGCAACGTCCATTTTGCGACGATCGTCCTCGGCAATGTCCATGACAACATATTTTTTTTCGCGCAAGGAACGCAGAATGTTTGCCGCACGGGCGCGGCTCACCTGCAAATATTCGCTGATCTGCGTAGGCGTCAGCGTTTCACTTCCGCAGTTGCACAGGTAGTAGAGTGCCGCCGTTTCCCCCTCCACAAATTCTCTGAGATGCCCGATGATATCCATTTTTGTCATGCGCCAAAGCTCATGAACGAGTGCATCTCTCAACTGTGATTTTTCCATTGCGCATTTCCTCCGCTCATTCGTTGGATTTTAAAGATTCCGCCATATTGATCTTGTTCAGCTTGATCAGCATGAACGCATATACGATTGCCGCAAACGCCAGCGTGAGAAGGAGCGACCACACAAAGCTGAGCCCGGAGATCACCGAACCGAACATCATGGAAACGCTGTTCACGCGGTTTACGATAAACATATGCAACAGTACGCCCAGTCCCAGTCCCAACAGCGACCCCGCCACCGTGAGAATGGCGCTCTCGCGGTAAATATAACCCGCCACTTCCGCCTTTCTGTACCCGAGCACGCGCAGTGTTGCAATCTCGCGGCGGCGCTCATCAATGTTGATATTGGTCAGGTTATACAGGACAATGGCTGCAAGCGCACCCGCGCTGATGACGAGCACCGCAATGATCATTCCCATCGTGGAACTCAGCCCTGCAAAAGTGTCCTTTTCCGTGGACGTAAACTCTACGGACGTAACTTCAAATTTATCTCCGCTGTTGCCGCTGAGGACGTCCTTTACCAAGCTGTCCCCCTCTTCCGCGGTAAGCCCCGTTTTGAGGAGCAGCGTGTTAGAAGAAACTTCCTTGCCGAACAACTCCTTGTAAACGGATGCAGACATATAAGCGTAACTGCCAGTATAGTTCTCGCATACCGCGTACACTTTCACTTCAACGGGATCCTCGCCCGTCCGGCTGTATTGCAGCGTGCTTCCGTTTTCCAGCCCGTACACCGTTGCGATGTTTTCGGGCAGGACGAGGGAATCCTCGCCGCTCTTTCCTATATCTATTATAGCAGAATTTTTTCGATTATGCAAGCTGACAAATTCATTGAATGCAGCAGAATCTTCCACGACGTAAAGATCCACTGTTTCGCTGGCCGCCGATTTACCGCTGCCGAAGATCAGTCTGCCGCTTTCCTTATACACGGCAAGATAGTTTTCCCCGCCCAGATCGGAAAGCAGATCGTTGAGCGCCCCGTTTTCCGATTGAGAAAGATCGCCGGAATATTCGATGGCGGTATCGTAGCGGAGCACCTTGCTGTACTGAATGTCCGTGACAGCGTTGACGGAATCGTTCAAACCAAATCCGGTCAGGATCAGCGCCGTGCATCCCATGACGGAAACGACGGTGAGCAGCATATTTTTCTTATACCGGAAAATATTGCGGATGGTCGCCTTCCACTTGAATTTAAGCGGTTTCCACAAGAACGGAACACGTTCGAGCAGAATACGTTTTCCGGGCTTGGGTGCCTTTGGCTGCATGAGTGAGGAAGGCTTTTCCTTGAGGGAATTAAAGCACGCGCCCCACGTGACCAGCACGGTACCGATCAGGGAAATACCGAAGACTGCGATCGCAAGCACCCAGCTGAACCCATAAGAAAGTGCAGGAAGCTGGTACAGCGTACCGTAAGCGCGCCAGAAAATGGAAGGCAGAAGGGCAAATCCGCACAAAATGCCCACAATACAGCCGATAATGGCGGCAAGGCAACAATAGATCATATATTTGCTGACGATCCTGCCCCTGCCATAACCGAGCGCCTTGAAGGTACCGATCTGCATACGGTCTTCCTCCACCATGCGCGTCATGGACGTGAGAGCCACCAGTGCCGCCACGAGAATAAAGAACACGGGAAAAACACCTGCGATCTCCTCCACTTTTTCGCAGTTGAGCGCAAAGCTGATATAGCTGACGTTGGTACCCGCGCGGTCGAGAACGTACCATTCCGCATCTGCAAGGCTGACTTCCTGCCCCATCATAGCCGCAAGGTCACGCAGCGCGTCTACCTGTTCCTGTACCGCTTCACTTTGAAGTGCGCCCAGCGATTCGATGGCGGTACTTTTGTCCAGAACATAGTTTTTATAGTCATCGTCGAAACGACGGTATTCCTCCGCCCCGCCGATGGTGAGCCAACAGTCGGTATAGACGATCTCCAGCTCGTTTTTGCTCACCGTTTTGAGCAGGGAAAAGAGGGATCCGGATTTTTGAAGATCGTACAGATCTTCCGAATACCCGTACAGAACGCTCCCTACCGCGCCAGTGCCAAGAGAGGAAACTTCCCTTCCGTCGATATAATAATAGTCGGGTGAGGAAACGATTCCAACCACTTTGAACGTGGTCTGGGCGTACACGTCGCCGTACGTGGAATTTTCCGTATCCACGGTGATCTCCGTGCCGATGTCGATCTTTTCAAATTTGTTGGTGGAACGGATGACCGCCACTTCGTTTTTGCCCTTTTCCGGCAACCGCCCTTCCACAACGGTAAGCGTGTTGAGATAATCGGAAGAAAGGTCGAGTCCGTTGAGCCGCACCACAAATTCTTTCCCGTCCACCGTCGTCTCAAAATCGGTGGAAATCACAGCCGTGGCGGAATCCACGCAATCGAGCGCGGAAATCTTATCCACGTCCTCCTGCGTCAACCCGAACGTCCCCTTGACGGTAACATCGGACGCATTATTTTCTTTCAGATAGGAGTCCATTGTGTTTTTCATGTCCGGCGTCGCCTGGATCACGCCGATCAGAAACCCGACTCCGATGGCTATAATGATCATGATGGCGGCAAACCTGCCGAATCCCGTCTTGAACTCCTTGGCAATGTTTTTGCTGAATTTACTCATGCTTGCACCTCCCG
>CASFBD010000022.1 GCA_949292885.1 uncultured Bacillota bacterium
TTTTTTGTATCTGCCAGCCGCAGAAATGCGTCCCGTCGTAGCAGACTTTCAATGCAATGTTCATGATTTTTGTACCATTTTTTGAGATACGTATGATATTTTTTGTGTCAGGTCCCCAACACGTAATTGAGAATGGCAAACTTGCCCCCGAAATAAATGTTGAGAAAAACAATGCCCGTGATCAGCCCTGCAAGCACGAGGAGCCCGATAACGTCGCGCCAGGAAAAGGTGAGTTTTTTGTACTTTGTCCTGCCCTTGGCGCCGCTGTAACAGCGGGCGTCCATAGCGTCGCCCAGTTCTTCCGCACGGCGCAGCGAACTGACGAGCAAAGGCACCAACACGGGGATCATCGCCTTGGCACGGCGGATGAGTCCCCCCGTCTCAAAATCCGCGCCGCGCGCTTTCTGCGCGGAAATGATGCGGTTTGTTTCGTCGATGAGCGACGGGATAAACCTCAAAGCGATGCTCATGATAAGCGCCAGCTCGTGCACGGGAAAGCGGATCCATTTGAGAGGAGTGAGCAGACTTTCGATGCCGTCCGTCAGCGCCACGGGCGTGGTGGTGAGGGTGAGTATGGATGTACCCATTACCAGCAAGAACAGCCGCATGGCGAGGAAGATCATGTTGATGATCGCCTCCCAGGTGATCGTGATGAACTTCCACTGCCAGAGAATGTGCAATTCTTCGTTGGACGTATAGAAAAACAAGTTGAGTATGGCGGTAAAAATGATGATGAACAGGATCATCTTCACCGATCTGAGGACGCTCCCGAACGGCACGCGGGAAAAGATGACCGCGATCAGCAGAAACACAATGACTGCCGCTAAGGCAAAAAAGTTATCCGCCAGAAACACAGCCACGAGATAAGCGATGAGCAGGACGATCTTGGCGCGCGGATCCATGTTGTGAACAAAAGATCTTGCGGGATAATACTGCCCGAAGGTGACGTCATTCAGCATGGGCATCCTCCTTTGTGCGGAGGGCAAGCACCTTTTTCACAAAATCGTCGCAGGTAAAATCGGTATCCAGGGAAATGCCGCGTTCTTTAAGGATCTGCGCACATTTTGCGGTAACGGGTACGTCCAATCCGAGCGAAACCAATTCGTCGTAGCGGGAAAAGATCTCGGCGGGCGTTCCGCACATGACCACCTTTCCCGCAGAAAAAACAGCGGCGCGGGTACAGTTTTCCGCGATCTCATCCATGTCGTGCGAGACGATGACGACGGTCTTGCACCATCCGCCGTGAATGTCGTGCAACAACTGCATGAGTTCCTGTTTCCCCAGCGGGTCCAGCCCTGCGGCAGGCTCGTCAAGAATGAGGATCTCCGGCTTTGTGACAATGACGCCCGCAATGGCGACGCGGCGTTTCTGGCCGCCCGAAAGCTCGAACGGCGAGGCATTTCTCACCTGTTCCCAGTTTAAGCCCACCGTTTCCAGCGCCTCTTTTACCGCCGCCTGCACCCCGTCTTTATCCAGATCCTTGCGGAAATTTTTCAGCCCGAACGCGACGTCCTGTTCCACCGTTTCCGCAAACAGCTGATATTCGGGGTACTGAAAAACCATGCCCACTTTGCTGCGCAGTTCCAGAAAATTGCATTTTTTGTCCGCGAGATCATACTCCCCCACTTTCAGGCTTCCGCCCGTGAGGCGGATGAGCGCGTTGAGGTGCTGCACGAACGTGGACTTTCCGCTGCCCGTGTGTCCGATGATCCCGAAAAACTCCCCTTCTTCGATGGTGAGGTCGACGCCGCGGAGCGCCTGCGAGGCAAAGGGAGATTTGGGGTTATAGACATAGGTCAGCCCTTTTGCAGCGATTTGCATATTTCCTCCGCCAGCTCCTTTGCGGTAAACGCGTTTGCGACGGGCAGCCCCGCCGCCTGCAACTGTTTGCAGATGTATGCGGCGCGGGGAAGGGTGAGATTGTACGTTTCCAGCTCCTCGCTGCGCGCAAAAATTTCTTCGGGTGTACCGTCCATCACCACTTCGCCGCGGTGCATGACGACGGCTCTGTCCGCCTGCAGCGCTTCGTCCATGAAGTGGGTGATGAGCAGAACGGTCATGCCCTGTTCCTTGTTGAGTTTTTTGATGACTTCCATCACCTCGCGCCTGCCCTTGGGATCGAGCATGGCGGTGGATTCGTCCAAAATCATGATTTTCGGACGGATGGCAAGCACGCCCGCGATGGCGATGCGCTGTTTCTGCCCGCCCGAAAGACGGGAAGGAGTAGCGTTGCGGAACGCCTCCATGCCTACGGCGCGCAGGGCAAAATCGATGCGTTCGCCGATCTCTTTTCTCGGCACGCCGATGTTTTCGGGGCCGAACGCCACGTCGTCCTCCACGATAGAGGCGACCATCTGGTTGTCCGGGTTCTGGAACACCATACCCGCGCTCTTGCGGATGTTGAAGGTGTTTTTGGAATCGGACGTGTCCATGCCGAACACGGTGACTTTGCCGGAAGAGGGTTCGAGCAGGGCGTTGATGAGCTTGGCGAGCGTGCTTTTCCCGCTGCCGTTCCTGCCCAGAATTGCCACGAACTGTCCCTCTTCCACGGAAAGAGTGACGCCGTTGACGGCAGGATCCGCCCCGTCCTCGCGGTAGGAATATTTTACGTTGTCAAAATGAACCGCTTCCATAGGTAAACATTATATCAAATGCTAAAAATTAACACAACGATTTTGAGGCATATGCCGCCGATTTTCATTTGTTTGTGATAAAACTTTAACATTTTTCACCGATTTATATTGACTATTGCCTGAAAAAACATTATAATAAGAAACGGACGGCAGGGAAAAGACCTGCCCGTTCCTCAATTTATGTAAACTAACGATTCGGAGGTTGTTTTTTCTATGAAGAAGATGACGATTGACGGCAACACCGCCGCCAGCCACGTCGCCTATGCGTTCTCTGAAGTAGCGGCCATTTACCCGATCACCCCTTCTTCCCCCATGGCGGAAGTTGCGGATGAATGGGCGACCGCGGGCAGAGTAAACATGTTCGGTCAGAAGCTTCGCCTTGCCGAGATGCAGAGCGAAGGCGGCGCCGCAGGTGCCGTGCACGGCTCCCTTTCCGCCGGCGCGCTGACCACCACTTACACCGCCAGCCAGGGGCTGCTGCTGATGATCCCCAATATGTACAAGATCGCCGGCGAACTGCTGCCTACCGTGTTCCACGTCAGCGCACGCGCGATCGCGGCACATTCGCTGAACATTTTCGGCGACCATCAGGACGTCATGGCTTGCCGTCAGACGGGTTTTGCAATGCTCGCCTCCGGTTCCGTGCAGGAAGTTATGGACCTCGCGCTCGTCGCGCACCTCTCCACCCTCAAAGCAAAAGTGCCGTTCCTGCACTTCTTTGACGGCTTCCGCACTTCTCACGAAGTTTCCAAGATCGATGTCATCGACTACGATGAGATGAAAGCGCTCGTCGACATGAAGGACATCGAAGATTTCAAGAGCCGCGCGCTCAACCCCGAACACCCTATCCAGAAAGGTACCGCTCAGAACGGCGACACCTATTTCCAGAACCGCGAGACGGCGAACAAGTACTACCTTGCCACCCCCGCCATCGTGCAGGAAATGATGGACAAGGTGTCCAAGCTGACGGGCAGAAACTACCACCTGTTCGACTACTGCGGCGCTCCCGATGCGGAAAACGTCGTCGTCATCATGGGCTCCGGCGCGGATGCGATGGAAGAGACCATCAACCGCATGAACAAGGAAGGACATAAAGTCGGTCTGGTCAAAGTCCGCCTGTACCGCCCGTTCGTTGCGGATGCGTTTGTTGCGGCTCTGCCTAAGACCTGCAAGAAGATCGCCGTCCTCGACCGCACGAAGGAACCCGGTTCCCTCGGCGAACCCCTCTACCTCGACGTGTGCTCCGCACTCTTTGAAAAGGGTGTTTCCAAAATCAAAGTGGTGGGCGGACGTTACGGCCTCGGCTCCAAGGAGTTCAACCCCTCCATGTGCTATGCGGTTTACAAGAACCTCGAGCAGAAAGAGCCCAAGAACCACTTCACCGTGGGTATCTACGACGATCTGACCAATACCTCCCTCGATTTCTCCGAGAAATACGACGCGGCTCCCGAGGGCGCTATTTCCTGCAAGTTCTACGGTCTCGGCTCTGACGGTACCGTCGGCGCAAACAAGGATTCCATCAAGATCATCGGCGACCACACCGATATGTATGCGCAGGCTTACTTCTTCTACGATTCCAAGAAGTCGGGCGGCATCACCGTTTCCCACCTGAGATTCGGCAAAACGCCCATCCAGTCCTCCTACCTCATCGACAGCGCGGACTTCATCGCCTGCCATAACCCTTCCTACATCACCCGCTACGATATGCTCACCGACGCGAAGGAAGGCGGCAAATTCCTGCTCAACTCCCCTTGGACGACCATGGAAGAGCTGGAAAAGAACCTCCCCGCAAAGGTCAAACAGCAGATCGCGAAAAAACACCTCAAATTCTACAACATCGACGGTATCGGCATCGCGTCCCAGATCGGCCTGAACGGCAAGACGAGCACGATCATGCAGTCGGCATTCTTCTTTATCAACGACTCCATCATGCCTTACGAAGAGGCGGCGGATTACATGAAGAAGGCGGTCTACAAGAAGTTCTCCCGTAAGGGCGACGCCGTCGTCAACATGAACTATGCAGCCATTGATTCCGCAAAGAGCGGATTGCAGGAGATCAAAGTTCCCGCAAGCTGGGCAACCGCTACCGAGGGTGCTCCGATGGTTTCCGTTGCGGATAACGAATACTTCAAGAACGTCGTTCATCCCATCCTCGTGCTGGAAGGCGACAAACTGCCTACCTCCGCGTTCAACGCAGACGGCTCCGTTCCCGTCGGAACGACCAAGTTCGAAAAGCGCGGCGTTGCAGTGAAAGTGCCCAAGTGGGTCGCTGAAAACTGCATCCAGTGCAACCAGTGCTCTTTCGTCTGCCCGCACGCGTGCATCCGTCCCGTCGTCCTCGACGATGCGACCGAAAAGCCCGAAACGTTTGTCACCAAACCTACCACGGGTCTGAAAGGAACACAGTTCCGTATGCAGGTTTCTCCTCTGGACTGCATGGGCTGCGGCGTCTGCGCAAATGTCTGCCCCGGCATGAAAGGCAACAAAGCGCTCGTTATGGTTCCTCTGGACGAAGTGGTCGATGCGGATGCGAAGAACTGGGAGTTCGCTCAGGAAGTCAAGCAGGCGGATACCTCTTCCATCAAACGCACGACGGTCAAGGGCAGCCAGTTCAACCAGCCTCTGTTCGAGTTCTCCGGCGCTTGCGCAGGATGCGGCGAAACCCCTTACGTCAAGGTCGTTACCCAGATGTTCGGCGATCGCATGATCATCGCCAACGCTACGGGATGCTCCTCCATTTACGGCGGTTCCTCCCCTACATGCCCTTACACGACCAACAAAGAAGGCCACGGCCCCGCATGGGCAAACAGCCTGTTTGAAGACAACGCAGAGTTCGGCTACGGCATGAACCTTGCATACAAAGCACGCCGCACCAAGCTGGCAGCGGAAGTTTCCGCCCTCGCCGAGAAGTGGGCAGACTTTGCGGAAGGCAAAGCAGCCTGCGAAGAATGGCTCGCCAACATGGAAGACGCAGAAGGCAGCAAGGCCGCAGCTGAAAAGCTCGTCAAAGCTTGCGAAGGCTGCAAGGATTGCGGCTGCGACTGCGACGCTCTGTGCAAGGAAGTGCTCAAAGCAAAAGATTGCCTCGTGAAGAAATCCATCTGGATCTTCGGCGGCGACGGCTGGGCTTACGACATCGGTTACGGCGGACTCGACCACGTCCTCGCTTCCGGCGAAGACGTCAACGTGCTCGTCCTCGACACCGAAGTGTACTCCAACACGGGCGGACAGGCTTCCAAGTCCACGCCGACCGGTTCTGTGGCGAAGTTCGCTTCCTCCGGTAAGCGCGTCAAGAAGAAGGACCTCGGCATGATGGCAATGAGCTACGGCTATGTGTACGTTGCACAGGTTTCCATGGGCAGCAACAAACAGCAGTTCCTCAACGCTCTCGTGGAAGCTGAAAAGTACCACGGACCTTCGCTGATCATCGCTTACGCGCCCTGCATCAACCATGGTATCAACATGAGCAAGAGCCAGGACGAAGAGAAGCGCGCGGTGGATTGCGGATACTGGCAGCTGTACCGTTACAACCCCGAACTCAAAGACGAAGGCAAGAATCCTTTCTCGCTGGACAGCAAAGAGCCGACCGGCGACTATCAGGAATTCATCCTCGGCGAGACTCGTTACTCCTCCCTCAAGAAGACGCAGCCCGAAGCGGCAGAAAAGCTCTTCAAAGAGAACGAAGAAGAGAGCAAGGCTCGTTACGAAGGCTACAAGAAACTTGCCGACAAGGAATAATTTCCTTATAAAACATACGGGAACAGGCAAATGCCTGTTCCCGTTTCTTTTACAAAAAACCGCCGGAAATCGGCGGGCAATGTTGTACGATTTTTCCGTCGCCTGGCAGGAAAATACGTTTTTCCGATGCGCAATACGGCGCATCGGACATTTTTTTGAAGAAAATCTCAGTTTGCTTCGCAGGATTCCGCATCGTCAGACGCGCCTGCCCGCACAGAACTTTCCGCTCGCTTCATTTTTTTCATTTCCCAAAGGACGAGAATGACAGTCAGCAAAAATGCAAGCACATCTGCCGTAGGCGCAGCCCACAGCATTCCCGTCATGCCGAATTGCAGGGAAAACCAAACCACCAGCGGGACGAGGAAAAGGACGTCACGCGACACGGATAACAATGTTGCCTTGACCGCCTTCCCCACCGATTGCAGAAAAATACTGCTTGCCTTCTGTACACAGCAAAAAAGAATTCCTCCCAGGAAAATGCGGAAACAGAGGCAGGCATATTCGTTATACAGATCGCTCTCACTGCCGAAGATCATGGTAATGTACTGCGGAAACAATTCAAACAAAAGTGTTGCCACCGCACCCACCACAATATTTGCCAGCAAAATAAACCGATATGTCTGCCGCACGCGCGAAAAATTTCCCGCACCGTAATTGTACCCCACAATGGGTTGACCGCCCACGGCGATTCGGACGGCGAAGGAAATGACGATACCGAACACCTTCATCACGATGCCGATGACAGCAAGCGGAATGTCCGCACCATACGCGGATGCAGGCCCGACAATGCCGATCATGTTGTTTGCCACGGCGATAATGATGACAATGGAAATCTGTGTGATAAACGAAGAAAGTCCCAACCGACATACCCTCAAAAAGTTGCCGAGTCCGAAGCGTACGTCTTTTTTCTCCAAATGAAAGAGTTTGGCACGAAAAAGATAGACACAGGAGAGTACGCAGGAAACGACCTGCCCCACAACGGTTGCAATGGCCGCGCCCGTAACGCCCCATTTCAGGGCAAATACGGCAATGGAATCGAGAATCAGGTTGAGCACCGCCCCCACGACCGTGGAAACCATGGCATAAGCGGGAGCGCCGTCCGCACGGATCATGCCGTTCAACCCCGAAGTCAGCACATAAAAGGGTATACCCATGAGGATGACAAAGAAATAATCGGCGGCATAGGAGTAGCAATCTTCCGTCACTCCGAACAGATGCAGGACGGGATCGAATGCAACGTAGCCGACGATCGTGAGCAGAATTCCCGCGGCGAGAGAGACAAGAAGGGCGATCCGACCGCAGCGGTTGCCCGTGTGCGCATCTCCTCTGCCCAAAGACAAGCTGAACAGCGCCGCCGCGCCGTCGCCGATGAGCAGAGCAACGGCAAGCGCCACCACGGTGAACGGATACACGACGTTTGTCGCCGCATTGCCGAGATACCCCACGCTCTGCCCGATAAAGATCTAATCGACAATGTTATACAGCGCGCTGACCAAAAGAGAAAGCACGCACGGCACCGCAAATCGCACGAGTAGTTTGCCGACGGGTGCCTGTCCCAAAAAATTTTTCCTGTTCCATAAATTCCTCCATGAAAAAAGGCGTGCGGTCTTTGAAAGACCACACGCCTGTAATAAGACTGGACTTACGTCTGTTCGTTGTATCGCACAACATCGGATAGCATAGCAAAAATTTAAAAAATTGTCAAATCCTGTGCGAAAAATTTTTACTTGCGCAAAAAGACATATGCGCGGCGGAGAAATTGAGAAAAAACGAGGACCGTCTATGCAAATTCCGGGCGATACAGCCGTTTGCCCGTCCATTCGTCCACGGTAATTTTCACCACGGTCGTAATGGCAAAGGCGTGTTCGGAAAAATCTTCATCCGAAAATTTCTGCGGCGTATAGTGGGACATGAGGACTTTCAGCCCGTGCAGGCGCTCGGCTTTGTCCGTCAGAATTTCCGCCCTGCCCCTGCCGCACACGCTCTCGTAATCGGTAGTGTAGCCGCAGGGCGCCACGCCCTTGTTGAACACGCGCAGCTGTCTTGCCGCGCAAAAGCCAACGCACGCATCCTTTTGCAAAAGCTCCAGCTTTTTGCCTGCAACGGCGCAGTGGAAATACAAAGAGAGCCTGTCCCCTTCCAACTCTGCGCCGAAATTGACGGGCAGAACATAGGGCGCCGCATCGTCCTGCAAAGCGAGAGTGAGATATTCGCACCGCAGGAGCGTCTGAAATTTATCGGAAAGATCGGCGATCTCCCGTTCTGATTTTCGCATAACGCACCTCAGTTTTTGTTGCGGCTCTTGTAATCCTCGATGGCGGCTTTGATGGCCTGTTCTGCAAGCACGGAGCAATGGATCTTTTGCGGAGGCAATCCGCCCAGCACTTCAATAACCTTTTTGTTGGTCACTTCCAGCGCCTCGTCTACCGTCATGCCCTTGATCATCTCGGTCGCCGTGGAGGAGGTGGCGATCGCCGCTGCACATCCGAACGTCTTGAACTTTGCGTCCGCAATGACGCCGTTTTCCACCTTGATGAACACCTGCATGATGTCGCCGCAGGCTTCGCTGCCGATCATGCCCATGCCGTCGTAATTTTCTATTTCACCCACGTTTTTGGGGTTTTGGAAAGCTTCCATTACCTTTTGCGTGTACATATCAGATCTCCTTTTCAAATACTTCGTTTTTCAGATCTTTGGGAAAGAGCGGAGAGAGCGCACGCAATTTGAGCACGATCTCTTTGAGCTTGTCCACCGCGTAGTCGATCTGGTCGATGGTGTTGTCCTTTCCGAAAGAAAAACGTACGCTGCCGTGTGCCAACCCTTCGCTCAGCCCCATGGCGAGCAGAACGTGAGAAGGTTCCAGCGAACCGGACGAGCACGCAGAGCCGCTGGAAACGGCGATGCCTGCAAGATCCAGGCTGAACAGCAAAGACTCCCCTTCGATATAGCGGAAAGAAAAATTGGCGTTTGCAGGCAGTCGCTCCTGCGGATGCCCGTTGAGCTTTACAAACGGGATCTCGTGCAGGACGCGGGAGATAAAGCGATCGCGCAGGGAAGAAACGTAAGCGGCGTTTTGTTCGCGCTCTTCCTGTGCCAGGCGGAGCGCCTCCGCCAGTCCCACAATGGCGGGAACGTTTGTCGTTCCGCCGCGCATGGTGCGTTCCTGGTGACCGCCCGTGATGATCTTGCCCAATTTCAGCCCCGAACGGATATACAGCACGCCCACCCCTTTCGGGCCGTAAAACTTATGTCCCGAAAAAGAGAGCAGATCGACGGCAGGATCTTTCACGTCGATTTTCAGCGCACCCGCCGCCTGAACGGCGTCGGTGAAAAAGAGAATGCCGCGCTCTTTGCACAGCTTTGAAATTTCCGCAACGGGCTGGATGGTACCCACCTCGTTGTTTGCCGTCAACACGCCCACAAAAGTCGTGTCCTCGCGAAGGAGCGCTTTCAGCTTTTCCACATCCACCCTGCCGTACTCGTCCACGGGTGCAAGGGAAATTTCAAAGCCCTCCTTTTCCAGTTCCTTTGCCGTTGTGATCATGGCAGGATGTTCCACCGCGCTGATGATGAGGTGTTTTCCTTTTTCCGCCCGCGCGTGCGCCGCGCCGCGGATCGCCCAGTTGTCCGATTCGGTACCCCCCGACGTAAAATAAATTTCACTCGGCTTCGCCCCGATGAGGGAAGCGACAAGATCGCGCGCCTCATCCACCGCGGTCACGCTCCTGCGGCCAAACCAGTGCTGGGAATTGGGGTTCCCGAAATTGTCCGTAAAATACGGCAGCATTTTCTGCAACACGCGCGCGTCGACAGGCGTCGTTGCCGCGTGGTCAAAATAAATACGTTCCATTTTCTCTCCTCAACCTGCCTTGCAATGGCATTCTTCCGCGCTGTTGCACTTGCATACGCCCACTTCGCAATGATCGTCCAGCATGGATTGCAGCGTCATTGAATCGAGCACCTCATTGATTCCCGCATACAGCTTGCGCCACACTTCACCCGTGGCGCACTTTTTGCAGGAGGACGTAATACAGTCGGCAATTTCCATGTTGTCTTCCAACGCGCGCGCAATGTCGCCGATGGTGATCTCCTGCGGGGCGCGCGTGAGCTTGTATCCGCCCGAAACGCCGCGTTCTGCCGCAACGATCCCCTTGCCCGACAGCATTCGCATGATCTTTTCTATATATTTTCCGGAAACCGCGATCTCCTTTTCCAGCGCAGACGCGCTGACGCACCTTTGCGGATAGTTCTGCGCAAGAATGTAGCACGCCTTTAACCCGTATTGCGATTTGGATGAAAGCCTCATATCCGACTCCTTTAATTGCAACTATTTTAGTAGTATTTATTATAGCGTATCCGAACGTTCCCGTCAAATGTTTTTGCGTGCATTTGACAAAAAAATCCTTCCCCGTTCACAGAGAAGGATTTTTTGTCCAATCGGAAAAGATACAGCCGCAGTAATTCTGGCGATAAAGGTTGTGTTCCTGCGCGAGGCGGACGGAGCGCAGATAGCCGTTTTCCTTTTTGAAATCGGAATACAGCCAGCGCACGCCCGTGCGCTTTTCGATCTCTTCGCCCAGCTCGTTGAGCCACGCGGAATTTTTGTGAGGGCTGACGGAAAGGGTGGAGCAAAACCAGCTGAACCCGCCTTCCTTTGCAAGCTGCGCCGTTTTTTCCAGGCGCAGGCGGTAGCACTTATAACAGCGGGCGCCGCCCTCCTTTTCCCCTTCCAGCCCCTGCACGCAGGAGAAAAACTCCTGCGGGGCATAGTCGCAGTCAAGAAAGTCCGCCCAGCCCGTTTCCCGCAAAAAGCGGAGCTGCTCGCCCTTGCGCTTTTCGTACTCGGCGGGGTCGGTGATGTTGGGGTTGTAAAAGAGAACGGTCACCTTAAAATATTCTTTCAGCGTTTCCAGGCACCTGGAAGAACAGGGGCCGCAGCAGCTGTGCAGGAGAAGTTTTTCCCCGGGCGTTACCGCGCGGCAAAGTTCCAGCATTCTCTTGTTGAAATCGGGTTTGTTCATGCCGACATTGTACCACCTTCCCGCAAAAAACGCAAGGGATTATTTGCCGCTGTCGCCGTAGTTGGAAAGAACGCGCGCGGAAGGATCGTCCACTTTGCACCCCTCCCAATGCCTGTTGGGCATCCAGAAATCCTTGACCATGCCCGCCTGCCCGGGATAATATTTTTCAAAGATCTCGCGGTACAGCAAACTTTCCTTTGTAAACGGACGGGCATGATAGGTGTACTTTCTGGCGATCTCCTTCCAGTCGGAGCCGTATTTTTGCTCGGCATATTCTTTCAGATCGTCCACCATGGAATGCCCCACTGCGTCCGAAAACGCCGCTTTTTCCCGCCAGAGGATGTTTTCCGGCAAATAATCGCCCTCAAAAGCCTTGCGCAGAAGGTATTTGCCCTTGCCGTAAACATTGCGTTTCAATTCGGGGGAAACACGCATGACGCAGCGCACAAAATCCAGATCGCCGAAGGGAACGCGCGCTTCCATCGAATGCACGGAAATACAGCGATCGGCGCGCAGAACGTCGTACATATGCAGTTCGCGCACACGCTTTTGCGATTCTTTCTGAAACGACGCCGCGTCGGGCGCAAAGTCCGTGTACTTGTAGCCGAACAACTCGTCCGAGATCTCCCCCGTCAGCAGTACGCGCACGTCAGAGAGCTCGTGGATCTTTTTGCAGAGCAAGTACATTCCCATAGACGCGCGGATGGTGGTGATATCGAAAGTTCCCAGCGCCGCGATGACGCTTTCGAGCGAGGAGAGCACCTCTTCTCGGGTGATGTACACTTCCGTATGATCGCTGCCGATGTAATCGGCCACTTCTTTTGCGTATTTGAGGTCGATGGCATCCTTATCCATGCCGACGGCAAAAGTGCGGATACGCCCCAACATTCTTGCACCGAGGGCGCATACCAAGGAGGAATCCAGCCCGCCCGAAAGCAAAAAACCCAAGGGTGCGTCGGCGTCCAGCCTCTTTTTTACCCCCTGCGTCAGCTTTTCGCGGATTTCCGCGCACACCGCATCCAGGCCGTCCGAAGAATATTCCCTGACCGCGGCAATGTCGCAATAGGAAAAAAACCTGCCTTTATAATAATAATGTCCGGGCGGGAAAGGCAGAATTTTGCCCACGGTCAGCCCGACAAGGTTTTTCGGCTCGCTGGCAAAGAGGATGGCGCCCCCTGCCAGGTACCCGTAATACAGAGGACGGATGCCGATGGGGTCGCGTGCGGCGATATATTCGCCCGTTTCGCCGTCGTACAAAACCAGCGCAAATTCCGCGTCCAGCATGGAAAACATTTTCAAACCGTACTCGTGGTACAGAGGCAGCAAAATCTCGCAATCGCTGTCCGAAAGAAAAGTATACCCTATCTCTTCCAGCCGCTTTTTTATGGGGCGAAACCCGTAGATCTCCCCGTTGCAGATCAATTTACTCTTCCCCATGGAAAAGGGCTGCATTCCCAGCGCATTCAGTCCCATGATCGCAAGGCGGTGGAACGCCATATAGCCGGAGGGCGTCTTTTCGATGCGGCTCATGTCCGGCCCGCGCGAAACGGTGCGGTAAAACCCGTCCAGCATAGCCTTGTAATCAACCTCTTTTGTGGTACAGCAGAAAATCGAACACATCTTTGATTCCTCACGTTTGAAATTTCGGAAAGAAAAAAGCCCCTTCTCCCCGATGAAAACCATCAGGGCGAAGGGACTTCGCGGTGCCACCTGAATTTCAGTGCATTGCTGCACTCTCTGTGCCTTCCTCAAAAGGCCTGCGCCGTAACGGGCGCACCCGTCGGAAGCTACTCGTTTCCTTTTGCCGCCGCCGCTCTCGGGTGTTTTTCCTGCGGACGGGGGCACGGCGCTTTCACCTTTCCGCCGCTCTCTGTGCCCTCCCGTGTTCCGCAATACTTTTCCCTGTCCTCGCGTTTGATGAGAAAATTGTACCACGGCAGGAGAAGAAATGTCAATGTTTCTGCCTTTCGGATGTTTTATCCCTGCTATTTGCACAGGTTATAGTTCTTTTTTCAGACTGTCGGCAATTTCCGTGCCCGCACTGGTGCCGATGCGGTCTGCCCCTGCGCCGAGCATGACGCGGAACTGATCCGCGTTGCGGATCCCGCCCGAAGCCTTCACACAGCAGGCGCCCTTCACCGTTTCCTTGAGAAGGCGCACGTCCTCCGCTTTGGCGCCCTCGCCGAAGTAACCGGTGCTTGTTTTCACAAACGCGGCGCCCGCGTCCTTGGCACACTGAGCCGCCTTGATCATTTCCTCGCGCGTGAGCAGGGATGTTTCGATGATCACTTTGACAGGCGCGCCCTTTGCCGCCTTGACGATACTGCGGATCTCCTTTTTGACGTAGGAAAAATTCCCGTTCTTGACAGCGGAAACGCAGATGACCATGTCGATCTCGTCCGCGCCGTCCGCAATGGCACGCTTGGTTTCAAACACTTTTGTTTCCGTCTTGTTCTCGCCCATGGGGAATCCGACGACGCAGGCGATCTTGATCTGCGGAGCATCTTTCAGGAAATCGACGCAATCGGCAACGTATACAGGCTGGACGCATACGGAATAGAAGCCGTAATCCACCGCTTCCCTGCACAGCTTGCGCACGTCCTCGCGCGTTGCCGTCTGTTTGAGGAGAGTATGATCGATGGTCTTGAGCATACGGCGCAGTTCGAGGATCTTTTTCTGTTTTTTGAACTCCTCAAACTCCGCCATTTCGGCGGCGGAAATGCGCACTTCCTCCGTTTTCTGCGCGGGAACGCTCTGCTCGGCGGCAGGTTCCGCAGGCTTGTTTTCCCCTTCGTTTAAGACCGGCTCCTGTGCGGGTTGGGCCTGAATTTTATCATCCGTTGTCTTTTTTTTGATACCGAACATCTGAAATGTCCTCCTTTGAGATGATGCAATGTACAAGCGGACGGGCGCGGTAAGAATGCCTTACCTCAAACGCCGACTGCGCAAGATCGAGCGCCTCCTGCCTGCGTTCGCGGCAGAAGACTTCGGCAACCTCCTCGCCCTGCGCAACGCTGTCGCCGGCACGGCGTTTGAGCAAAATACCCACCGTATGATCGATGTCCTCCCCTTCGCGCTGTCTGCCGCCGCCCAGCTGGGCACACGCTTTGCCCAGCGCCTGCGCATGAATGTGCAATTTTCCCGCTCCCGGAGCACGAAGGATCACCCGTTCGGGCGCCAGCGGCAAAGCCTCCGCGTCGTCGAACGCGGCGGTGTCCCCGCCCTGCGCGGAAACGATCTGTCGGAATTTTTCCAGAGCCGCGCCCGAGTCGATTGCCTCCTGTACCAGCGTTTTTGCGCGCTTTTCCTCTGTTCCCTGCGCCATGCGCAGAATGCGTTCGCAATGCAGGAGGGAGAGCCGCGAAAGATTATTCCGTTTGCCGCGGAGCACCTCGATCACCTCGCGCACTTCCGCATTGCAGCCGATGGCATCGCCCAGAGGTGCGCTCATGTCCGTGACCGCCGCCTCCACCTGTCTGCCCGCCGCAGTCCCTGCGGCGACCATCAGCCGCGCCAGCTGTTCCGCCGCTCGGGCTGTCTTCATGAAGGCGCCGTCCCCGTATTTCACGTCCAGCAGAATGACCTGCGCAAAGGACGCGAGCTTTTTGCTCATCACCGAGGAGGCGATCAGCGGAATGCTGTCCACGGTGGCGGTCACGTCGCGCACGGCGTACATCCGCTTGTCGGCGGGAACGGTTGTTTTTGTCTGCCCCGCAATCGCCGCGCCGATGCGCTCCACCTGCGAAGAGAACTGCTGCGCCGTAAGATTGACGTTGAATCCCGCAAAGCTTTCCAGTTTGTCCAGCGTTCCGCCCGTGTGACCAAGTCCCCTGCCCGAATACTTTGCACATTTTACGCCCAGCGACGCAAGAACGGGCACCAGCACAAGCGTGGTGGAATCGGACACGCCGCCCGTGGAATGTTTATCGGCAAAAATCCCATCGGCAGGAGGCGAGAGCCGCTCGCCGCTGTCCGCCATCGCCTGTGTAAGAAAGACAGCCTCTTCGTCCGTCATGCCGCGGATACAAACCGCCATGCAGAAAGCGGCGATCTGTGCATCAGACGCGGTTTCATCCGCCACCATGCGCACAAACGCATCGATCTGCGCCTTACTCAGCGTTTTACCGTGTTTTTTTGCTTCTATGATGTCATAGGCAGTCATCCGTCAAAATCCCCCTCGTATCTGCAAAAGACGGCACTCCTTTCCCTGTTTTTTGTGATACAATGCACAAAAAAGGAGAAAAAGAGATGCCGAATCTGCTTGCTTCCACCCTATGGGGCGGATTGTATCTTTTCATCACGTTTATACTCTGTTTCGGAGGCGTGGCCGGCTTCCGCCTGTTGCAGCGCCGCCGCTCGTCCACGGGGACATTCTCAGAACAAAAGCCCGCGGAAAAAGAAGAGACGGAGGAGAAAAAACCGCGCGAAGTATACTATCTCGTGGAAAAGAGAAAGAAACCGAAAAGCGATTATTCCCGTCCCAAAAAAATCAGTTTTGACGATTAGTCGGTATAGCGCTGTACGTTGTTTCCCTCATCCCACAGCCGTTCGAGGTGATAAAACAGGCGGGACTCGTCGTTGAACACGTGAACAATGACGTCACCGTAATCGATCACGCCCCAGCGCCCCTCGCGCACGCCTTCCGAACGGCGGGGTTCTATGCCCTCTTTGGAAAACTTTTCTTCCAGGTTTTCGCAGAGCGACTTGACCTGTGTGGTGTTTCTGCCGCTGCAAATGACAAAGTAATCGCACAGCACCGTCTTGTCGCGCACGTCCACGTAGAGAATGTCCTCCGCTTTTTTCGAGGACAAAAAGGCGCAGATCTGCTTTGTAAATTCGAGAGATTGCATTTAGTTTCTCCTTAAATTTTTATAATATTCATAGGCACGGAAAGAGAGCGGATAGATCTCGCCCTTTCCTTTTTTGAGATATCTGATCTGATGATCGAGCGCGCGATACATACACTCGTTGAGATCCTTTGCAAAGTACGCGCGCAGTTTCTCCACTTTCGGGAAATCCCTGCCCGGTTCCAGCATATCCGAGAGGAAAATCAGCTTTTCCAGCGTGCTCATGGCAGGCCTTCCCGACGTATGATAGCGCACGGCATTCAGCACGTCCTCGTCCGTGACGCCGAAATAGTGCTCGGCAAGATATGCTCCCGTGTATTGGTGCAGGACGGGCGCCGGCACCTCCCCTTCCGCACAAAAGCCCTGCAGTTTCGGGTCGGAGAGCTCCATGTTTTTCGCGGCGTCGTGCAATCCCGCCGCGAGAATGACGGAATGTTCGTCCGCCTTATATTTTGCCGCCGCCGATGCAGCGGTGAGCGCCACGCTGACCGTATGCTTCCTGCGGGCGGGTTTGAGAAAGGTGAGCGCCTCCTTGACGCATTCCACGCGGTACAGGCCGTTTGCCTGAATGTAGGCAATGACGTCCTCGGGCAGATATGGTTTCAGATCCTCTCCAAATGCGGCAAGCACGCGCGCCTTTGTGGAAGAGATCTCTCTGCCCGTAAATTCGAGGACACGGAACGACTTGCGGTATTTTGCAAAAAATCGAAGCTGTTCCGCCTTGAAATTGACGTGTTCACCCTCGCGGTTGCAGGCGACGAGCTCCGCCATGGAAAGGATATTTTCCGGATCTTTCCATGCGGGAAAATCCTTAAGCATATCTGCCCCGACCAGCCAGTAAAGCGCCGCGTCGGGATATTTCTGGCGGAAATGCGCCAGCGTGCGGCAAGTATAACTGGTACCGCCCGCGTTGAGCTCGTATGCGCTCACTTCGCAGCCGGGAATTCCCGCAAAGGCAAGCTTTGCCATATTCAGTCTGTCCTGCGCGGAGGCAAGATTTTTTCCCTGCTTGTGGGGCGGAATGTTGGCGGGCATGACAAAAATTTTGTCTGCCCCCAGCTTTTCGCGCGCCGCCCGCACAATGTTGACGTGCTCGGCATGGACGGGATCGAACGACCCGCCGAAAATTGCGATCTTCATCATGTTTTGTCCGTTTTAAGATGGCATCAAAAGAGATTTCTGCGTTTCTTTCAGTATAGCATAAGTTGACAACTCTTGCAAGGTTTAAATTGCCAAAAATTGGGGAAAAAATACATAAAACTTTTTCGGAAGGTACATACGATGAAAAATCTCCCCCTCTGGACGGACACGATATTCACGTTTTTTGTCGTGTTTCTGCTCAGCTTCTGCCTGCTGCGTTTCTCCATAGGCGCAGGCGGAGCGCTTACCCTTGCGCTTGTTCTCTCTGCATCGGCTGCCGTCCTGCTGCACCTCTTTCTGCGCCGCAGACGCAGGAAAAAGGGCATAGACGAATGCGAAAAAGACGAGGTACACAAACTGGCGATACACCTTGCACTGGATACCCCTGCCCACAATGCCGACCTGATCGCAAAGAGTCTGAACGCTCTGCACGGTCAGCAAAACGGGGACACGTATACGGAAATTGCGGACGATACCCTGCAATGCGGACAGCAGACCGCTTTTTTAAAATTCCGTTTCGGAGCAGTCACTGCAGACGAGATCTGCCCCATTCTGCGCGGAAAGGGACAAAAAACGGTATTTGCTTCCGACTTCACCGAAGAAGCGCGCAGCCTTGCACAGGCGTTCGACGTAAAACTTTTGGAAGCCAAGGACGTGTACAAACTTGTCAGCGAAAGCGGCTGTATGCCGCAAACACTGCTTGCTCCGCCCGCCCACAAGACTTCTTTCAAAGAAAAACTTTCCCGCCGCATTTCGCGCACATCCTGGCGCGGCTATGCCCTTTCGGGCGCCATGCTCCTGCTCTTTTCTCTCGTCACAGTGTTCCCCTTGTATTATATTATTTCGGGTGGGATCCTGCTCTCCTTTTCCGCATTTATCCGTTTTTTTGGAAAAAAAGGAGATTGAATACTTTTTCTCTCCTTCCCCCGATACTTTTTCCCTCTTTTTCAAATTGCATTTTGTCACGCAAAATGCAAGGCAGGCGCGCGGCTTTTTTCCGCGCGCCTGCCTTTTTTTATTGACTTTTACAACTCTTGCGCACACAGCCTGATAACTTGTCCGTTTTCAAAGCAAACTTTTAAAGCATTTTCTTCCTTTATCAGTTCGCAGACAAAATAATCCTCTATCAGCGGCTTCAATTCTTCCAAAAATTCTTTGGCGTCTGTCCTGAAATTTCTCGTATTTTCGCATTGTTTCTGTTCCATAGTAGTTTATGTACTCCTTTTGTTTTTCACCCCGCCGCGCGCCTTGCGTTGTGTATATATAGTATAACCTCTAAACTGAAAGAATACAAGTATTTTTTTACAGTTTAGAGGATAATAGTTTGTAGATAAAGGTCTATTTTATGGTTAATTTGTCGAAACTGTCTGAAAACTTAAAAGAACTGATGGGCGAATGCGGTCTGACGCAAACTTCTCTTGCCGACGCAATGAATACTTGCAGCTCTAAAATTTCTTCCTATATTACAGGAAATCGGGCGCCGAACTACAACACATTGGTTCAGCTGGTCGAATTTTTTCATTGTTCCGCCGATTTTTTGCTGGGATTGAAGGAGGATCCGTGCGACGATGTAAATTATCTTCCCGTACAATCCTTTTCTGTGCGACTGCGTACGGCATTAAAGGAAAGAAACTGCACCCAATACGCTTTTGTTAAGCAGACAAAGATCTCCTGGGGCGTCTTTTATAATTGGTTGAGCGGGAAAAGCCTTCCCTCTGTCGACAATCTTGTAAAAATCGCTTCCTTTTTCGACTGCTCCGTCGATTTTATCTTGGGCAGAGTGAAATAAATGAATGCGCTTTCCGAGAATTTGAAAGACCTCATGAGCGAGGCAGAAATCAAGACACCTGCACTGGCTTTGGCAACAGGGATCGATTCTTCCACGACGTCGATACGCTTGTACGGCTTGCCGACTATTTTCATTGCTCAACGGATTATTTACTGGGACTGAAAGATGTTCCGGAAGAGTCCTCTTTCAGACAACGGCCGCCCTTTCCCGAACAGCTCACTTTTCTCTTGAACCACTTCAAAGTGACAAAATATCGTTTGGAAAAACAAACGGGATTGTCCGAAAAAACAGTCAATCGCTGGCACAACGGAAAAACACAACCGACCGCAGAAAGTCTGATTCGCCTTGCAAACTATTTCGATTGCTCCGTCGATTTTGTATTGGGCAGGATATAATATGACCGATTTAAAACCCTTTGCGGAAAGTTTGAAAGAAATTATAAACGAGTACAATCTCACCGTACAAAAATTATCGGAAGAAACGGGAATCAACTATCCGAATATTTACAGTTATTTGCGCGCGGAGCGCCTTCCTTCCGTGGAAAAAGCTCTCATCCTTGCAGAGTTTTTCAACTGTTCCGTCGGGTATCTCCTCGGTCTGGAGCAAGAAAGACATACCCAAAGCTATACCAAATGTCCGCCCTTTCCCCAACAGTTAGATTTTCTGATAAAATATTTTTCTGTTTCGACATATAAAATATATACAAACACCAACATTTCAAAAGCGAGATTTTTTGAATGGAAAAACGGTAAACGCAAGCCGTCTTTGGACAATATCATCAAGCTTGCCGAATTTTTCGACTGTTCCGTTGATTTTGTATTGGGCAGAGTGAAATAAATGAGTGCGTTCTTCGAGAATTTGAAAGACCTCATGAACGAGGCAGAAATTAAGACACCTGCACTGGCTTTGGCAACAGGGAACGATTATCAGAAACAGAACAAGATTTGACATGGATTCGCGATAACTTATAAAATTTACAAAAGGATGCGCGCGCTG